>CAWUXP010000203.1:0-12380 GCA_963926495.1 Candidatus Ilumatobacter herschelensis
ATGTAGGTGTCGGCGTACCAGGCTTGGTCACCGATCAGTTCGAGCGCGTTCTTGCCGCCAACTTCGCAGTTCGACAGGTCGGGATACTGCGTGACCGAGTGGTTGCCCCACACCGTCATCTTCTTAATGTCGTTGACGGAAGCATTCAGGCGCGTGGCGAGTTGGCTGATTGCACGGTTGTGGTCGAGGCGAGTCATTGCGGTGAAGCGACTCGGGTCGAGATCAGCAGCGTTGTTCATCGCGATGACCGCGTTGGTGTTGGCCGGGTTGCCGACGACGAGAATCTTGACGTCCTTCTTGGCCGAGCGGCTGAGTGCTTCGCCCTGCGGCTTAAAGATCCCACCGTTGGCCGACAGGAGGTCAGCGCGTTCCATGCCAGCCTTGCGCGGCATTGAGCCCACGAGGATCGCCACATCGGCATCGCCGAACGCCACATCGGCGTCGTCGGTGCAGGTGATCGAGTCGAGCAATGGGAATGCGCCGTCGTCGAGTTCCATGCGAACACCTTCGAGCGCGCCGAGCGCCGGGGTAATTTCGAGCAGCTGCAGCGCAACCGGGGTATCTGGGCCGAGCATCGTGCCCGATGCAATGCGGAAGAGGAGGCTGTAGCCGATCTGGCCTGCAGCCCCGGTGACGGCAACGCGTACTGGAGTAGTCATGGCGTCTGAGGCTACGCCGATGCGGTGGCAGGGCCAAGCCCGGCGGCTCGGACCACCGGTTGTCAGGTTGCGGTCAGCCTGACGGCAAGCCTGTCCCTACGCCAGGCCCAGGACGCGGTCGACAAGCATCGCATAGAAGTTCTGCCCCAACTGCGTGAGGTGGATGCCGTCGTCGTAAAAGCAGCGGCCCTCACAACTCGACGCCATCACTTCCCAGTCGAGGACCGTCACGTTCGAAAAACTTCCGGGCAACGCACGGATTTTCTTATTGTTGCCAGCCATCCATTCACGATCGCCCTTGCCGGTCAGCATCACGACTGTCGGCACATCGGCGAGGAGGTCCATGAGCAACCCCAGTGACGCGTCGCTGAAGCGCCCATTCGTCCCCAGGTGCACCACCACGACAGACGTGAGCGCACCTGAGAGCTTGACAGCCTCAAGCTCAGACACGTAGGCGATCAGCTGGCGATTCTTGACCGCATCGACGACAAAGCCGCTCGCCGTGAGCTCTTCGGCAGCACCGAGCATTACCGAGTCGCCGACGGCAACCAATGGGATCCCGGTGGCGGCTGGTGTGAGTGTCAGCGGGGTGATGGCGTTGAAATCGGTAACGACACCGGGTTGGGCGACCGGAACCGGCGGCAGCGTGGTCGCCGACGGGGCGACTGTCGAAGCGGGCACGACCACCGGAGCGACAGTTGTCGGCGGGACCGTCGACGCAGGCTCGACGGAGCTGGCCGCCGTGGTCGGAAGCGCAGCAACCGTGGCGGGGGCAACGGTCATCGGCGAGGTGACCGACGCCGGGATCTCGTTATCGACCGCATCGGTGAGGCTGACGGTGAAGGCTTCGCCGTCAGCCAGCGACTCGGTGATGTCGTTCTGCTTGAGGTCGGCGGTCGCGAGCGCCGCGCTGGCAAACGTCGCCATGGCGGCGGTGAGAGCGGCTACTCCGACCAACAAGCCGGTCGGTCGACGGACCTCACGATTCCACACCCGTTGTGTAAGCGCCTTCACCCCGCCGATCCGGATCGGTGTCTCGACGAACCGGTAGGACAGTTCGGTGATGATCACCGTCGGGATCATGGCGAGCAAGAACTCGTGGAGGCGGAGCGAGTTCCCTGCCACGTTGCGGATGATTTGGTAGATCGGCCAGTGAAAGAGATACAGGCCGTAGGAGCGGGTCCCGATCCAGATGAGGACTCTGCCACCGAGCAGCCGATTTGCCGCAGCCCCCTGGTGCGTGACCGCGGCAATGATCAGCAGCGTGAAGACCCCTACAACGAAGAGGCCGCCACGGAAAAGTCGGCCATCGGCACCGCTCGGATCGACGAGATGGATGTTCCAGAACATCAAGCCCAACCCGACGAACGCCAGCACCGCAACGACGTCGAACGTCCGGCCACGCTCGCGGAGCGGCCCGCGGAGGATCGCGAAGGGTCGCCACACCATGGCGAAACCTGCCCCGAGAAGGAGCCCACCGGCTCGGGCAACAGTGCTCAGGTACAGCGTGTCGAGTTTGGAGATCGGCCGCCCAGCGATGTTCCAATACGCCTCGGGAGTGACCTCTGGTTCGCCGACCACACCCGGGTGGTACGCAAGGCCAACGAGGATCGTGATCCCGATCGCGCCAACAAACAGCCAGCGGCTGAAGTTGGCGACCCGACGCGTGCCCGTGCGGCCGAGAAACGCCACCATCACCAATGGCCAGACCAAATAAAACTGCTCTTCGACCGCAAGGCTCCACAGATGCCGGAGCGGTGCGAAATCGCCTGCTGCGGTGTATCCGAGGCCCACCCAGACCTGGTACCAATTCGAAACGTAGAAAAATCCGGCAAGCACATCACCGCGAAGTTGCCCCAGCGCATCGCGTTCGAACAGGGCCGTCCAAACGGTCAGCAGCCCCATCAGCAGGAACATCGCAGGGAGCAGGCGCCTCGCACGGCGGAGCCAGAAGTCGACGAGCGAAATCCGGTAGGTCCGCTCTCGCTCGGCGATCAGCAACAGGGTGATGAGGTAGCCCGAGATCACGAAAAACATCTCGACGCCGAGAAAACCGCCCGGCAACCACGAGCTGTTGGCGTGGTAAATCATGACAGCGACTACGGCGATCGCACGCATCCCGTCGAGGCCCGGCAGGTACGGGACCCGACTGATATGGGCGCGCACGAACCCACCGGAATGGTCGACAGCTGTTGCCGAGGGGAACGCGTTAGTCACGGCCATGACACATCAAGTATCGCTGCGGCCGCGCTGCAATTCATGTCACGCAATTCTCAAAATCAGTAAATGGCGAATACGTCAGGCGAAAAGGGAACTGTCAGCCAGGACCGTCTCAATGAGCGTCGTGTAGTAGATCGCGCCCGTCGACTTGAGGTGGATCCCATCCTGGTAAATGCAGTCGCCCTGGCACTGCTGCGCGAGGCCATCCCAGTACAGCACCTCGACGTTCCGGAGGCCGCTCGCGACATTGACCATCAAGAGGTTGTTCTCCTCGTCGTAACTGCCGTTCGGCACGACATTCTGGATGAGCAGCACCTTCGGAACGTTGGCAACGAGGCTCATCATCGCGGCCATCTCGTCGGCACTAATCGGGCCGTTCGTCCCGAGATGGATAACCAACTCCAGAGGCAATTGGCTCCGGTCCGACAGCGCCTGGACGACATCGAGACCACGCACGAACGCCCTGCTCTCTGCTGCGTCGACGGTGAAACCCGCTGCTTTCAACTCGTCGGCGGCGCCCAACATCACCGAATCTCCGATGGCGAACTTCTCCGGTGCTACGGGCGGCGGCACCGTGGTTGCGACGGTCACTTGGACGTCGCCGACTGCCGGGTCGCCAGAGGCGTCTGGGTCAGCAGACAGAGCGGGATCGGATTGAGTGGCCGATTCGACCGCTGGTGCAGCTCCGGGCTCATCGTCACACGTCCCGAGGAGAACGCTGCACGTGGCTGCCGCACTCTGCTTGAGTGACTCATCGACTTCGTTCTGCTTCAACTCGGCGGTCACCAAGCTGGCACCGGCGAAGATCGCCAACGCCGTACCGACGAATGCGCCACCGAGCACCGCGCCACGGTTGTCGTTCCGACGCGATTGTTCGCCGCGCCGACGCCACGCCGCTGAGAGTTGGCCTTTACGGATCGGAGTCTCGATGTATCGGTACGAGATCTCAGTAATGATCGCCGTGGCGACCATACACAGCACCCATTCATGGAACTTCAGCTTGGTTCCGGCCGTGT
The DNA here is from genome assembly GCA_963926495.1 of Candidatus Ilumatobacter herschelensis. GTDB lineage: Bacteria > Actinomycetota > Acidimicrobiia > Acidimicrobiales > Ilumatobacteraceae > Ilumatobacter_A > Ilumatobacter_A herschelensis. The sequence continues at coordinate 3,896 of CAWUXP010000203.1, forward strand.
TCCGGACAATCTGGTAGATCGGCCAGTGGTAGAGATACAGCCCATATGAGCGCGTACCAATCCACAGCATCGTGGGGCCGCTCAACGCTTTGGCCGTCAGCGAATCACGGTGCGTCACCGCGGCGATAATCAACAGCGTTGCGATGCCGGCGACGAAGAAGCCGCCACGGAACAGCCACGGATCGGCGCTGTTATCGCCGAAGGTGTCGATAAAACCGACCTTCCACGACATCACGGCGAGGACGGCAAACCCAACGACGGCGAGCCCGTCGAGCGCATGCGCCCTGTTTTGCAGCGGACCGCGCATCATCGCGACGGGACGCCACACCATCGCGAATGCGGCGCCGAGGAGTAGGCCACTGGAGCGAGACAGCGTGGAGAGGTAGAGGGCGTCGCCCTTCGAGATGAATCGGCCGCTGATCTCCCAGTAGGCGGCCGGCGTATTCGACGGGTCAGCGTCGATCGGACCGGGGTGATACAGCACAGCGACGACGATCGTCACGAACACGGCAGCGCCGAATAGCCACACGCTGAGATCGGCGATCCTGCGACTGCCCTGACGCAGCAGCGCGACCATCACGATCGGCCAGACGAAATAGAACTGTTCCTCGACAGCAAGGCTCCACAGATGGCGCAGCGGAGCGAAGTCGTTGCTCGCGCTGTACCCAGCACCAATGAAAATCTGGTACCAGTTCGAGATATAGGCCACACCGCCCAACAGGTCGCCGCGGAGTTGGCCCAGCGCGTCGCGTTCGAACACTGCGGTCCAGATCGACAGCAGGAGCAGCATCATGAACAGCGCTGGGAGGAGCCGCCGGAACCGACGCACCCAGAAGTTCTTCATGTTCACTTCGCCGGTCTTTTCGTGCTCGGCGATGAGGAGCAGCGTGATCAGGTACCCCGAGATGACGAAGAACACCTCGACGCCGATGAACCCACCCTTCAACCATGTGCTGTTGGCGTGATAAATCATCACGGCAACGACAGCCACAGCCCGCATTCCATCGAGGCCCGGCAGGTACGGCACCTTGCTGATATTCGCGTTTGCGCGGCGAGGTGCCGTCACGGTGGCGGGCGCGGAAATACCGGACATCACCGTCAAGTATCGCTCAGACGAGCACCGATCCAAGGTTCACCTTGATTTGTTTCGCTACCTCGGACCGATTCAACGTGTACAGGTGCAGGCCCGGAGCGCCTGCCTCGATCAAATCGATACACAGCGCAGAAGCGAGTTCGATGCCGATCCGTTTGACCTCTGCATCGGTACGAGCTGATTCGAGACGATCGACGAGCCAGTCAGGCACCTCGGAACCGCTCATCTGGGCCATCCTGTGGATCTGAGCCAGGTTCGTGACCGGCATGATCCCCGGCACAATCGGCTTGTCGACACCGAGCGCCGCGAGCTCGTCGACGAGCCGGGTGTAGTGCTCGACGTCGAAAAAGAACTGGGTGATAGCGAAGTCGGCGATCCGCAGCTTGTCGGCAAGGTGCTTGCGGTCAGCGGCCCGATCAGGAGAACGCGGATGCACCTCGGGATGCGCTGCGACACCGACCGAGAAACAACCGGTGGCTGCGACATCGGCCAACAGGTCGAGGGCGTACCGATAGTCACCTGCCGGAGTGGAACCGTCGACGGGCAGGTCGCCGCCGAGGGCGAGGATGTTCTCGACGCCCATGCGGCGGTAGTCGACGAGTAGCCCGGCGACGTCGGTCCGAGTGTGGCCAACACACGTGAGGTGCGCCATCGGCTCGACATCGGTCTCTTTGCGCATCCACCCGACAACGTCGGCGGTGCGATGACGATCAGACCCACCTGCGCCATATGTGATGCTGACAAAGTCGGGACCCAGCGGCGCGAGTTCGGCCACAGTGCGGCCGAGTGTCATTTGCGCACCCGCTGATTTCGGCGGAAAGAACTCGAACGAAAGAGTCCGTCCTGCTGCCAGCTTGTCGGCGATCCGAGCCATAGACCTGAGAACGTAACGAGCGAGGTGCCAGGCTCAGCCGCCAGATGGGAAACGTCCCGCCTGCCGGAACGATTCCACCATATGGAACGCGCTGGGCCGTGCCCCGTCAGCCTCCGCTGACGCTGACGTCAGTGACGAAAGTGGCGTTGTCCGGTGAAGACCATCGCGAGTTCATGCTCGTCGGCTGCTGCGATCACTTCGTCGTCGCGCATCGACCCGCCTGGCTGGATCACGCACGACACGCCAGCTTCGACAGCAGCGTCGAGGCCGTCGCGGAATGGGAAGAACGCATCGCTTGCGCACGCCCCACCACTGGCGCGGCCATTGGCGCGGCCCGTCGCGATCCGGGCCGAATCGAGCCGGTTCTGCTGCCCTGCACCGATACCAAAGGCCTGGCAGTCCTTGGTGTAGACGATTGCATTGCTGGTGACCGCGGCACACACCGTCCAGGCAAATTCCATGTCGGCCCACTGGGCCTCGGTCGGCTGCAGGTTGGTGACGATCCGCCAGTCATCGCTGCGGCCTGCAACGGGATCGGGCTGCTGGACGAGTAACCCACCGTCGATCGGACGGACATCGAACGGCAGCGGCGACGGCGCATTGGCCGCAATGACGCGCAGGTTCTTCTTTTTGGCGAAGGTCTCGAGTGCGTCGTCGTCGAACCCCGGGGCGACGACCACTTCGGTGAACACGTCACCGAGCGCTATTGCCATCTCGTTGGTGACGGTGCGGTTGACGGCAACGATGCCGCCGAAGGCGCTCACCGGATCACAGGCATTGGCCCGGATGTAGGCGGTCGTGATGTCGTCGGCGAGAGCAACGCCACACGGGTTGGCATGCTTGACGATCACGCACGCCGGGTCGTCGAAGCGTTGAACGAGACGCCAGGCAGCCTCCGTGTCGTACAGGTTGAGGTAGCTCAACGCCTTGCCGCCGTGCTGGGTCATCGAGTCCCACCAACTCGTTGCACCAGCTTGGCGGTACCGCGCACCTTCCTGGTGCGGGTTCTCGCCATAGCGCAACGACTGCACGTTCGACAGAGCGAGGTGGATCGATGCCGGCAGAGCGCCTGCAGTGTCTACATCATCAACCTCGATCGTTTCGTCGGCGACGTCGGGATCGTTGTCGTCGAACCAGGTGACAATCGCTGCGTCGTAGGCCGCGGTGTGAGCAAACGCGGCTCGGGCGAGCCGCCGCTTGGTGTCAGCCGACAGGGCACCGTCGGCGCGCAGTTCGGCGATCACCGGGTCGTAGTTCTTGGGGTCGACGATCACCGTGACATGGGCGTGGTTCTTGGCCGCGGCGCGCACCATTGCGGGCCCTCCGATGTCGATCATCTCGACTGCCGAGCCACTGCCGTGCTCGAAGTCGTCGAGGCTCTGGCCGAACGGGTACAGGTTGCCGACGACGAGGCTGATCGGCTCGATGCCGTACTCGGCCATGTCGGAGATGTGCCCGGGGTCGGTTGGGTCAGCAAGGATGCCGCCGTGCACCTTTGGGTGCAGCGTCACCACTCGATGGCTCAGAATCGCTGGCACGCCGGTCAGGTCTGCGACATCAGTGACGTCGATTCCCGCCGCCGCAACGGCCTTGGCGGTACCGCCGCTCGAGACAATCGACCACCCCAATTCGCTGAGAGCGCGGGCAAAGTCGACGACTCCGGACTTGTCGTACACGGACAGCAATGCAGTAGGCACGGCACCGAGCGTAGACAGGCGAGACTGACCGCGCACAGACAAATGTCTGCAACACACGTCGGAATACGTCGCGCTACGTCTGCCAGAGCGACTACGTTTTGTTTGTCGTTGGTGTGACAAAAAACACAAAGCCGCTTCTGCCACCTGAATCTCTGCAACAAATACTCCGGAAGGGGTCCAACATGGACTTCAGTAAATTCAAGACATCCGATTGGCTCATCATTGGTGGAGGCGTCCTGACGCTCATCGGTGGCTTGTTCCTCGACTGGATCAAGGTTGAGAGCTTCGGTGTGTCCTTCTCCGGTCGCAACGCGTTCGACTTCACGCTCACAGGAGCGCTGCCATGGCTGCTCGTCATCGGCGCCACGGCCATTACTGTTCTACTCGTTCTCGAGAAAATCGACGCCAAAGCGCAGCCGTGGCCGTTGATTCTGCTTGGGGGCACCGCCCTTGCAGCTCTCCTGCTGCTCATCCGGGTGGCCTTTAACCCGGGTGTCCCCGACGGCATCAGCCGTGGCCTGGGGATGTCCGTCACTTTTGTCGCTGGGCTCATCGCGACCGCAGGTGCGTTCCTCAACTTCCAGGCATCAGGCGGCGAACTCTCCGACCTGACCGACATAAACAAGCTCAAGGCGAGCTTCTCGGGTAGCGGCAACGACGACGGTGGCGACATGCCCCCGCCGCCCCCGCCATCTAGTGGCACACCCCCACCCCCGCCGCCGCCTGCCCAGTAACACCGCACCCCTGCTCAGAAAATCGGAAAAGGCGTGAGGTCGATGCGCAGTGAGTGCACACCTACCTCACGCCTTCGCACGAGATGTCGGGATGGTTAAAGGGCGGCGACGATCTCGGCCATCAGTTCGCCGGCTTCAGTCGGGTTGAGGCCGACCTTCACGCCAGCGGCTGCGAGGGCGTCCATCTTGCCCTGAGCCGTACCCTTGTTGCCGGACACGATGGCGCCTGCGTGGCCCATTTTCTTGCCGGCCGGTGCGGTGACGCCAGCGATGTACGCGCTCATCGGCTTGGTGACGTTGGCCGCGATGTACTCGGCTGCTTCTTCTTCGGCCGAGCCGCCGATCTCACCGAGCATCATGATCGCGTGCGTCTCGGGGTCGTTCTGGAACTCCGCCAGGCAGTCGATGAAGTTGGTACCAGGAACGGGATCGCCACCGATGCCGACGCAAGTCGACACGCCGATGCCACGCTGCTTGAGCTCGTAAAGCGCCTGGTACGTGAGCGTGCCGGAGCGGCTCACGATGCCGACGTTCGGTCCATCTGCGGTGGGAAGCTGGGCGATTTCACCCGCGGTGATACCGATATTGCACTTACCGGGGCTGATGATGCCGGGGCAGTTCGGACCGAGCAGGCGGGTGCCGGGGAAGTCACGCTTCAGGCGATTGAAGACCTTTGCTTCGTCTTGCGCCGGGATGCCCTCAGTGATGCAGACAATGAAACCGATGCCGGCTTCGGCTGCTTCCATGATGGCCCCAGGAGCAAACTTCGGCGGCACAGTCGCGAACGACGCTGTTGCTCCTGTTGCTTCGACGGCCTCTGCCACCGTGTTAAAGATCGGGATGCCATCGACATCTTGCCCGCCCTTGCCGGGCGTGACACCGGCGACGACCTGCGTACCGTAGTCGCGGTTGCGGAGGCCGTGGTACTTGCCCTGGCCACCGGTGAGGCCTTGGACGATGACCTTGGTGTTTTCATCAACAAAAATTGCCATGTGTCAGTACTGCTTTCGGCTCTTACTTCGCGAGCTCGACGGCCACACGGGCAGCGTCAAGCATGGTCGGCTCCGAGCGGAGCTTGTCTTGCGGGATACCGGCGTCGAGCAGGATCTGACGCCCTTCTTCTGCATTCGTGCCGTCGAGACGGATCACAATCGGCGCCTTCAAGTCGACGCGGCCCATGGCCTCGACGATGCCCTTGGCAACTTCTTCGCCACGCGTAATACCGCCGAAAATATTGATGAAGATCGACTTGACGTTCTCGTCGAAGTTGATGACTTCGAGTGCCCCCGCCATCACGTCGGCGTTGGCGCCGCCACCGATGTCGAGGAAGTTGGCAGCCGAGCCACCGACCTGGTTGACGACGTCAAGCGTCGACATAGCGAGGCCAGCGCCGTTGGCGATGATGCCGACGGTGCCGTCGAGGCCGATGTACTGGAGATTCTTCTCGGCAGCCATCTTTTCGCGTTCGTCCATCTCGGTGAGGCCGCGGAATGCGTCCCACTCGGGGTGGCGGAACTCGGCGTTGTCGTCAAGGGTGACCTTGGCGTCGAGTGCGTGTACTTCGCCGGTCGGCTTGAGGATCAACGGATTGATCTCGGCGAGGTCGCAGTCGCCTTCGTCGTAGCAGCGGTACAGCTTGACGAGGATGTCAGTCGCCCCCTCGATGGCGCGCTCGGGGAGCTTCGCATCGAGGCACGCCTGGCGGGCGACGGCCTCAGAGAGCCCGTCGACAGGATCGATGTGCAACTTGACGATCGCGTCGGGATTCGTTTCAGCGACGACTTCGATTTCGACGCCACCTTCGCGGGAGAGCATCATCAGGTGCTTCTTCTCACTGCGATCGAGGGTGAACGAAACGTAGTACTCCTCGTCGATGTCCGAAGCAGCTTCGACCCAGAGCCGACGTACGACGTGGCCCTTGATGTCCATCCCCAAGATGTTGCCGGCGTGCTCGCGCACTTCGGCTTCGTTGTCAGCGAGCTTGATGCCGCCGGCCTTACCGCGGCCACCGACCTGCACCTGCGCCTTGACGACGACGGGGTAGCCGGCAGATGCGGCCTCCTTCACGGCCTCGTCGACGGTGTCGGCTGGCCCGCCCGGACTGACCGGAATGTCATAGCGGGCGAAGTACTGCTTGCCCTGATACTCGAAGAGATCCACGTTGGGAGCCCTCTCTTTCTTGTTTGCGGATGTTGAGAACGGTGAGGTCGACCGGAGAGCCGGTCAGGATTCGGTTTCGTCGAGGGCGCCTTCGAGCCACTCGCCGATCGCTTTGAGCGATGAGCCCGGGCCGAATATTTCGGCAACGCCCTGCTCGCGCAGGACACGTGCATCGGCAGTAGGAATGACGCCGCCGCCGAAGACGAGCACGTCACCGAGATCACGATTGCGAAGCTCTTCCATCACACGCGGGAAGAGCGTGAGGTGTGCCCCAGAAAGAAGCGACAGGCCGACGCCGTCGGCGTCTTCCTGCAGCACGGTTTCAGCGATCTGTTCGGGCGTCTGGTGGAGCCCAGTGTAAATGACCTCGAAACCGTGGTCTCGAAGAGCTCGGGTGATGGTTTTGGCGCCTCGGTCGTGGCCATCAAGGCCGGGCTTCGCGACGACGATGCGATAGGTGCGCTTCACAGAACCCCGACCTTATGCGGCTGGCAAGCCGATCCCCCAACCCGTGGGCTCGTGAACCGACCTCGCTGATGAAGGCGGGCTCAGCGGCGGCAGACTGGGGACGTGCCCAAGGAATCCGCTCCTCCGGTCAAGAAGCGCTCGCCGCTCGTTCGCGCGTTGCTGCCCAACGTCGGCGGCGTCGTCATCCTCGGGCTGATCGGCCTGATGCTATGGGGCTTCGCTGCCTTCATCTCGCGCGGCGGAACAGCCACGTCAGAGCGTCTGGCGCCATCGAACCTCCGAGTCGGCAGCGTGCAAAACGCCGCTGACATTGTCAACGAAGACGGTCCGATCCTCTTCGCCGACCTTGCGACCAACCGTGGCGCACGCACCATCGTGCTCGACCACACCGGTGACGACCCTGCTCTGGGTTGGGTTGTCTACTTCGGCTACCCGGCCGACGGCGACGAAGACTGCATCGTCGAGCAGGTCATTGGCACACGTGAGTTCATCGACTGCGACGGCAACACCCTCGACGTCAGCGAGTTGGCACCGCCACCGCCGGGCGTCAACCCGGTTGTCGAAAACAGCCGCTTGCTATCGATCGACCTCAGCGGCGTCACCAAAGACTGATCGACTCGGCGACCCGGCCCCAAAGACCCGGCCGCTGCAGAATCAAGCGTCGACGGGCAGGCTGTTGGCTGCACTCAGCAAACGGCTGGCGAACTCTTCGGTGTGCTCCGGGAGCTTGCTGCGGCTCATCGCGAGGCCACCGATCACGTATGCCCCGGTATCACCAAGGGAGCTGGTCAGCTTGTCGAGACTGTTCCCCGGGTGGAGTGCAAACGTGCAGAATGCCGCAGCCTTCTTGCCGCGCATCGACGGCAGGTTGGCGATGCCGTTGACGTTCCATGGCGCCTGACCGAACACGAAGGCACCATGCACCCACGTACCGACCAGCACGATGTCGGCTTCATGAATCGATTGATGGTCGGGCTGCTTGACCTTGGACAGTCCGGTGATGGTCCACCGCTCCTGCTGCAGAAGGTCAGCCACGCCTTCGGCGGCCTTCCATGTATTGCCCGTCAGACTCTCGACCAGAATTGCTGCCTTCATATCCGACAGTCTGGCACGGGGCGGCGCGAGTCAGCTGATCTTCTTGAGCGGCGCCCAGGCCAAGCTCAGATGTTTCGTGCCGACGCCGCTGAAGTTGATGGTGGCTTCGGCCTTCTCACCTTCGCCCTTGACGTCGATGATGACACCAGCCCCGAAGCTTGGGTGTTCGACGCCATCGCCGATACGCAGCCCGAGCTCTTGGCTGTTCGATGGTTCAGGCGTATGTTTCTTGGCGAACTGCAGCGCAGCTTCGACAACCCGATCGCGATGCGCATCCTGCTGTTGCTTCGCATCGCTTTGGACATCGGCGTTGATATCGCGACCGGGAAGTTCATCGTCGGCGTTGCCTCGCCGGTACGCAGAT
>CAWUXP010000204.1:0-4060 GCA_963926495.1 Candidatus Ilumatobacter herschelensis
CATCGAGATCGTGTGTTGCCACGACAACCGTTCGGCCGGCAGCGCGTTCTTCCTCGATGATTTTACGAATCTGACCGATCGAGACGATGTCTAAGCCAGCGACCGGCTCGTCGAGCAAGAGAATGTCTGCTTCTTGGGCGAGTCCCTGCGCAACGAAGACGCGCTGCCGTTGGCCCCCGGACATTTCGGCAAGGTGCTGTTTGGCCAGGTCGGCGATGTCGAGCCGATCCATGGCGCGATCGATCGCTGCTCGGTCGTTGGCCCGAAGCCGGCCGAAAGGGCCGCGCTGCGCCGCGCGACCAAGCGCAACGACCTCGCGAGCTGTCACCAGCAAATGCTCGGAGGCATGCTGCGTCTGCAAGACATACGCGACGTCGCCGCCTGCATCAATGTCGCCCGCAAACGGGAGGACGTGAGCAATGGCGTGAAGCAACGTCGACTTGCCGGAGCCGTTGGGCCCGACCAAGGCCGTGACGCCGTGCGGGATCTCCAGATGATCGACGCGCATCGCTTCCCTCCCCCCACGGCTCACTCGAATGTTGTCGACAGTGATCGCAGGCGCGCTGCCTTTCGCTCGGTCCACACCAGAATCTGGTGAATCAGAGGTTGCTATATTGAGAGTGATTCCCATACCATAGCTCAATGAGAATGATTCTTACTGCTACTGCGGTATTCGTTGTTGCTCTGAGTGCCTGCGGGTCCAATAGCGACACCAGCCAGGCCGGCCTCCCGTCGGTCGTCGTCACGACGAGCATCGCTGGCGACATGGTCACTGCAGCACTCGGGGACCTCGTCGGCTCCGAACTGACCGTCGACGTCATCACGCCCGTTGGCGCTGACGCACACGAGTTCGCTCCGTCGGCTAAGCAGGCCGAGACGATGGAGAACGCTGACCTCCTCGTGGTCAGCGGCCTTGGCTACGAAGAGGGCATGACCGACCTGATTGCTAACGCCATGGACGCCGGTGCCGTCACCTTCGTTCTCGGCGGCGCACTCGAGCCGTCGGAGGGCGTCGACCCGCATGTTTGGCTCGACCCGGTGTTGATGTCAGAAGTGTTCGCCACGTTCCCCGAAGCCGTCGCCAGCACGACCGGGGTTCCCATTGCTGACGTGAGCGCGAATACCTCCGCCTACGTTGCCGAGCTCGTCGAACTCGATGCGACGATCACTGCGGCATTCGCCGCGTACCCCGACCTCCAACGCAACTTGGTGACGAGCCACGACGCGCTCAGCCGCTTCGCCGAACGCTACGGATTTACCATCGTCGACACGATCATCCCGTCGGTGAGCACGAGTGCGGGTGCATCGGCCGCCGACCTCGACGGAGTCCTCGAAGCCATTCGCACCAACGACGTCCGTGCAATCTTTTCCGAGACAACGGAATCGGATGCACTGGCGCAGGCAATTTCCGACGAAATCGGGCGCGACGTGCCGGTCATCGAACTGTTCACCGAAAGCCTCGGTGAACCAGGCAACGGCGCAGACACCTACATTGGCATGATGGCGACAAACGCACAACTGATCGCTGACGCACTCAGTTGATGGTTGCCGCATTCTCTGATGTCGTCCTCGATGCTTTCCAGTCGCAGATCTCGCAACGCGCACTGATCGGAGGCCTGCTCGCCGCCACGACCACGGCCCTCGTCGGCACATGGGTTGTAGTGCGCGGCCTTGCCTTCTTCGGCGACGCGCTCGCGCATGGCGTGCTTCCCGGTATCGCGCTCGCTGCGATCTGGGGCTTCGATCTGACGCTCGGTGCGCTCGTCAGCGCACTCGTGATGGTGGGCGGCGTCAACTTGGTCAACCGCACCACCCGGCTCTCGGACGACACCGGCATCGGCTTGCTCTTCGTCGGGATGCTCGCACTCGGCGTCGTGATCCTGAGCCGCGAGGCGACCTTCACCGGCGACCTCACCGGCTTCCTGTTCGGCGACGTACTCGGTGTTCGGAGCGATGAGATCCGCCTCGGCATCGTCGCCCTCGTTATTACCATCATCGGGCTCGTCGCAGGGCACCGCTCGTTCCTCGCGCTCGCAGTCAACCGCGACAAGGCCGAAACACTCGGGTTGAAGCCGGGCTTGGCCCACGCTGCACTACTCACCTTGCTTGCCGTGTCGGTTGTGTCGAGCTTCCGCGTCGTCGGGACCCTGCTCGTCTTCGGGTTCCTCGTCGCTCCCCCAGCCTCCGCTGTCCTGATCGTCAGGCGCATTCCGGTGGCGATGGCTGTTGCCGTGCTCTTCGGGTGGTCATCAGTCGTACTCGGCTTGATCGTCAGCTACCACCACGACACGGCAGCATCAGCAACCATCGCCGGGCTGGCGGTTGCTCAGTTCTTCGTCGTGCTCGCTGTCACCGAAACGCAGCATTGGCGACAGCGACGCAGCGTCGCTGAGCTGGCCTGATCAGCACTGTCTGATCAGCATTCGGGAACACGTACCGACACGTTGATCGCGAGGCCAGCCTGGCTGGTCTCTTTGTAGCGATCGGACATGTCCTCAGCAGTTTCGCGCAGGGTCTTGATCACTTCGGCGAGCGACACGCGAGCGTCTGCCGGGTTGCTCGCCACCGCCAGTTCAGCGGCATTGATTGCCTTGACCGCGCCCATCGTGTTGCGCTCGATACACGGCACCTGGACAAGGCCGCCGACCGGGTCGCAGGTGAGTCCGAGGTGATGTTCCATCGCGATTTCCGCCGCCATCAGGGCCTGCTCGACTGTGCCACCGAGTGCTTCGGCCAGCGCCGCTGCTGCCATCGCGCTCGACACCCCGACTTCAGCCTGACAGCCTCCCATAGCTGCCGAAATCGTGGCGCCCTTCTTGAAGAGCGTGCCGATCTCGCCGGCGACGAGCAGGAAGTCAATGATCCCCGACTCGGTAACCGGCTGCTCCGAAAAGCACACGTGGTACAGCAGCACTGCCGGGATGACGCCCGCTGCACCGTTGGTCGGCGCCGTGACAACTCGGCCAAGGTCGGCGTTCTCTTCGTTCACTGCCATCGCGAACGTGCTGACCCACTGCAGAATCTCGGCGAAACGGAAATCGCGACGCTGAATCAACTCAACCCATTCGCCTGATGTCGGCGCATCGGCGCCGCCAAGCAGCCGTCGACTCAGCGGCGCAGCGCGACGCCGGACATCGAGCCCACCCGGCAGCGTGCCGTCGGTGTGGCAGCCGCGGTAGACGCCTTCGAGCATCACTGCCCAAATGTCGCGAAGCCCGGTGCGAATTTCGTCGATCGACCTCCACTCCTGTTCGTTGGTCCACACAACATCAGCGATCCGGCAATTGCGAGTGGTGCAGTGCTCCAGCAGGTCGTCAGGACTCTGCGCTGGATGCGGGAGTGCAAGAAAGTTCTTGGCGCCGGGGATCTCGTCAGCGCCCACGACGAACCCGCCGCCGACTGAGTAGTACGACGCCGACCGCGGTTCGCCAGCGATGGTTGCTTCGCAGGTCATGCCGTTCGCGTGCCCCGGCAGCCGAGCGTCGATGTGGAAGACGATGTCGTTCGCCATCTCGAATCGCGCGGCGTGGCCAGCAACCAATTCAACCGTTCCCGCTCGGGCCAGACCGTGGACGTGCTCGGCAATCGCTGCGACGTCGACGGTTTCTGGCTCGTATCCGAGGAGCGCGAGCGCAATTGCCTGGTCGGTGGCGTGGCCTTTACCTGTCAGGGCCAACGACCCGTACAGATGGACGCGAACGTGCTCGACGTTGTGCAGCCCGAGCGACTCCGCGGCCAACTCCTCAGCGAGTTCACCGAGCCATCGCTGAACCGCTCGCCACGGGCCGAGCGTGTGCGAGCTCGACGGGCCAACACCGATTTTGAGCATGTCGAAGACGCTGAGCGACTCGATGGCGGGATCTCGCTGAACAGTGTCCATGACAGCGTGGACTGTACTTGCTGGTTGTCGAGCCGATCGCGACAATCAGACCCCCCTCCGCCCGACCACCCCCCCCACCCTCAAAAAAAAACCCCACCCCCACAGCCCCCCAGCCGGTTTGAACTCGAACCAGCAAACACTTGTACTCTGCAACGATGTCGGCAGATGTAGTGATGGACA
>CAWUXP010000205.1:0-10743 GCA_963926495.1 Candidatus Ilumatobacter herschelensis
CGTTACGCCGCGCTGCCGAACTATCGCAACAACTGGATCCGACTCGGCTTCACCGACGAAGAGATCGAACAGCGTGATCACCGTTTCGTCGATGCCGTGGTCGTGTGGGGTGACGAGGATCGGGTGCGGGCCGGGGTGCAGGCGCACTACGACGCTGGCGCTGACCATGTCTGTGTGCAGCCGATCAACCCCGACATGTCAGCCGACATCGAGTGGAACGTGCTCGAACTTCTTGCACCCAGCTGATTGTTCTGCTGGCCCGGCGAGCCGCGTGTGTCCACTCGGTGAGAAGATCGGGCCATCTTTCGCCGCCTGCAGACCCGTCGCCTCGAGAAGGCCCGTGCCCACGTGGACGGCACGCTGCACCGAGTAAGAGAACTCGGAGTGACGGCGCTGCGGGTTCTCGAGGTGGTGCACAGCGAACGCAAGGGGTGCAGGGCCATCGTCATCGACGAGGGCGGCGCCATGCTCGATGTCTGGTTTTGGTGGCACCAAGCATCGGATGGCGAGCTGGTGATCTGTCGTGAGGACGCCGATCATGCAGCTGACCCGAGTGGCATTGCAGGGCTGTCTTACGGCGACGAGCAGCGACGCGGCGTAATCGACAGCGTGCCGCGAGACGTGATGGCCCTGTACCTGCGCTCTCAGCTGTTGGAGAGCGAGCGGTTCAGTTGATGGACCGAATGGCCAGCGTTCGTCAGCGCTCGACCCAGTTGCCGCTTTTGATCGGTGTCAGGTCGAGCCCGCCGCCGTACTGGTAAGCCCACGCATGCACGCCCTTGGCAGTGGTGATGGTGATTCGGCGGTAGTCGCCGCCGACCGTTCCCTCTTCGGCGTCGAGTACATCGAGGCATCGGCTGATTGACGCATCGAGCAGTGCGTACACCCGTCCAATCACTGCGCTGCCGCTCGTGCTGTCGAACTGTGCGCCGGGATAGCCGAGGCCGGTGTCGAACACCTGTCCGGGAGCACTGTCGGGCCAGCCCTCGTCGACAACGAAAGGTTCGAGGAAGTGCCAGCGGACGTCGCCCGGCTGCAGAGTCCCGTACACAAAGAGATGAGAAGGCGGTGGGGTTCCGCTGTTTCCGGTCGACACGTTGAGAGAATGCCACATGGCTCTACCCGGATGGTCACCCGCGACTGCATTGTCTGTTGCTCGTCCACAGGTGTTCTGGACCGATGGCCAGGGTGCCCCTGACGGAGCGCAGCGGCTGAGCGAGCACATCGACGCCGACCTTGTCATCGTCGGCGGCGGATTTACCGGGCTGTGGGCAGCGATCCACGCCCTTACCGCTACACCTGGCCGCCGGGTCGTGATCGTTGAGGCTGGCTCTGTGGGCAGCGGGGCGAGCACGCGCAATGGCGGAATGCTCGACGCATCGATTGCGCACGGCGCCGAGAATGCCCATCGGCATTGGCCCGACGAGCTCGACTCGATTGTCCGCCTCGGCGACCAGAACTTCGCCGACCTCCAACAGTGCCTCATTGACCATCGCATTGATGCCGACTACCGCTCGGTTGATTGGCTCGACGTCGCTACTGAGGAGTGGCAACTCGAGGACCTCGCTGAGGGGCTTTCGGTGCTCACCGCCACTGGTGACAGAGTCCGAATGCTCGACGTCGATGAGACACGTGCACGCATCAACTCGCCGGCGTATATCGGTGCACTGCTTTCGGAGAACTACGGCGGGCTCGTCGATCCGGCCAAGCTCGTGTGGGGCCTGACCCAACTCGTCTTCGACCTCGGTGGTCTCATTTTCGAACAGAGCCCTGTCGTCGACATTGACGAGCTGGACGGGCGGCTCAGCGTCGCGACCGAGATCGGGTCGGTGCGCGCCGATCGAGTGATCGTGGCGACGAATGCATATCCCAGTCCCGTGCGTGCCAGCCGGCGACGGATCATCCCTGTCTACGACCACGTCTTGATGACAGAGCCGTTGACCGACGAGCAGCAGGCTTCGATCGGATGGAGCCGCTGGGAAGGAATCGACGAAGCTGCGAACCAGTTCCACTACACGCGGCGCACTGCCGACGGCCGGATTCTGTGGGGCGGCTACGACGCCACGTACCACTTCAAGAGCAGCGTCGACGCCCGTCATGAGCAGAGCACACAAACGCACGGGGCGCTCGCCGAGCAGTTCTTCGCGACGTTCCCGCAGCTCGAAGGCCTCAACTTCACGCACCGTTGGGGCGGCCCGATCGGTACCACGTCGCGCTTTACCTGTGCGTGGGGGCAGCGGTTCGACAACCGGCTTGCCTGGGTCGGCGGCTACACCGGCCTGGGTGTTGCCGCAAGCCGCTTCGGTGCGCAGGTCGCTCTCGACCTCGTCGATGGCGTTGAAACCGAGCGAACCGAACTCGCGATGGTCCGGTCGAAACCATTTCCATTCCCGCCCGAACCGCTGCGGTCAGCCGTCGTCGCCATCACGAAGAAGTCGATTCAACGCGCGGATGAGCGCCAGGGTGGTGAAAATGTCTGGCTCAAGTTCCTCAGCCGACTGGGTATCGGCTTCGATACCTGATGTGTTCGTCACTTCGCCGGGATCGCGGTTCACCTCGACAGCGCCATTGCCAACTGGGGCAGTGGCTAATCGGGAGTCGGGGCTTCGACGGGCTTTACCTGCTCGGCTGCTGCGTTATCGAGTTCGCGCTGGAACGACGGAGCGGCCATCCCGATGACGATTCCCTCGGCGGGAAGCGCATCGTTGCGGCACAGGAACGCCATCTGTTCATCGATCACACGGATCAAAGGTATGAAGAGGTCTTCATCGACGGCGGTGTCAAGGTTCGGGCCGGCTTCGGTGCTCCGTGCTTTCCAGCCCTGGCGCGCTCGTTCGTCGATCGTCGTGTAGGTCACGCCGTCGATGCCAATCTGGCGGCCAAGGTACTCGGACGGAACACCAGTTTCGCCAGATCGACGCTTGCCTGGTGACAGCTGAAATACCTCGCGGCGGCCGAACTCTCGAGCGAATCGGGTGGTGGCCAGCGCGTTGACCTCGTCGTTCGACGTGAACGCCAGCAGGCGACCGATGCCTCGAAGGTCGAGGTTGTGGGCGGCGTCTTCTGCGAGCACATTCAACCGACGTGCGGCCAGTCCGCTCGAGATCGACCGGGTGACGTTGTACGGGTCGGTGTCAACGAGGAGCGACTTGATGCCGTGTTCTTTCAGCTGCAGGGCGAGACCTCGCGAGGTGGCATGAGCGCCGGCGATCAGCACGCCAGTGGCTTGGGCCTCGGCCAGCCCAAGGAGGCGCGCGGCGGGCCCCGAGAAGAAGCCGTAGACGACGATCGTTCCGATGATGACGAGGAATACAATTGGCACGATCTTGTCGGCGTCGGCGATGCCCTCTGCTTCCATGCGGATTGCGAAGATTGCCGACACGGCGGCGGCCACGATGCCGCGCGGTGCCATCATCATCAGGAACATGCGCTCGCGCCACGTGAGCGATGTGCGGACCGTGGAGACCAGGACTGTGAGCGGCCGAGCAATCAGCACCAAGACGGCGAGGAAGCCAAGTGCGGGTAGCAACACGTCACGTAGAGCGTCGGCTTCGATTCGGGCCGCTAAGAGAATAAACAGCGCAGAGATCAGCAGCGTTCGGAGGCTCTCACTGAATTCGAGGACATGTCGTACGGTCGATGTGTCGCGTCTGGCCAGGTACATGCCGAGCACGGTGACTGTCAGCAGCCCCGACTCCTCCTGGACCTCGTTTGCTGCGACGAACGTGGCCACGACGAAGGCGAACGTGATCGGAACGATCAGTTGATCGGGAATGAGGAATCTGCGAAGGGCTTCGTCGAGGACGAAGGCGGCGAGGAGGCCGATGCCAGCGCCCGCAATGATCGTGAGCGCCAGAATGCCCGCGACCTTGAGGATTGCCTCGTTGGCGCCGTCGAGCAGGACAATCTCGAACGCCAGCAGGGCGGCGGTGGCGCCGATCGGGTCGATCAGCACGCCCTCGGCACGCAGGATCGGCCCGGTGGTGCCGGCCGGGCGAACAAAGCGGAGGAGCGGGCCGACCACAGTTGGGCCGGTGACGACGAGTACCGCACCGAGCACGATTGCAGCCTGGTTCGAGATGCCGAAGATCTCTCGAGACGCGTACCAGCCGATCAGGAAGCTGATCACGGCGCCGATGGTGATCAGTCGGCGGACCACGATGCCGGTGTTGCGCAACTCACGTGGCGGCAGGTCAAGGCCGCCCTCGAAGAGAATCAAGGCAACCGAGAGCGACACGATCGGGAAGAGATTGCCGCCGAGCAATTCGTCTGGGTCGATGACACCAGTGACGGGACCGAGCAAGAGGCCAGCAAGCAGCAGGGCGACGATCGACGGAATCTGGGTGCGCCAGGCAATCCACTGAGCAGCCATGCCGGTGCCAATGATGACTGCGAGCGTCGGCCCGATCGTCGATTCACCTGCTGCCAGCAAGGCGGAGGTGGGAAGTGCAGCGATCATCGGTGCAGGCCAACGAGTGTGGGAGCCACCATCGGACGAGATGGTAGCGGCGATCTTTCCGACGTGTTGCCACGTAACGGCTGAACGAACGTTGATTGAGATGGTAAATGTTGGGTCGTGGTGAGCGTTAGGTTCGCCTTGTGACCGCACGAATTGAACGAATCACTTTCCCCGGCAGTCAAGACGCCGAACTCGCCGCCCGAATCGACTTGCCAGCTGGGCCGCCTCGGGCGTTTGCTCTCTTTGCCCACTGCTTCACCTGCGGCAAGGACATCAAGGCGGCATCGCGGATCGCCACAGCACTCACCGACGCCGGGTTCGGCGTGCTCCGGTTCGATTTCACAGGGCTCGGCAATAGCGAGGGTGAGTTCGCCAATACGAACTTCACGTCGAATACTGACGATGTTTTGGCAGCGGTTGACTGGCTGCGCACCGAGTACCGGGCACCGCAACTCTTGATTGGACACTCACTCGGTGGAACTGCTGTGCTGGCGATTGCAGGTGAGATCCCTGAGGTCCGGGCCGTCGCGACCATTGGGGCCCCGTCCGATGCAGCCCACGTCACTGGCATCTTCCAGTCGTCGGTCGAAGAAATCGAAGCGTCGGGGCAGGCCGAGGTGCAGCTCGCGGGCCGGCCGTTCACCATCCGGAGGCAGTTCCTCGACGATCTGCAGAATCACGTCGTCGTCGAGCGTGTTGCAACTTCCAAGAAGGCATTACTCGTGCTGCATTCGCCGGTTGACAACACGGTCGGGATTGACAATGCGGGTGAGATCTTCGACGCTGCCAAGCACCCGAAGAGCTACGTCTCGCTCGACGGCGCCGATCACTTGCTGACGAAGGCGAGCGACGCTGCCTTCGCCGCGTCGATGATCGCCGGGTTCGCCAACCGCTATGTCGACGACGAGAGCGGTGCCCTCGATGTACCAAAGGCGTCAGCGCCGGTGGTTGTGGCCGAAACGGCTCAGGGTCCGTTCCTCAACCATGTCGTCGTCGGTCAGCATCGCTTGCTCGCCGACGAGCCGACCTCGATGGGTGGCTTCGACGCTGGCCCCGCCCCGTACGACTTTCTCGGTGCGGCCCTTGGTGCCTGCACCTCGATGACGCTGCGGATGTATGCCGACCGCAAGAAGCTTCCGCTCGATCGGATCACCGTCGAGGTTTCCCACGGCAAAGTCCACGCCGACGACTGCCTCGAGTGCGCTGCAAATGATGCAGTGTTCTCTGGCATCGCCGAGGGCCGGACCAACTTGATCAACCGGTTCGAACGCGTGATCACGCTCGAGGGCGACGATCTCACCGATGCCGATCGGGACAAGCTGCTCGCCATCGCCGACAAGTGTCCCGTCCATCGGACTCTCGAGAGCGCCAGCGTCATCGCCACCAGGCTGGGCGAAGCATTGTGAGTGATTCCATCTGCGACGTCGCCATCGTCGGCGCCGGTATCTCGGGCCTTGCGCTTGCCCGGCATCTCGTCGGCGCCGGCCTCGATGTCGTCGTGCTCGAAGGGCGCGATCGAGTCGGTGGACGACTGCACTCGGTTGACGGCCTCGACCTCGGTGCCACATGGTTCTGGCCGAATGAGCCGCGTGTCCAGTTCCTGATCCGAGACCTCGGCGTGCCCATCCATGCACAGCATCTCGATGGCGATGCGGTGTACCACGATCCCACCGGGATGCAGCGTCTCGACGGGAACCCCATTGACGTCGTGTCGAGCCGTTTCGTCGCAGGTGCCGACTCGCTCCCGCTGGCCATTGCCCGCGACCTTCCGGACGGCGTTCTTCGCCTCTCCGTCACGGTTGCAGCAATCACTGCAGCCGACGACATCGTCGCGCTGACTACCAGTGAAGGTGGCGTTGTTGCTCGCGCCGTGGTCCTTGCGCTCCCACCGGCGCTGGCCCTCGCGTCGATCGACTTCGACCCGCCACTGCCGGAGGCTGTTGCCAGCGCAGCGCGCTCAACGCCGGTCTGGATGGGCGGGATCACCAAAGTGGTCGCCCGTTACCCGGATGCGTTCTGGCGACGTGCTGGTCTGTCCGGCTCGGGCATCAGCCACGTCGGCCCGATGCGCGAGATCCACGACATGAGCGGCGTCGACGGCGTGCCGGGCGCGTTCTTTGGCTTCGTACCAGCCCGGCAGGCGGGGGAGCCGACCGTGTCCGAGGAGGCAATCGTCAACCAGCTCGTGACGATGTTTGGCCCTGAAGCCGGCCAACCCGACGCCGTTCACATCTGCGACTGGCGAGCCGAACGGTTCACGTCGCCGCCCGGTGTCGAGCAGCTGACCTCCTATCAGATGTTTGGTCATCAGGCCCTTCAGACCGCGTCGTTCGACAACCGGCTGTACTGGACATCGACCGAAACAGCCAGCACGTCCCCGGGCCACATCGAAGGTGCACTCGAAGCAGCCGAGCGAACCGCCGGCCAGATCAGAAGCCAGCTCACAAGAAGGACTCCATGACTCGATTCGCCATCTCCGACCTGCTCGCCGAATTCGACCGAGCGAAGGCCTACACCGATGCACTCTGGGGGGATCTCACCAGCGACGAAGTGCACTGGCGGCCCCATGCTGACTTCAGCGCGATCGCCTGGCATCTTGGCCACCAGGCAGCTGTTTCGCACTTCATGGTTCGCAATCTGACCGCAGCCGAGCCCTCGCTCGATGTCGCACTGGACCGGTTGATGGACGGCGCGACCCCCGAGCCTGATCGCGGCGACCTGCCTGGCCTCGACCGAATCCGTGCATATCGCGACGCAGCTGCCCAACGGCTCCACTTCCGGATGGGCAACATTGCATCCGGCGACGTCGGCGCACCGGCACAGCTCGCGGAGATTGCGGTCGGGCTGATCATCGCCGTGACCAACCACGAGTACCAACACAGCCAGTGGATCGGCGAGGTCCGTTCACGCGATCTTGGTCACGCGCTTCCCGAGCGGCCAACGTCGGACCTGCTTACTGAAGTCGATGGCTACCTGATTATCACCTGACGGCGAGATCGAAGTCGGGGCCGAGATCGTGGATATCGTGCGGGTTCTCGCGCAGGCGGACGATCGCCGCGTTCAGCTCGGCTGCCATGAGTAATGCAATAGCAACGAAACTTAGCCACGCGATCAACCCAAGAACGATCGCAAAGGTGCCGTATGTGTCGCCGGCATTCGTCGCGATGGTCTTGACCAGCAGCGGTCCGAAGAACTGCAGCACGCTGAAGATGATGCCGGCCATGATCGCCCCGGGCCAGACCTCGCCCCACGTTGGACTGCCCGACGTGAGGAACCGATACATGGTGGCGAGCACCAGCATGTTGAGGAGTGTCGTGCCGAATGCAACGAGGAACTGGCTGATTCCGGGGAGCCCGGCAGCGTTGACGATCGCGGTGATCGCAAGGACCCCAACCTGTGCCGTACCAACGATCAGCAGCCCGATGATCGCCCGGCCACGCTGCACCGGCATGCTGGCACGATCGTCGACGTGCACCCCCCACGTGTCGTCGAGAGCACCCTGGAGGCCGACGAATGACTTGGTCGACGACCAGATTGCTCCGAGCAAGCCGGCGACGACCACCCATACCGAGCCGCTCAGTGCGTCGGGGCTGGACTTGATGTCGGTGCCAATCACAGGGATTTCGTCGGCTGCGCTTTCGATTATCCGGTTGCGGAGCTCAGGGTTGTCCTCGAGGATGAATCCGAGAATCGTTGTCGCTGCGAGCAGCAGCGGGAAGATCGACAGAAAGGTGAAAAACGCGAGGACCGAAGCGTTTCGGCCCGACAGGTGGAGCCGCCATCCGTCGAGCATCTCGACGATTGTGTCGATCGCGCCAGACTTCTTCCGGATCTTCATCACCCTGTTGCTGGTCTGCCACGCCATTGGGTCAGTCTGCCCCACCAGGTTCGTCATCGACCCCATTGGTTGAGAGATCCCAGTCGATTGGTGCGCGGCCTGCTCCGACCAACGCCTCGTTCGTGCGGCTGAACGGCTTGCTGCTAAAGAATCCGTTGTGGGCGCTGAGTGGCGATGGGTGCGCTGACTCGATCACGATGTGCCGCGACCGGTCGATGAACTTCGTCTTGCTCCGGGCCCCGTTGCCCCAGAGGATGAAGACCACCGGGTCGTGCTTGTTGTTGACCACCTGGATCACGGTGTCGGTGAACTGCTCCCATCCCTGCTTCTGATGCGAATTGGCCTGTCCGGCCCGGACGGTCAGCCGTGTGTTGAGGAGCAGAACGCCTTGGCGTGCCCAGCCCGCGAGGTTGCCATGCAACGGAATCGGCACGCCGAGATCGGCGTGGAGCTCCTTGTATATGTTCCGCAATGACGGTGGTATCCGGACACCGTGCTGCACCGAGAACGCAAGGCCGTGAGCCTGGCCAGGGCCGTGATATGGGTCCTGCCCGAGCACCATCACTCTTGTGTCGGCGTACGAGGTGAGGCGGAGCGCAGCGAAAACTTCGTCAGGTAGTGGATACACAGCGTGCGCTTTTCGCTCAGCGGCGACGAATGTCTGCAGGTCGGCCCAGTAGGGCTTCTCGAACTCAGCGCGCAGTAGCGGGTTCCAATCGGTGGTCATTGACATCTGTGCCTAGCATGGAAGCCATGTTCGAGCACCTCCAGCGAGCGACGCTCGCCACCACGCCGACACCACTGGAGCAGGGTCCGGTAATTGGCGGAGGAGCACGGCTGTGGGTCAAACGAGATGATCTGACCGGGCTCGGTGGGGGCGGTAACAAGGCCCGCAAGCTTGAGTTCCTGTGCGGTGCGGCACTCGCAGCCGGAGCTCAGGCCCTCATTACGGTCGGCGCAGGACAATCGAATCATTGCCGGATGACCGCTGCTGCGGGTGCGCGGCTGGGCATGGAAGTGCATCTGGTTCTTTCTGGCGACGAACCGGACGCGGTCACCGGAAACCAGCTCTTGTCGATGCTGTTCGGTGCTCAGCTGCACTTCACCGGAGCGGCCCCAAGCCACTGGGGCGAACTCGAGATCGCACGCGAATTGCTGACGCGCGAGCTCAGCGGCGCTGGCCTCGCGCCCTACTCGATCCCGATCGGCGGCAGCACCGCAGTCGGAGCACTCGGTTATGCAGCAGCATTCATCGAGATGCTCGACCAGTTCGACGCATCGGGTATCGAGCCGTCGACCGTTGTCTTCACGTCGTCGAGCGGTGGCACGCACGCGGGCCTCCTCGCTGGCCGCGCGGCAGCTGCGGCTGCGGGCCGTACCGTTCCTGGCATCGTCGCCATCGGCGTCGCTAAGGGAGTCAACATTGGCTTGCCCGACATTGCCGACCTAGCCAACCAGACACTCGACCTCATGAGGCTTACCGATGTGCGCGTCGACCCCGCCGACGTCGAAGTCGACACGCGCTGGATCGGTGATGACTACGCGGTGCCCACGGCGGCGGGGGATAACGCAGTCCGTTGGGCGGCGACCAACGGTGGCTGGCTGTGCGATCGCACCTATTCGGGTAAAGGTCTGTCGGGTGCTCTTGGCCTCGCTGAGGAAGGTCGATTCGCCAACGACGACATCGTGTTCATTCACACGGGCGGCTGGCCGGCGTTGTTCGCCACCGGCGGCGTTCCCGCCTAACTCGATCAGTTCAGCTGCGGAGGCCTGGCTCTTCGCGTCGGATCAAGCGACCGAAGTTCCGCCAGTGCTTCACCAGGATGAGGCCGCAGAGGCCCGCCATCGCAGCGAATTCCCAGGCTGGACGTCCGGTCAGTGCGAGCCCGATCGGTACCGAGCCCACGGTCAGGATTGAGCCGAGCGCAGCCTTGCCGGTGACCTTGCTGAGTAGCCACCACACGATTGGTGCGGCAATGCCGATAATCGGTTGCAGCACGATCAATGCGCCTGACCCGCAGGCGACGCCCTTGCCGCCCTTCAACCCGCGGGTGGCCGGGAACATGTGGCCGAGCGCAGCCGCCACCGCGCAGACGTAGCCCAGTGGCCGGCCGGTGCCGGACCAGTCGAAGCCCATCCCCAAGCCAAGCCCAGTGGCGAGGCTGGCCTTGAGCGCATCGAGAACGTAGACCCAAATACCCTTCTTCCATCCGAGCGCGCGCGTGACGTTCGAAGCGCCAGGGTTACCCGATCCGACGGTGGAGATGTCGATGCCGTTGGCACGCGCGACCATGATCGCACTCGGAAAAGTACCGAGCGCGTACGACAAGAAAACGAGGAGCACCGCCAGCACAGGTGGCATCCTCGCACGTTGCAGACGGCGCCCAACCAACGTGTGAGTCGAAACTTCTCGGGTGGGGCGGTCTACCGAGGACTACCCTCGTCT
>CAWUXP010000206.1:0-26787 GCA_963926495.1 Candidatus Ilumatobacter herschelensis
GAGGCCGGGTCACCGACCCCCATCAAATAGCGAGGCTGATCAGCGGGAAGGTGCTCAATGGCCGCGGCCAGCGCCGGCAGCATCTCCTCACGCGACTCTCCGACTGACAGGCCTCCGATGCCGTAGCCGTCGAAACCAATCTCGACGGTTCGCTGAGCGCTCTCAGCACGCAACGTCTCGCTAATCCCACCCTGCACGATGCCGAACAGCGACTGGTCGGTACGGGTATGGGCAGCCTTGGCCCGACGTGCCCAGTCGTTCGTGCGTTCCAAGGCCAACCGGATCACTTCCGGCGGGCTCGGCAATGGCGGGCACACGTCAAGCACCATCTGAATGTCAGCACCTAGCTGCTGTTGGACATCGACAGCGATCTCCGGCGTAAACCGATGGCTTGACCCGTCATAGATGCTCTTGAAGGTGACTCCTTCGTCGTCGACCTTTGGGTCGAGCGAAAACACCTGAAACCCACCCGAGTCAGTGAGCGTGAGGCCGTCCCAGCCGGAAAACTTGCCGAGGCCGCCGAACTTGGCAATGAGTTCTGCACCCGGCCGCAGCATCAGGTGGTACGTGTTACCGAGCACGATCTCGGCACCGAGCCGTTCATAGTCGGCCGCGCTGAGATGCTTAATCGCTCCTCTGGTGCCGACGGGCATGAACAGCGGCGTCTGATACGTGCCGCTGGCCGTGCGTGCGCTGCCCACTCGGGCAGCGCCGTGCGTGGCTTCGACGTCGAGTTGCACCCGGTACATAGGGCAACGACGCTACCGACTCGCACGTTCGAGCAGCATCGCGTCACCGAAGCTGAGGAATCGGTACTCTCGCCGGATCGCTTCTGTGTAGAGGTCACGCCAGCCCGGGCCTACAAATGCTTCGATCATCATGAGCAACGTGGTCTTCGGGAGGTGAAAATTTGTCAACAGCACGTCGACGATCTGCCAATCGAATCCGTCGTGGATGAAGATGTTCGTTCGGCCTGAAAGTTCGCCGAGCTTGGCAGCTGACTCGAGCGCCCGGACAGCGGTGGTCCCGACCGCAACCACACGGCCGCCTGCGGCTCGCGTGTCGATGCACTGCTGCATGGTCTCCGGCGGCACACGGTACCGCTCGGTGTGCATCGGATGGTCGAGTGGGTTATCCGTACTGATTGGCTGGAACGTGTCGAGCCCGACGACGAGTTCAACGGTCGCCCGACCGACGCCACGGGCATCGAGCCGGTCGAACAGTTCGGGCGTGAAGTGGAGGCCTGCGGTCGGCGCTGCGGCACTCCCTGGTTCCTTCGCATAGATCGTCTGGTAGCGATCGGGGTCCTCGAGGCGCTCGGTAATGTACGGCGGGAGCGGCATCTCACCGTACGTGTCGAGGGTTTCGAGAGACTCGCTGCCGTCGGTCGGCCCGAGCAACGCAACGTGAAACGTGTCGCCCGCTGCGGTGCGTTCACCGATCCGCACGAGCGGCACATCACCGGCTAAAAGTTCCTCGCCAATTTTGAGCTTCTTGCCGGGCCGAACCAATGCTTCCCATTCGGTCCGCGCCCCGTTGGTTGCCTCAAGCAGTAAGACCTCAGCCGCTCCCCCGGTGGCTCGGTTGAGCCGGAGGCGAGCAGGGATCACACGCGTTTCGTTGACGACAAGCAGATCACCAGGCAGCAACAGCTCGGGCAGATCCGAGACGTGCAAGTGGCGGACCGGTTCGCCGGCAACGAGCAACCGGGCCGCATCACGCGGCTCGATCGGGGTCTGCGCAATCCGCTCGTCCGGCAACACATAATCGAAATCAGAAAGGTGCACCCAACGATGCTACGGACGACAGGACGACCGACATCCCGCCAGGCCCTTCTTCACCTATACGTCGTTGACTTGAGATCCGAATGGTCTCCAACTCTCAATCGAAGAGGGAACCGTTGGTGACTTTAGGTGGTGCGGTGATGCCAATGTGATCGTATGCCGCAGCGAGCGCCACTCGGCCACGAGGGGTCCTGGCGATCATCCCCTGGGTGATCAAGAACGGCTCGTATACGTCTTCGACCGTTTCCGGCTGCTCGCCGATGCTGATCGCCAGGGTCGACAGGCCAACAGGCCCGCCGGTGAATTGGCCACAGAGCGCTGTGAGCAGCGCCCTATCGACCTTGTCGAGGCCGCGGTTGTCGACGCCAAACAGCTTCAAGCCGGCCTCCGCCACATCGGCGGTGATCACACCATTGGCACGCACCTCGGCGAAGTCACGCACACGACGCAGCAAGCGGTTTGCAATCCGCGGCGTGCCGCGGGATCGACGGGCGATCTCGAACGCTCCCTTCGAATCGATTTCGATCTCAAAGATGCCAGCCGCACGTTCGACAATTGCCTGCAGTTCGACGTGGTCGTAGTAGTCGAGCCGGGCAACAAGGCCAAACCGGTCACGCAGCGGACCGGTGATCATGCCGGTTCGGGTGGTGGCGCCAACGAGCGTGAACGGAGGCATCGTGAGCCGAATACTTGATGCTGCTGGACCCTTCCCGACGACGATGTCGAGCTGAAAATCTTCCATTGCCGGATAAAGAATTTCTTCGACGGCACGGTTGAGTCGGTGGATCTCGTCGATGAACAGCACGTCGCCGTCTTCAAGCTTCGTCAAGATCGCCGCGAGGTCGCCTGCTCGTTCAAGTGCAGGGCCTGACGTAACGTGGATTTGGGTGCCCATCTCGGTAGCAACGATGCTGGCCAGTGTGGTCTTGCCAAGGCCAGGTGGGCCAGCGAACAACAGGTGATCGACGGCCTGCTCGCGGCGCCGAGCAGCCTCCATGACAATCTTCAGGTGTTCTTTGAGTTCACCCTGGCCAACGAACTCGTCCAACGCCCGCGGCCGAATACCAACCTCGAGTTCTTCCTCGTCGACATTTTCAGAGTGCCCGACGCCTGGGTCGAGGAATTCGTCACGCATGAGAGCACACCTTGGTTCGTCAGTTCTTGGACAGCGTCTTCAGCGCTTCGCGCAACAGGGTGGCAGAGTCAGCGCCACTCGGGAGCTCGCGCAGCACCTCACGGATCTCTTCGGTGCCGTAACCCAGGCCGGCCAATGCTTCACGCACATCGGCGACACTCGACCCTCCACCGCTCGCAACTGTGGAACCGCCATCGAGAATGTCGAGGGACAGGCGATTCTTGAGTTCGACAATGAGCCGTTCGGCAGTCTTCTTACCTACTTTGGGGACCAGTTGGAGCGCTGCGATGTCGTTGGTCGCCACGATGTCGATCAGCGACGCAGCGGGATGCGTTGCCAGGACGGACATCGCCATTGCGGGGCCAACACCGTGCGTTGCCAGGAGTACCTGGAAGGTTGCCTTATCTTGCTTCGACGTGAATCCGAAGAGGGTCTGCGTGTCTTCGCGAATGTGATGATGAATCCGCAGAAATGCGGTGGTGCCCGGCTCGAGTTCGGGGATCACCCGTTGCGAGACGGTCACGATGTACCCGATACCAGCGACCTCGAGCAGCACTGTGCCGTCAAGGTTGCGTTCGAGTACTTCGCCACGCAGTGAGCCAATCATCGGACACCCCCGATTGACGGCAAGTTCTTCCGACTGCGAACGCTGTCACCATTCAGATGACGAACTTGACGCCCGATTGGCGACATAGCCAGGTGGCAGAGCGCAATGGCTGCTGCGTCAGCGGCATCGGCCGGCGTGGGTAATTGGGACAGCCTGAGCCGCTGTTGCACCATTCTCTGCACCTGTTCTTTCCCGGCACCGCCCCATCCGGCAACGGCATCTTTGACCTGGTTGGGCGTGTACTGCAGCACTTCACACCCTGCAAGCGCTGCTTCGGCGAGGGCGAGGCCACTTGCCTGGCCGACGCTCATTGCGGTACGCACGTTGTTCTGAAAGAACACCTGCTCGACCGCAACAACATCGGGTCTGAACTCGGCGATCAAGGCTGTGAATTCGGTGCGCAGCTCACCGAGCCGCTGTGGGAGCGGATCGGACGCCGACGTCCGGATTACCCCCATCGACACTGCGGTGGCATTGTTTGGGCCTCGGCCATCGATCACGGCGAAGCCGCAACGGGTCAGACCCGGGTCGATGCCAAGAACTCGTGAAGTCACGCCCCGTACGGCGTCGGCGCTATTGGCGAACACAGGTTCGTACTGTAGTCGATCGACCGATCAGATCATGTGATCCTCGATGACCTGCACGCGCTGTGACAGGGATCAGGGAGCCAGCTTCTCGAGTTCTGCGACGAGTTCTTTGACCGGCCGGAACGTCAGCCCAGCCATTGCCCGGTGGGCGTAGCGAACAATGCCGTCCCGATCGATGATGAACACGCTGCGCCTCGGAAACCCGATGGGCCCGAGCGTGCCGTACAGACCGGCAACGTCCTTGTCAACATCAGCCAGCAGCGGGAATGTGAAGCCGTGCTTGTTCGCGAAGCCTTCGTGGCTCAACACGTCTTGCGCGGAGATTCCAATGACCTGCGCGTTCATCTCGGTGAACTGTTCGATGTCCCGGTTATAGCTGTTGAGTTGCTTCGTGCACACCGGAGTGTCGTCGCCCGGGTAAAACACCAGGACCACCGGCTGGCCGGTAAAATCCTTGAGCGAATAGTCCTGGCCGCCGGTGCCAGGCAGGGTGAAATCGGGTGCTGCGTCGCCGACAGAAATGCTCACGACGACACGTCCAGAGGCCAAATCATTCCGCAGCCTGTTCCATGAGTTCATCACTCATGTCGAAGTTCGAAAACACGTCCTGCACGTCGTCGTTGTCTTCGAGCGCCTCCATCACCAAGAGGATGCCCCTGGCGTCTTTGACATCGGTGACTTCGACGAGGTTCTCAGCCAACATCGGCGAGTCAGCTGAGCGCACCGTGAAACCGGCTGCTTCAAGGTTCGTCTTAATGTCGAACACCGGCGACGGATCAGAGACAACCTGAAAGTCGCCTCCCGAACGTGTCATGTCGTCGGCACCGGCTTCGAGCGCCGCCATCATTAGTTCGTCTTCGTCGACCCCTTCGCCTTCAATGATGATCACGCCCTTCCGGGCAAACTGCCAACCAACTGCGCCTGGTTCGGCCATAGAACCGCCAAGCTTGCTAAAGATTTGGCGGATATCGGCGCCTGACCGGTTGCGATTGTCGGTCAGCACGTCGATCATCAGCGCAACGCCACCAGGAGCGTAGCCCTCGTACATGATGCTCTCGTACGCCGCGCCGTCGGCATCGCCCGTTCCACGCTTGATCGCACGATCGATCGCGTCGTTCGTCATCTGCGCGCCCTTGGCCTTTTGAACCGCGGTACGCAAAGTGGGGTTCATATCTACGTCACCGCCGCCCTTGGCTGCGACTTCGATCTGACGGGCCAGCTTGTTGAAGAGCTTGCCGCGCTTAGCGTCGGTGGCACCCTTCTTATGCTTGATCGTTGCCCATTTGGAATGGCCGGACATGTCGGTTCTCTCTCTGCCGGAGCGATGGACTCGGCTGGTTGATCGTCAGGTGTCGTTTTGCTTTTCGGTCGTCACAACGTCGTAATGAACGCTTCGTGGAGCCGTGTGTCGTTAGTGAGTTCGGGATGGAACGATGCCACCGTACAACGTCCATTGCGAGCGAGAACGGGAATGTCGTCGTGAACGGCGAGCACTTCGACATCGGGGCCGACGCGCTCGACGTACGGAGCTCGGATGAACACTGCGTGAAAGTCGTCGACCAGACCGTCGACGACGAGGTCCGTTTCGAAGCTGTCGAGTTGGCGGCCGTAACCGTTCCGTCGAACGGTCATGTCGATGAGCGCGAAGCCTCGCTGATCAGGTCTACCGTCGAGAACTTCAGTCGCGCACAGAATCATCCCTGCGCACGTGCCAAAGACACCCATGCCGTCAGCCAGCCGCTCACCAATCGGGTCGCGTAGCCCGCTCGTGTCGAGCAGCATTGACATGGTCGTACTCTCGCCGCCGGGCAGAACAAGCGCGTCAATGCCGCTGAGCTGCTGTGGCGTCTTGATGAGTGGCGCTTTGACACCGAGCGCCAGAAGCCGCTGCTGATGCGTTTTGAAGGCGCCCTGCAATGCAAGGACACCAACGACGGGTCCGGCTACCAACCGCGTTCGGCGTACTTGACGCTGATCTCGTCCATGCCGATACCGGTCATCGGCGCACCGATGCCGCGGCTGACCTTCGCGAGAATGTCGGCATCCATATAGTGCGTCGTTGCTTCGACGATCGCCTTGGCGCGTGGCGACGGGTTGTCGGACTTGAAGATGCCCGAGCCAACGAATACTGCATCGGCACCCAGCTGCATAGCGAGTGCGGCATCAGCCGGAGTGGCGAGGCCACCGGCGCAGAATAAGGGAACAGGCAGTGTGCCGGTCTTGGCAATCTCTTGGATGAGCGACAGCGGCGCCTGCAGCTGCTTGGCCCAGCCGAACAATTCGGCTTCGTCGGCCTGGGTGATGCGCTTCATGTCACCGATGATCGAACGAAGGTGACGCACAGCCTCGACGACGTTGCCGGTGCCGGCTTCGCCCTTCGAGCGGATCATCGCTGCACCTTCGGAGATGCGACGAAGCGCCTCGCCGAGGTTGGTGGCGCCACAGACGAACGGCACATCGAAGGCCATCTTGTCGATGTGATAGGCCTCGTCAGCTGGGGTAAGTACTTCGGACTCATCGATGAAGTCGACGCCGAGTGACTGCAGAATCTGCGCTTCGACGAAATGCCCAATGCGCGCCTTGGCCATGACAGGGATCGAGCAGACCTCCTGAATACCGATGATCATCTCGGGGTCCGACATGCGGGCGACGCCGCCGTCTCTGCGAATGTCGGCGGGCACACGCTCAAGCGCCATCACGGCAACTGCGCCAGCATCTTCGGCGATCTTGGCCTGCTCAGGATTGACAACGTCCATGATGACGCCGCCCTTCATCATTTCTGCCAAGCCCCGCTTGACCGGGAATGTTCCAGTGTTCTCAACGCTCATGAAGGCCATCGTACTTTCACCGGGCCGGTTCTTGCCCGATCGTTCGTCGCATTCTCCGTGGTACCCGTGGTACCCGTGTGAGAACGGCCCTGCGACGGCGTGACTACTCGACCGTGTAGTCGGCCGGGTCTCCCGCCGCACCTACTTCGACGAGTTCGATCCAGGTCTGACCAGGCGTCAGTTTGATTGGATTGCCGTCGTCGTCGGTCAAGACGAAGTTGTAGATGGCGAGCTCTTTCTGCCAGCGCCCGGTGATGACTTCACCGTTGCTGAACACGGTTGCCTGACCTTCACTCAGCGTGACAGCTTCAGGGGCGTTCGCGTCGATGGAACTCTGGCGATAGTCGACCGCAAGCAAGATCACATTCTGTGCGCCGATCTGACCGTAGGTCTTGTCGACGTGCTTCTCGCCCTCTTGTGAACGCTCGTAGCGCTCTTCTTCAGCGTTCCACTCCCAGACGATGTCGATGCTGCCAATCGTGAATGAAACTTTTTTGGCAACGTCGCCCGCAAACACCTTGCCCTCGTCGAGGAACTCAAATTGGCGGTTCGGCGGACCGGGATGATCTTCCGGGGTCAACGCGTAGAGGGACGCCGTGTCCGAGTACAAGTTGTGCGGAGCGCTTCCCGGACCGCGGTAGTAGCTGCCATAGTTTGAAGGTGCCCCGACGTCAACGAGGAACGACGCCCTAATCAGACTCGTCACGCCCGGGTTGCCGCCACTCCAGCCGAAGAGCGGTGCGTTGAGCGAACTGAGGAGGTTGACATCCTGCTCGCGGCCCGAGCGGATCGGGCCGAGCGGATCGGCGTCTTGGGTGTGAAACACGGCTGCGAACCGAGTGAGGCTGCCCTCAACCTTTTCTTCAAAGACGATGTCGGCAACGGCGAGGCCCGAGTGGTTGCGTCGGGCGGCCGGATGGTTGTCGATCTTGACGGCAAGCGCGGCACGATCGATGATGTCGTCCTCATTCTCGACGGGTTCGCCAGTCAGCGGCTGGCGCGGCACGTCGGGCGCAAGCGTGGTGCTGGGCACCCCCGTGGTGCTCGTTGATGCTGCGCTCGTGGTCGTCGTTTCAGGGACAGTCGTCGTACTGACAGCCGTGACGATCGTCGCTTCCGGGGAACTTCCACCGCTACACGCGGCGGCGATCAGGCCCAGGGCAGCTGCGGCGACCAGCGCCGTGGCGCCAGCCAGATACTTCGAGTTGATCATCAGAGTTCTCTCAGGAGTGCTATGCGTTCGTCGAGCGGCGGATGCGTGTCGAACATTTTGTGGATACCACCGAGCTTGCCGTTGTCGCCGACTCCGCTCATCGGCTGCTCAATCCATAAGTGTGCCGTGGCCATCGATGCACTGTGGGTCACGGTGGTGTCTTCTTTTAGCTTTTCGAGCGCCGAGATCAGGCCCGGCGGGTACCGCGTTAGCTGGCACGCTGTGACGTCGGCAAGCGTCTCGCGACGCCTCGAAACCGCAGCCTGCATGGCTTTGGCGATGATCGGCGACAGAATCAGCAGAGCAAAACCAGCGAAGGCCAGTGGATTGGTACTGTTCGACTGGTCGCCTGAACGTGACACACGCCCGCCGTTCCACCACATCAGGCGGATGGCACCGTCAGCAAGAAGGGCGACTGCACCGACCATCGTGACTGCCAGCGTCGAAACGAGGATGTCGTAATTCTTGATGTGGCCGAGTTCGTGCGCAACGACCCCCTCGAGTTCGACTCGATTGAGCTTCTCAAGCAATCCACTCGTCACAGCGATCGCTGCGTGTTCGGGGTTGCGACCCGTCGCGAAGGCATTCGGTGCGGGGTCGTGGATGACATACACGCCGGGCTTCGGCAGACCCGCAGCGATGCAGAGCCCCTCGACGATGTTGTGGAGCCTTTGGTACTCGACCTCTGAGGCCGGTTCGGCTCGGCTGATCTTCAGCGCAATCTTGTCGGCTTGCCAGTACGAGTAAAAGGCAACGCCACCGCTGAAGGCCAGCGCAACGAGTGTGCAGGCGATGCCATTGCCGACGAGCACCCCAATGGCTGCACCGACGAGCGCGATGAAAAGCATGAAGCACGCAACGAGCGCAACGCTGCGGCGTTTGTTCGATCGAATCAGTTCAAACATGAGGTGATGTGCTGCAGTCGACTGATCAGAACTCGATGGACGGAACTGTCCGGGCGGCCTCTTCGGCCTGAAAGTATTCACGACGACCGAACTGCATGGCCTTCGCGAAGAACACGGTAGGGAACTGCTCAAGCTTGTTGTTGTAGTCGAGCACGCTGTCGTTGTAGAACTGGCGCGAATACGCGACCCGACCTTCGGTCGCTGTCAGTTCTTCTTGCAGTTGCAGAAAGTTCTGGTTGGCCTTCAGGTCGGGATACGCCTCGCCGAGTGCGAACAGCTTGCCGAGCGCACCCGTCAGCATGTTGTTGGCGCCGGCCTGACCATCAGGGGTGTCGGGCGCGGCGATCGCGGCATTACGGGCGTTAATCACCCCTTCGAGGGTTTCGCGCTCGTGAGCGGCGTAACCCTTGACGGTTGCGACGAGGTTCGGGATCAAATCGAGGCGGCGTTTGAGTTGTACATCGATCTGCGACCAGGCGTTCTCGATCTGGTTGCGACGACGGATCAGCCCGTTGTAGGCACCGATCACCAACGCAAGGACAACAGCGATGACGACGACGACAAGGATGACCATAGGCGCAGTGTACGACCGATCGATGCGCCGTCAGTGGGATTCCCCACCGACCGTTCTGCATGTACTGACCGCAGTCGAGTGGTCAAGCAACCAGCTGGTCAAGCAATCAGCCTGCGATAGATCCGGATGTACTGGTCGACCAGGGTCGACATCGAGAAGTCGAGGGCCCGCAACGATCCGTTTGCACGGAGGTGCTCGGTCAAATCGTCGTCGCCGAGCGCGCGCTGGATGGCAGCTGCCAATGCTCCTGCATCACCCGGTTCGACCAACAGCGCATCCTGTTCGTGGGTAGCGACGTTCCGGTACCCGTCCAACCCGCTGGCGACCACAGTGGTTCCGGCTGCCATCGATTCGATCAGTACGACCCCGAACGATTCGCCACCGAGCGAGGGCGCACAGAACACGTCAGCGCCGCGGAGTCGGGCGATCTTGTCCTTGTCCGTGACACGGCCGAGCCAATGAATACGCGGGTCTCCTTCGGTTCGGGCTTGGAGGACAGCGGTATCGGGCCCCTCCCCCGCAATCCACAGGTCGACGTCGTCTCCGACAAGGTCGAATGCATCGATCAGCACGCTGAGACCCTTGCGATCCTCGTGACGCCCACAAAAGAACACGCTGGGGCGGTCGTACTCGTGAGGCTCGAACGCCTGCATCGCTTCGATGTCGACGCCGTTGAACAGGACCTCGTAGTCGCCACCCAGGTGCGACTGCACCAGTGCAAGGGCGTCTTTCGACACGACGACCTTGTGGTCGATGCGCTTGATGATTCGTCTCAACGCTCGGTTGAAGAGTCGGTAACTGGTCGACGAGCCGGCGGCGTGGAAGGTCGCGACGATCGGCGCAGGATGGAACAGAACTGATGTGAGCGTCGGCCCGGGCGCCAACGGTTCGTGGACGTGGATGACGTCGAAAGCCTCGTCGGTGAGCGCACGCATCGTCCGCAGTGCTGCTGGCGGGTCGGGCGCAAGCGGAGCAATCGAGCCGTTCGCGGCGAGCGGCAGTGACTTGCCAAGCGGAGTGACGAAGCTCTCGGGCGGTGGCCCATCACACGGTCCGAGTACCCGCGCCTCGTGCCCACGGGCACGCAACTCTCTTGCGAGTGCCAGCACTTGCATCTGCACGCCACCCGGAATGGTCAAACTGTATGGGCAAATGAGTCCGATGCGCATTGGCAGCGCATCAGTGTCGTCGGCCGTACTCACTGGGCATGTCTAGCTGACTGACGCGCCTCATTCCGACATCTGGCGAGGCCGCCCAGCCGCAGAAACGTGTTCAGGCCGTGACGCAAACACGCTCGTTGGGCCAAGTTGGACACTCCAGCCAGCCGCGAGCGACGAGCAACAGCCATCTAGCCCAGGTGATGTTCGTAGCCCGGGTCGCTCGGCCAGTTGGGTTGGAACAGGTGCCACTGCGAAGGAGCTCGGCGGATCAGGACTTCCAGTTCCTGAGCGAGCAGTTGAGTGATCCGCTGGACATCGTCACGAAGTCGTTTTGCCTGCCGTTCGACCGGAATCGGCGCACTCACGTACCCCAGGTGACCATCGAATCGGTCCGTGAAGTAGATGCCAGTTGGGAGTATCGGTGCTCCGGTACGCAAGGCGACGGTCGCTGCACCCCCGGGCAAGGTGGTGCGCTCACCGAAAAACTCGACTTCGGGCCCGCCACCTTGAATGTCACGATCAGACAGCAGACACACCACGTGGTTGTTGTGGAGCGCGCGGAGGACCGCCGTGCCAGCCGCTGGCCCGAGCGGGACAACGGTCATCCCGAGCTTGGATCGCAGTTCGACGAACCAGTCGAACAGCTCAGGAGGGTCGAGCTGCTCCACGATGACGGTGATTGGGTGCCCGCGGTCGGCAATCCAGCGGCCAGCCCATTCCCAACCGCCCAGATGAGGCAACGCGATGATTGCACCCTTTCCCGCATCGAGCGCGGTGAGGAGGTGGTGGTAGCCGTCCTCTCGGAACGAACGGGCCACGGCACGTTTCGACATGGACGGCAGCCGAAAGCTCTCGATCCAGTACCGGGCATAGGAGTCAAACGACTCCTGAACAGCTCGCCTGAGCCGCAGGCCGCGTAACGTGGGGTCAACGCGTTGCAAATGGCGTTCGATCATGGCTCGGCGTTCCGGGCTCGCGAAGTTCGCCCCCAAGCCAGCAGGGGTGGCCAGCCCAGCGGCCACGGCTCCGGGCATGAGCCGTGCGGCGAGCGCACCGGCCTTGTAGGAGTTTGTGGTGATGCGGCGTCCGAGTTGATCAGCGTGCCAACGCGGATCGGCCAGGTCGCTCCAACTCGGCGTGTCCGGAGCCTTCGAATCCAGATTGCGTCTCACGCTGCGTTGCGCAGTGACTCAGGTGTCGCTGCTCGGCCGGTCACGGCTTGCGGCGTGGGATGCTGGTTCGTCGCAGCGCGGTGCGAGCAACTCGGCGACTCTGGCGACGTGAGCGACGCATCTCGATCCGAGCGGCCGTGACCGGTGCGACGGTAGCCGCGTTCCAAACCTTCCAAAATCGCTGAATCGCCGTGATCGAGGTGAGGACCAGCATGATCCAGAGAATCGGGATAAGCAGGACGTTGAAGGCAAGGCCGATCAGAATCGCGATGATCCGTTCGGCGCGCTCCATCAGACCACCCTTGGCTTCGATTCCGAGCGACTCTGCTTTAGCCCGTTGGTAGCTGATCACCGACGAAATTGACGCCACGGCGAACGGAAGCAGCACAAGGCGGGGATCTTCGGTGAGCGCGAAATGCCAGCCGATGCCGCCGAGTAGCAGCGAGTCGGTGACACGGTCAACCGTGGAGTCAAAAAAGGCGCCTCGTTGGCTGGAGGTTCCTGATGCTTTGGCCAGTGCTCCGTCGAGGAGATCGGGAAGCGCTGCCAAGATCACGAGAGCGAGTCCGAGCCAGAGCCGGCCGAACCCGATCGCTACGGCCGCTGCGATGCCGACCAGAAGACCCATTATGGTCAGGTGGTCGGGGGTCAGGCGGGTCTTGCGCAGCAGGGCGCCGATCGGCTTAACCGCTTTGTCGACCGGCTTTCTGAAAGTGCCGTCAAACATGTCCAGCTAACCTTACTCGGTCTCGTCGTTCTCCTCGATGAGGTGCTCAAGGATTTCTCCATCGACCGCATCGACCAGCACCAGCCCACGCTGGACGGGTGGTTCTTCGGCGGAGTAGCAGAGCACGCGCCATGTCGGGCGGCTCCGAAAGCCGCGCCAGACCTGCTGTGCCGAGGCATGCCCGACAGCGAAGCCGACGGCGCTCTGGGCTGCAACGAGTGCCTGTTTTTCGTCGACGTTCATCCGCCAGCCGCTCGTGATCGAAAAGATTCCGACGGTGCAGAGCACAGCAGCTCCGACGAGCCAGCCCGTGTTCACCACTGCAGCGTCAGGAACAACGAAGTAGATCAGCGCAACAATCGCGGCAAGCCCGAGATACATCGCTCCCGGCCAGCGCCGGCGGCTGTTGTCGGGAAAGAGGTAGGCGCCGACGAACCCAGCCGGGTTCAAGTCGTCAGGCAGCACGTCGATCTGGTCGTCGGTCATCACCGAAGAGCCTACGAGCGCCACATCGAGGTCGGGCGACCTGTGACGTCCGGAACCCACGATCCGTCAGCGGCCACAGCCAATGCTGACCAGCGCTGGCTCATCGTTCCATCTTTTTGGGAAGGTCCTCTGCTTGAGAATGGTTGGGGATTTTTCAGGCGGTCTGCGCGTTCCAGGCGGAACGGATACGGCTCGCAGTAACGACGAGTGCCTCGGGCAGCGTCTGGGCGTTGGCGATCGTCGACATGAAGTTCGAGTCGCCGGTCCACCGCGGAACCACGTGCATGTGGAGATGAGTAGGGATCGAGCCACCAGCTGGACGGCCCAGATTGAGCCCGATGTTCATGCCGTGCGGGCGGTACTCCGCTCGCACCACCCCAGCCGCCTCGGTCGTGACCGCCCAGAGTTCCGCGCTCTCTTCGTCGGTCAGCAGCTCGATTTCCGCGACCTCGCGGTACGGCAGGACGAGCAAATGACCGGATGTGTACGGATGAATGTTGACGATCGAGAAGACGTGCTCAGCACGATGCACGATGTGCGTCTCCTCGTCGGGCAACCCAGACTCGAGTAACTGCGTGAAGACGCTGGAGTCGCCTGCTTCGCTGCCCGTTACCGGGTTCGCCCCGACACCAACCACGTAGCTTGAGCGCCACCCCGACCAAATCTGTTCGAGCATCAGGCGTGCAGTGCAGCGGTCTCGGCGTCGGCTACTTCAGCTTGAAAGCGAGCGACAAAACCATCGAGTGGCACGTCCCGATCGACGTCAGGTGCACCCTCGACCTGCATGTCGGTGCGGATGTTCACGCCGATGGTGCGCGCCGCGACATCGTCGTCACCCACGACGAGCACGTACGGGATCTTGTCGATCTTGCCGTTGCGGATCCGCTTACCCAGGCCATCGTCCGCTGCGACCATGTCGACCCGTGCGCCTGCTGCCTTGAGTGCTGCAACGACCTCGGCGGCGTACTCCTCGTGCGGTGAGGACACAGGAAGCACACGAACCTGCACGGGCGCGAGCCAGGTCGGGAAGTTGCCGGCATAGTGCTCGATGAGGACGCCGAAGAACCGCTCGATCGACCCCATTAAGGCACGGTGCAGCATGATCGGCCGATGGCGGTTGTTGTCGGCGCCGACGTATTCGAGATCGAACCGTTCGGGAAGCTGGAAGTCGGCCTGGATGGTGGATAGCTGCCAGGAACGCCCGATCGCGTCACGCACGTCGATATCGATCTTCGGGCCATAGAACGCGGCATCGCCCTCTTTGACCGCGTACTCGAGGCCGTGCGACTCGAGCGCCTCGCGCAGCGCCGTCGTTGCCGTCTCCCAGATCTCGTCAGAGCCGACCGACTTGTCGGGGTCACGCGTCGACAGGTTGAACGTGAATTCTTCGAAACCAAAGGCACGCAGAACGGACAGCACAAAGTCGAGTAGCCCAGCGACTTCGCCTGCGAGCTGTTCTTCGGTGCAGTAGATGTGACTGTCGTCCTGGGTGAAGCCGCGGATCCGCATGAGCCCATGCAGCGTGCCGGCGCGCTCGTAGCGGTAGACGGTGCCCAGTTCGAACAGACGGAGCGGCAGTTCGCGATAGCTGCGCTGACGGCTGTCGAAGATCAAACAGTGCATCGGGCAGTTCATTGGCTTCGGGTAGTAGGTGCCGTTATCCATCTCCATTGGCGGGTACATTCCGTCGGCGTAGAAGTCCAGGTGGCCGGACGTCTCGAAGAGGTTCGCGTTGGCGAGGTGCGGCGAATAGACGAAGTCGTAACCGCCGTTCTCGTGGCGCTGGCGGCTGTAGTCCTCCATCAGCTTGCGGATGATGGCGCCCTTCGGATGCCAGACGGCGAGGCCGCCACCGAGCTTGCTGGGGAAGCTGAGTAGGTCTTGTTCGACAGCGATCTTGCGGTGATCGCGCTTGAGCGCCTCTTCGAGCTGGTGGAGGTGCTCGGCCAGAGCCTGCTTTGACTCCCATGCCGTGCCGTAGACGCGTTGAAGTTGCGGGCCCTTCTCATTGCCACGCCAGTACGAGCCCGAGACCCGTTGCAGCTTAAAGAAGGCCAGCTTGCCGGTGCTGGGCACATGCGGCCCGACACACATGTCAACGAACTCGTCGGTGTTGCGGTACGCGCTGATCACGCCTCCGCCACTGACTTCGCCAGCATCTTCGGAATCGGCTGCGCCACCCTCTTGCTGAATCAGCTCGACGCGCTCGATGATTTCAACTTTGTACGGCTGGTCGGCAAACAGTTCCTTTGCTTCGGCCATCGTGTGCTCGGATCGCGTAAACGGCTGGTTCTGTTTGACAATCTCCTTCATCTGCTTCTCAATAACCGCGAGATCGTCGTCATTGAACGTCTTGCCCGCGGGCAGATCGAAGTCGTAATAGAAGCCGTTCTCGATCGCTGGGCCAATCGTGAACTTCGCGCCCGGGTAGAGCTGCGTCACAGCCTGCGCGAGAACGTGTGCGGTCGAATGGCGCAGGACGTGGCGGCCCTCGTCGGTGTCATTCGTGATGATCGACACCACATCGCCCTCGGTCAGGGTGGCGGTGAGGTCGGTCTCGTGCCCGGCAATCGTTGCGGCCACAGCGGCCTTGCGGAGGCCTGAACCGATCGACGCAGCGAGGTCGAGGGCAGTTGAGCCTTCGGGCAGTTCGCGCGTGGTTCCGTCAGGAAGCGAGATCGTGATGTTCGACATGAGTAGCCCAGGATAGAAGCGATGGTCGGTTGTCCGGCGGACGGTTTTGGATTGACCGCGGCTCAAGAAACCCTGTTCAGGCGTTTGTGGCGTGCGCGATTCGTGCTTCGTCGACCTGCTGTTGCTCGAACCGGTTGGCCCCGTCAGTGACACTGCCCACTCGGGCAGTAACAGTTGGTTCGGACTCAGCGGTCTGGCCGTGGTACTGGTTGACGTAGGTCTGGCCCGACAGCTCGCGGACCTCGAACATGACCTCGTCGATCATTGAGCGCCATGCCAGGTGCTCGGAACCGCGATTCATGTACCGCTCTGGTTTGATCGGACGGCCGATCTTGATCTCAGCAGTCTTACGCAGCTTGGGGAGCTTGGCGTCAGGCGGCTGAATTTCGTCGGTACCGACAATGCCAACCGGATAAATCGGGCAGCCGACCTTCATGGCCAGCCGCGCTGCCCCGGTGCGACCCTTGCCGAGGGTGCCGTCGCGGCTTCGGGTGCCTTCGGGATAAATCCCAAACAGCTCGCCGCGGTTCAGTACTTCTTCGGCAGCATCAAGCGCAGCGTTGCTCGCAGATCCTCCGGAACGGTCGATCGGGATCATTCCCATGGCCGGGAACAGAAATTTAGTCTTCCAGGAGTCCATGTACTCGGCCTTGCCCACGAACGAAATGTTGCGCGGTACGGTGAATGTCAAGAGCGCCGAATCGAGGAACGAGATGTGATTCGGGCAGAGGATCGCCGGGCCGCTGGCCGGCAGGCGTTCATAGCCACTGATCTTGATATCCCAGAGTTTGGACACGACGGGAGCGCCGATTTTACGCACCCGACGTTGCAGGGTGCCCGCTCCTGGGCCATCGCTCATGTCGACCAATCATAGGACACTGAAGTTGCCCGCGGAAGGCGCCTTGATGAACTTGCCATTAAGCCTTGCTCACCTAGTGCCCTGGGCCAATCGCTGCAGTCGGTTGGAACCGCTGCGACCATGCCGAGGATCACCCGAAGTTAACGCCGAGCAGTTCTGCTGCTTCGCGAACACCCTGTTTCGCAGCTGCAGCAGCGTCGATCGCAGCAAGCGCACCCGGAGTGTCAAGGTCGTCGTCGAGGCGCTCGCGCACCACGTCGAGGAGTTGGACGTTGGACGCATCGTGAGCGAGCCACAATTCGAGGCGCGCCTTGTTGCGCGGCATCAACTCGTCGTCCCATTCCCATTCGACCCGGTAATTGTGCTCAATAATCGCCAGGCGAATCGAGCGCGGGTCGTACTCCTCGCGCAGCGCATCGACAAACACGAGGTTGCCGAGACTCTTCGACATTTTTTGGCCATCCATCGAGATGAGTGCCGTGTGCATCCAGTGCTTGACGAACTGCTCGCCAGTCGCCGCTTCAGACTGCGCCTTTTCGCACTCGTGGTGCGGGAAGATCAGGTCGGCGCCGCCGCCGTGCAGATCGATCGTCGTACCGAGCTCACGCAAAGCAAGGGCGGAACACTCGATATGCCAGCCCGGACGACCTGCGCCCCACATCGTGTCCCATGCCGGCTCGTCAGACGCCGAGGGGTGCCACAGGACAAAGTCGAGCGGCGACTTCTTGTTCGGGTCGTCGATCTTGCCGCCACGATCTTTTGCGTAGGCGAGCATCTGCTCTTCGGAGTAACCACTCATCGAACCAAACGAGTCGACCTTCGACACGTCGAAGTAGACCGACCCACCGGCCTGGTAGGCAAAACCTCGGTCGAGGACCATGCCAATGAAGCCACGGATGTCGGGGATTGCCGACGAAGCTCGCGGGCTCGATGCGACGGGCAGCGCGTTGAGCGCTTCCATGTCGCGTTCGAAGCGAGCTTCCTCGGAAGCTGCAAGGTCGAGGTAGTGCACGCCGAGTTCACGAGCCTTAGCGAATAACGGATCGTCGACGTCAGTGACGTTGCGGACACACTTCACGGTATGGCCCATGTCGATCAGCCGGCGCTGGAGGATGTCGTACGCGATGAATGTGGCAGCGTGGCCGAGGTGCGTCGCGTCGTATGGCGTGATGCCGCACGTGTACATCAGAACGTTCTCGCCGGGCTCGAAGGGGACAATCTCGCGGCGCGCTGTATCAAAGAGTTGCATCGTCATCGCTCAACGCTCGCAGTGCCCTGTTTCATTCCCATCGATATCACTTAGTTAGCGTGCCACATCGCTGCACCGCCCCTCGGGTGCCGGGCGCGAGTCACAGCTCACACCATGGACTCGGCCCCGCTATGTGGGAGCGATTCCAGGCTTTTGGGAGCGGTTCGCCGCTGTGTGTGAGTGATTTCGCCAACCGACATCGCTATCGCTCTCACAAAATCGTGGCGCTCCAGCGGCTACGTTTCGGCTCATGGGTCTGCTCGACGGAAAAAACATCGTGATTACCGGCGTCCTCACGGATGCGTCACTCGCATTCGGCGTGGCGAAGATCGCTCAAGAACAGGGTGCCAACATTGTTCTCACTGGCGCTGGGCGTGCGTTGCGCCTCACTCAACGCACTGCCCGCAAGCTCGGTACGAACCCGGACGGTTCCGAGATCGAAGTGTTCGAACTCGACGTCACCGTGCCCGCGCACGGCGTAGCAGTCCGTGAAGCGCTGGCAACAAAGTGGGGTCGAGTTGATGGCGTGCTCCACGCTGTTGGTTTCGCACCGGCGTCGTGCCTCGGTGATGACTTCATGGACGCCCCATGGGACGATGTTGCCGTTGCCATGCACGTGTCGACCTACTCGCTCAAGGCGCTCGCCGATGCGTTCGTGCCGCTGATGCAGCCCGGAGGTTCGATCGTCGGCCTCGACTTCGACAACTCGGTTGCCTGGCCCGCCTACAACTGGATGGGCGTCGCAAAGTCGGCGCTGCAGAGCCTGTCACGCTACCTAGCCAAAGAGCTTGGGCCCCAGGGCATCCGCTGCAACCTCGTTGCTGCCGGCCCCATCCGCACGATGGCAGCCAAGTCGATTCCCGGCTTCGCCAAGTTCGAAGACGTCTGGGACGACCGCTCTCCACTGGGCTGGGACGTCAACGACTCCGAGCCTGTCGCCCGCACTGTGTGTGCCATGTTGTCGGACTGGTTTCCGAAGACGACCGGCGAAATCGTCCACTGCGACGGCGGCTTTCACGCCACTGGGGTCTGAATAGGTTCAGCCTTCGAAATCGGTCAGCGCCGGCGAGTGGCGCCGCGCCCGGCAATGGCCTGCAGCACCAGAAGCAAGAGCACGGCACCAATCGCGGCGACTCCGATACTCCGTATCGAGAACTCGTCGACACCTGCACTATCGATCGTTGACATCAGCCAGCCACCGATCAGCGCGCCAAGCACGCCAACGACCATTGTGTAAATGCAGCCGCTCCGATCGTCCTTGACGATCCACCGGGCCAGGCCACCAGCAATCAGTCCGACGATAATCCAGCCAACGATGCTCATTGCGATGACGCTAGCGAACGGCCAGCACCCGACCAGCGAACGACCGTCACGTCCAGCCTGATCCGAGCCACGGGTAGCAACGATGTCCAGCGACATTTCGGAAGTACCAGGCACAGTCATCGATGGTTCCAGCGGCGTTACCCTCCCGACGATGAACCGGCTTGCCGACGAGACGTCTCCGTACCTGCGCCAGCATCGCGACAATCCGGTCGACTGGTTTCCATGGGGAGCCGAGGCGTTTGCCGAGGCAAAGGCCCGCAACGTCCCGGTGCTGCTGTCGGTCGGCTACTCGTCGTGCCACTGGTGCCATGTGATGGCCCACGAATGCTTCGAAGACGCCGAGGTCGCAGCCAAGATGAACGAGTTGTTCGTCAACGTCAAGGTCGACCGCGAAGAACGCCCTGACGTCGACCAGCTGTACATGGATGCCGTGCAAGCCATGACCGGTCGCGGCGGCTGGCCGATGACGGTGTTCATGACGCCCGATGGCGAGCCCTTCTACGGCGGCACGTACTTCCCGAAAGAACAGTTTCTCCAACTGCTGACCTCAATCACCGAGGTCTACACCGAACGACCGGACGACGTTCGCAAGAACATCGGCCAGTTGATGACTGCCGTCAATCGCACCGCCGAGCTCTCAGCCGGCACCGAAATCCCTGACGTCGAACAACTCAACAACGCGGTGCAAGGGCTCGGCAAGGCATTCGACCCCGAGTGGGGCGGATTCGGCCAGGCCCCGAAGTTCCCGTCGACGTTCAACCTCGAGCTCATGCTGCGCGCCTACATGTCCAACGGTGCCGACGCAGCCAAGGACATCATCGTCACTACCCTTGACGCCATGTGCTCGGGCGGGATGTACGACCACATCGGTGGCGGTTTCGCCCGCTATTCGACCGATCGCGAATGGCTGACGCCGCACTTCGAAAAGATGCTGCCGGATCAGGCACTACTCGTGCGGACCTACCTCCACGCCTTCGTCGTGCTCGGCCAACCGCAGTGGCGTCAGGTTCTCATCGAGACCATCGGCTACGTGCTCACCACGCTGCAGCATCGCGACGGAGGCTGGTACTCGGCCGAAGACGCCGACTCCCCCGATGCCGACGGCAAGGGCGTCGAAGGCCTCTTCCATACATGGACACCCGACGAAGCACGCGCGGCGATGCACGACGTTAAGAAGGAAATCGTCGAGGCCACCCTCGACTGGTATGACATCACCGACGAGGGCAACTACGAGATCGTCGATCACGGCGCCAAGCCCGACAACGCCGACCCGTCCGGTAAGAAGAAGAAGAAGAGCGACAGACCCGTCCGCCGCTCGATCCCCAACCGGTTGCAGGCCCGAGGCGTGCTCAAGCGACCCCGCGAGCTTGACTACGGCACCTTCCGGATGGCGCAGGCTCGCAATGCGCGCACACGGCCCGGTCTTGACGACAAGATCATCACGGAATGGAACGCAATGTTCCTCGCCACCCTCGCCGAAGCCGCGTCCGTGTTCAACAACCCGACTTGGCTCGAAGCTGCCAAAAAGAACGGCGAGTTCCTGCTGAGCGAACTCCGTCGGCCTGACGGCCGTTGGAACCGCACCTGGCATGCCGACGGCGCACCGCAGGCTCGCCATGACGCGCTCGCAGGCGACCACGCCCACCTCGTCGACGCCTTCACCCGCCTCGCCGAGGCCACTGGTGAGGCGCGCTGGATCGAGGCGGCCATCGAGACCGCCGACACGATGCTCGACTGGTTCTGGGATCCGGTCGAAGGCGGAGTCTTCACGACCGCCGAAGATGCA
The DNA here is from genome assembly GCA_963926495.1 of Candidatus Ilumatobacter herschelensis. Taxonomy (GTDB): domain Bacteria; phylum Actinomycetota; class Acidimicrobiia; order Acidimicrobiales; family Ilumatobacteraceae; genus Ilumatobacter_A; species Ilumatobacter_A herschelensis. Next base: position 21,090 of record CAWUXP010000206.1, read on the forward strand.
GAAGCACTGATCGCTCGCCAGAAAGATCTCACCGACACAGCGCTGCCATCGGCAAACTCGACCGCAGCCTTAGCGCTGTACCGGCTCGCCGGGCTCACGGGAGAGATGCGCTATGCCAACCAGGCCGATCGCATCCTGCAACTGCTCGGCACACAGGTCGACCAGGCCATTGGTATGTTCTCGAACGCGCTCATCGCCGCCGATCTGCGCCGTCGAGGGACCACCGAGGTCGTCATCGTCGGCGACCGACCCGACCTTCTGCGGATGGCCCAGTCGGTCTGGCGGCCCGACACTGTGCTGGCCTGGGGCGAGCCCTACGACTCGCCGCTGTGGGAGGGTCGAGAAGATGGCTACGTCTACGTCTGTCGGGACCACGCCTGCCAAGCGCCCCAAGATACCGTCGAAGGCTTCAGCGAACTCCTGACCGGCAAACGCATCTCGCTCCCCGTGCGCCCGCAGGAAACCACCGCTGAAACTGATCCCTGATCCCTGATCCCACCATTGTCACGTTCTGTCACGTTGTCATCAGACCAAAGTGTGCCAGACCGAAGTTGACAGGTCTTAGTGCGACGAGGGTTCTGTCCAGCCGTTCCGGTGGATGATCTCACGGGGCAGACGGCGCGGCCGATTGGAACTCCGCCCAGCGCCAGATCCCTGCTGCATCTCGTCGCCTCGATCAACGAGCGGGTGTCCAAGAGCAATGGCGCCGAGTAACTCCAGGTGTCCGGGAATGCCCAGTTCAGCCCGGATGGCTGCTTCGTTGTTGAACACGCCGAAGAACAGCGCTCCGAGGCCGACGTCTTCTGCGCCGAGCAGCAACGTCATCACCGACATCGAGGTGTCGATCGTCCAGTACGGGACGGGCCAGGCGTCTTCGCTTTCACCCAGACCAGTCCGCGCCTTGTCCGGCTCGGCGTAACGGTCGACGTACGCGCTCGCATCAGCCAACGGCAATGCGATAACCGGAGCGTCGAGCAGATACTTCCAGCGGAATCCTGCGCGCTTCTCGACGGGCAACGAGAGGTCCCAGAAGCGAGCCGTGGCATCCCCTTCGAGCACCACGAGGTGCCAGCCCTGTGTCTTGCCAGCGCTCGGTGAGCGCGACGCAAGGTCGACGAGATCGTCGATGGTTGCAGGGTCGACGGGCTCGTGCCGAAACGCTCTCGTCATCCGCCGATTGCGAACGACTTCTGAGAACTCGGTCATCGACCGAAACCCAGGTATTTTCTCAGCGCTTGCCGAGCTTGACGAGGTCTTCGGCCATGGTCCAGCCGTAGACGATCATCGCGCCACCCTTGGCGACCGGGACGTTTTCGAACATCGCAACGACCTCAGGATCGAGCGTGTCAGGCTTTGCAGACTCGAAGTCGAGGTAGCCCTGTTGTGCTCCGGACTTGGCAATGAACGTTTTGGCGTCGTATTTGGAGTCGATGCCGTAGCGCTTCGCGAGGCGACGGCCCCATGCCCGCTCTTCGCCGACGGCATCGATGCCGGGCCGAGGGGTCAACTCATCGAGATCCTTCAGTGCAACGACCGAATCGGCATTGATGAAGCGACAGCCAACAACGACGTCCTCGTCGGGGAACGCCATGAGGGCGCGGTGATATGCCTCGCTCATCAGCCCGCGGAGTACCTGATCGCGCTTCGACGAACGCTTGACGCTCATCAGGCCGAACAGCACACACGGTGTGCCACCGATGCGCTCAAGCGTGGCAAAGGTAAACCCGTGCAGCGCATCACCGAAGCGTGCAGTGGTGATGAGTACCCAGTCTTCTTTTGCCTGAGACAAGGCTTCGGCGCTGAACGCATCTTCCATCGAAGCCAATTCCTCGAGGTCGGTGTCGGTCAGTGCGGACGCGTCATTGGTCGAAACTTCAAGTGCCATCCACACCATTCTGCCACCGGAATCACTTTTCGATTCAATTGCTAGACATCTCGTCGAGTTCGGCTCACCTCAGCGGACATTCAAAACGACCATCCTGAGCAGGGGCGACAGCCAAGTCAGGTTCCCTCAGACTCGGTTTGGCCCGCGCTCAGAGCAGGACGGCATCGTGGCCGAACGCCATCCGAAGTTCACCAACTGCCCGGTCGAGATCAACCCGGAACTCATCGGCGAGCTTGACGACTTTGCCCATTCCAATGTCGATCATGACGATGGACTCACCGGGATGTTCCTTGAGTAGACGCTTCAACCGCTGGATCTTCAGCTCGTCGAGAGCTGTGGCTGGCAGGCGCAGCCGGAGCGGCACAGCGGGTCCGTCGCCGAGGCCCTGCAGTACGTTGATCGTCTGGCCGATCAATCCAAATCGCGATTCGTCGCGCTTGTCAAGCCGGCCCTTGACCGACACGATGAGGTCATCTTCGAGCTTGTGACCTTGCTCGGCCAAGGTGCGTGGAAAGATCGTTACTTCGATCGAAGCATCGAGGTCCTCAAGGAGGAAGACAGCCATCTGGTCGCCCTTCTTCGTGAACTTGCGAGCGAGGTTGGTGATCACTCCCCCAACCGTGACCGCTGTGCCATCTTCCATGTTGGGCAGGTCGATGAGTGCGTGCTCGACCTTGCGTTTCAGCGCATTCTCGACACCGAACAGCGGATGGTCCGACACATACAGACCGAGCATCTCTTTCTCGAAACGCAGCTTCTCGGTCTTGTCAAACTCGAGTTCTGGGACCGGCGTGCGCTCGTCGAAGCCTTCGCTGCCACTCTCACTACCGCTGCCGGAACCAGCAGCATCGTCACCCCAGTCACCGAACAGCGACATGACGCCCTTTTCGCGCTCACGTCGGCGCTTCACGGTGGTGTCAATGATGTGCTCGAAAACGCTGAGGAGGCCGCGCCGGGGGTGACCGAGTGAGTCAAACCCGCCGCCCTTGATCAGCGATTCAATCGTTCGCTTGTTGAGCACCGATTCGGGGACTCGTTCGACGAAGTCATAGAAGTCGGTGAACTGACCATTCTCGGCGCGCTCGGCGAGAAGATCTTCAACGAGTGCCTCGCCGACGTTACGCACAGCTGACAGACCGAACGTGATGGCGCCAGGGCTCCCCACCTTGAGCGACATGCCCTCGGGCATCTCATCAGGCGATAGCGCACCAAAATTAATCAGCGAACGGTTGACATCCGGTGTAAGCACCTTGATGCCCATCGAGCGACAGTCGGCAAGGTACGTGGCGGCCTTGTCCAGGTTGTTCTTGACGCTGGTCAGCAGTGACGCAACGTACTCGACCGGGTAGTGCGCCTTCAGATAAGCGGTCTGGTACGTGATGAGCCCGTAACCGAACGTATGGCTCTTGTTGAAGGCATAGTCAGCGAACTTCTCGATGATGTCGAACAACTCGACGCCCATCTGCCTGTCATAGCCAGTCCGGACGACACCTTCTTCGAAGCCGTCGCGAGCTGCTGCCATCACCTCCCGGACCTTCTTGCCCATTGCTTTGCGGAGGTTGTCGGCTTCGGCAAGTGAGTACCCGGCGAACTTTTGCGCCACACGCATCACGCTCTCCTGGTAGATCATCAGGCCATACGTGTCGCCGAGCACCTCCTTGGCGTCCTCGTGGAAGTAGGAAACTTCTTGGCGACCGTTTTTGCGGTCAGCAAAGTCGTAGTGCATGTTGACCGACATAGGGCCGGGCCTGTACAGCGCCAGCACAGCGGCGATGTCTTCGAAAGTCGTGGGCTCCATTGCCTTGAGGAGCTGACGCATCGGCGGGGATTCCAGCTGGAAAATACCAATCGTGTCGCCCCGCGAGAGCAGTTCGTACGTCTTCTTGTCGTCGAGCGGCAACTGCTCGACGACGAGGCCAGGCGTGCCCCGCTCGCGAATCATTGCTTCGGCATCGGAGATCACATCGAGGTTGCGCAACCCAAGGAAGTCCATCTTGAGGAGCCCGAGATCCTCCACACCGTGCATCTCGTACTGGGTGACGACCGGAGCGTCAGCGGGGTCCATTCCTGCCGCTGGCTTGCGCTGAATCGGCACGTAGTCGGTGACAGGGTTCTTCGTGATCACCACGGCGGCGGCGTGAATGCCATCGGAGCGCTTCAGCCCTTCGAGGCCACGCGCAACGTCGATGATCTTCTTTATGTCCGGGTCGGTGTCGTACATCGCCCGCAGATCGGCGGCCGCCTTGTACCCGTCGTGATACTTAGGGACGTCTTCGAAGCAGTACTTGAGTGGGGTGTCGCGACCCATCACCATCGGCGGCATGGCCTTGGCGATCTTGTCACCAACGCCATACGGATAGCCGAGCACCCGGGCCGCGTCCTTGGCGGCGTTGCGCGCCTTGATCGAACCGAATGTGATGATCTGTGCCACGTGGTCGCGGCCATAGCGCTCGGCCGCGTACTTGATCATGTCTTCGCGATATCGCGTCTCGAAGTCCATGTCGATGTCGGGCATCGACACGCGACTCGGATTAAGGAACCGCTCGAACAGGAGGTCGTACTTAATTGGATCGAGGTCGGTGATCCAGAGCGCGTACGCAACCGCACAGCCAGCTGCGGACCCGCGGCCCGGGCCGACGCGGATGTTGTTGTCGCGGGCGTATTTGATCAAGTCCCATGTGATCAGGAAATACGACGCGAACCCCATGTCACAAATGACCTTGAGTTCAAACGCCAGCCGTTCGAGTGCGTCGGCTGGGATGTCCTGGCCCCACCGCTTCTTGGCACCTTCCATCGTGAGGTGACGGAGGTACACCTCGTCATCGACGAAGCCCTCTGGAAGCGGGAAGTCCGGCAGCAACGGTTTACCGAACTCAATTTCGACGTTCGACCGCTCAGCGATCCACAGGCTGTTGTCGCACGCCGTGGGAATCTCTTTGAAGAGGTACCTCATTTCGGCAGCTGTCTTCAGATAATGCTCGGTTCCGGAGAACCTGAACCGCTTCGGATCCGACAACAGCGCACCGGTCTGTACACAGAGCAGCGCGTCGTGGCTCTCGTGATCCTCCTGATGCGTGTAGTGGCTGTCATTCGTCGCCAGCAACGGCGCTTTGATCTTCTTGGCGATCTCCAGCAGCTTCGGGTTGGTCTGATGCTGTTCAGGGATGCCGTGGTCTTGGATCTCGATGAAGAAGTTGTCGCGCCCAAAGATGTCCTGTAAACGGCCCGCTTTCTCCAAGGCACCCTTCTCGTCACCGTTGAGCAGCGACTGCAAGACGTGTCCGCCAAGACAGCCGCTCGTGGCGATCAGGCCGCTGGAGTACTTCTCGAGCAGCTCCCAGTCCATTCGAGGCTTGTAGTAATAGCCCTCCATGAACGCGAGCGACGACAACTGGATGAGGTTCTTGTAGCCCTCGTTGTTCTCCGCCAAAAGGATCAGGTGGTAATAGAGCTTCTTGCCACCCTCGGTCTCGCCACCCGAGTCATCGACGCGGCCACGACGTGTCGGGCGTTCGGATCGATGATCATGGGCCATGTAGGCCTCAGTCCCGATGATCGGCTTAATTCCCTGCTTATTGCACTCTTTGTAAAAGTCGAGCGTGCCGTACATGTTGCCATGGTCGGTCATGCCGATCGCTGGCTGGCCGTCTTCGACGGCTTTCGCCACCATCTCATCGAGGCGTGCGGCGCCGTCGAGCATCGAGAACTCGGTGTGAACGTGAAGGTGGGTGAAGGAATCGGCCATCTGGCTTTTCTGAGCGGGTTACTTACAACGTTGAGATTCTGAACGTAGCAGTGAATCTCTTCGGTTTT
>CAWUXP010000207.1:0-24294 GCA_963926495.1 Candidatus Ilumatobacter herschelensis
GGTCAACCCAGCCGCATCACAAGTTGCCGTTCTTTCGTTTCCCCGCGATCTGTGGGTCACGATCGCCGGCCGATCGAGCAAGCAGCGGATCAACGTCGCCTACGAACGCGACCAGCCGCAGCGGCTGATCGACACGATCTACCAGAACTTCGGCATCACCACCGATCACTTTATCCAGGTTGACTTCTGCGCCTTCCGCACCCTGGTCGACGCGGTCGACGGCGTGTCAGTCCCCTTCGATCGCCCCGTCCGTGACGCGGCGACCGGCCTCAACGTGCCCGTCGCCGGTTGCTTCACGTTCGACGGCGACCACGCACTCGCCTATGTCCGGTCACGCAAGCTGCAAGCGCTCGACGGGAACGGCAAGTGGATCACCGACGGCACCTCTGATCTCGGCCGCATCTCACGCCAGCAGGACTTCCTCCGCCGCACCGTTGCCTCGCTGCTCTCCGCCGGGGCCTTCAACCCGAACGTCATTCGAGCACTGATCAAGACGAGCGACGACTTCGTCGTCAACGACAGCGAATTGACCGTCAACAAGATGCTTGAGTTCGCCGGCGTAGTGAAGGGCATCGACCCGGCAGAGATCACCACCTATCAGATCGAGGCACGCAACACGACTATTCAGGGCAACTCCGTCCTGCTGCCCTCGATCGACGGCCCCAACATGCAGGCGGTGCTCGCTGTGTTCCGCGGTGATGCGACACTCGCTGGCGCACCCGAGCAAGTCTTCGAAACCACGACAACGTCGGTGAAGACCAGCGACGCCGGCTCCCTCAGCATCACGCCCGACACCGAGCCCGCACCCGAAACGACCGTCGAGGCAGTGCCGTTCAACGCGATCCCGGTGGTCGAAGCAGAAGACAACAACAAGGGCTTCTTCCCCGACGCCAACATCACCTGCTCGTAGTTGTTCGTGCAGCGAACTCGGGACCGATTCTGGTGGATCCCGCCCCGTGACGTCCCGAGATCCAAGCTCAGGGTTCCGCGACCTCAGGAATCGAGTACTCGAGCGAGCGCGGCTACTGCGTCCGATGGGCCGGACACGGTGGTGATCTTGCAGCCGGTCGCTGCCGCCAGTTGTTCGGCTGCTTCGGCGTCGCCTTCGGGGGCAATGATCACGAGCTCGTCGACTCGACGCGCAGCCGCCGCGACCTGCGCGATCGACTCGGCTTCACCCGAACCGTGCGCTGTTGCTCGGCAGTCAGAGAGCAGCACCGCGATCTTGCGCGCTGCTCGTGAACGGCTGAGTTGTTCGGTGGCGGCCTGCAGCGCTCCCACCACGTCGGTCGTGCCAAACCCGCGCAGTGCAAGCACTGCGTCGACCACCGCTTCGTTTGACTTCATCGCATCTTGCGACTTGGCGGCAACGACGTCTTTACCGAAGGACAGCACCGAGTAATCACTCGGTGCACGCCAGGCCACAGCCGCTGCGGCGACTGCCGAGGTGGCGAGCGGTGCGCCGCCCATTGAGCCGCTGCGGTCGACCATCAGACAAATGGCTGTGTCAGGGGTGGTCCACGATCGGATCCGCAGTTCCTCGGGGTCGATCGCCCGACCTGTACCGCGTGCCATGAGGAGCGCGTCGATACTGGCATCGATGTCGATGTCGCCACCGTCGGGCTGGTACCGCCGGGTTTGCAATTTTCCGACACCGCGCGGCCGTGTCGGGCCACGCTTCGAGAGGTCGAGAAAGAGTCGCCCCGCCAGCCTGCGCGCCAAGTCGCGAAGGACCGGGTCGGTGGCTCCGGTCAAATCGGCAAGGAGCGCCATCGTGTCGTCGGGGTTCTCCTCGAGCGCGTGCTCGACTGCTTCTTCGTTGAGCTCACCAACTTCGGGCGACAACTCTTCGAACTGTTCGTTGCGCTCGAGCTCACGCCGCGACGTGGTCTTCTTGCGAGCTTCGCTGACAGCCTCGTCGGCCGCGTCACCTTCCTTCACGCCCGGGGGCGGGGAGTTCAGCTGGAGGTCGTGCCCCGTGTCGGGGCGCCATCTTTTCCCTCGCCATCTTCTCCTTCGGCCTGGCTTCGGCCAAAGACCGACTCCCAGAGTTCGCGGACAACATCTTCACTGGTCCGACTTGTGCCCTCGCGCAGCCTGACTCGCCCGGACAGCGCAACGAGCGCCGCGTCGAGCGAGACACTCGGCGTGTATGGCGTGGCGTCACGGAGCTGAGCGAGCGAGTTCGCCACCATCACCATGTCGATGGCTCCACGGATCGATGATCCGATTCGCAGGTCAGAATGATTCCGTGTGAGGCGAACAAGTTCGACCACACCATCGCGCCACGACGCGTCGACGTCGTTGAGCGCACCTGGCGAGGCCTGAGCAGTTTCACGGCGCAAGATCATCGTCTCGTCAGCCACCGACTGGTAGCCAACAGCGATCCGACACACTCGGTCGTACACGGCGCCAGAAATCCGGGCGGTGCCCACAGCATCAAACGGGTTCATCGCTGACACCAAACGGAAGCCGGGTGCGGCCTCAATTCGGCCGAGCCGCGGCACGTTCAACTCGCGTTCGCTCATCACCGTGATCAGGACATTGAGCGTCTCTTCGGGGACCCGGTTGAGCTCTTCGATGTAAAGCAGTGAGCCGTCGTTCAACGCTTGCGCTAAAGGACCGGCAACGAACACGTTGGGGTCATAGCCCTCGCTCAGCACACGGGCCGGGTCGAAGTGGCCAATGAGTCGAGCCGGAGTCAGTTCGGCGTTGCCCTCGACAAACTCGAAGCCGATCTCCATCTCACGCGCCACGCCACGCAACAGCGTCGACTTGCCGGTGCCAGGGGGCCCTTCGATCAGAATGTGGCGATCGGCATCGATCGCCGCAATAACCAGTTCAAGTTCGCGAACGCGTCCGACGACACCGGCACGCAACCGATCCAGCAGATCACGCAGGTCGATCGGGTCACCCACAGGTAATCGCTCCATGGGCCTTCGGGGGGTCGACGTCGATCGTCCGCTCCTCACCGACTCCGTCTACCAACGCTGCGCAACTCTTCATAGCAGCAAGTTAGTTGCCGGCTGCTCTGTGCCAGGCACCGTGTCCACGAACGTTCCGAAAACGACAAAGGCGTGAGGTACATGCGCACCTGGTGCGCGCCTACCTCACGCCTTCGACGAGAAGAACGTGTCAGGAATAGACCATCACACCACGGATGTTTTTACCGGCGCGCATGTCGTCGTAACCGTCATTGACGCCGTCGAGGTCGTACTCCTTCGTGACGAGGCCGTCGAGATCGAGCTGGCCCTCGCGGTAGAGACCGAGCAGCTTCGGGATGTCGGCGCGAGGGTTGCCCGAACCGAACAGCGAGCCGACGACCTGCTTCTCCATGAGTGTGAGGTCGAGGAGGCTGATATTGGCCGTCATCTCCATGGCCGGGTGAATGTTGGTCACGACGACCTTGCCACGCTTGGCAGCAAGCGCAAGGCCGCCAGCCAGCAGCTCGCCCGAACCAACGCCCATGGTCATAATGACGGCGTTGGCCATCGTGCCCCAAGAGGCTGCGGCCATCGGCTCCATGGCTTCTTCCATCGATGCTGCGGTGTGCGTGGCCCCGAACTCCATGGCCTTCTCGCGCTTCGACTCAATGGGGTCGATCGCCCAGATTTGCTTCGCTCCGGCGAGCCGTGCGCCCTGAATCGCATTGGCGCCAATGCCGCCGACACCGACCACGGCAACGACGTCTCCGGCCCTGACCTGCCCTGCGTACACAGCCGATCCCCAGCCGGTGACGACGCCACAGCCGAGGAGGCAAGCACGGTCGAGCGGAACGTCCTTCTCGATCTTGATGCAGCTGGCTTCGTTAACCACGGTGTCGTGGGCGAACGTGCCGAGCATGCACATGAGTCGGAGGTCTTCGCCCTTAGCGTGGTGACGCGACGTCATGTCGGTCGGCTGCATGCCGGCGCCCATGAGCGCACCCAAATCACACAGGTTTTGGTGGCCGGTCGAGCAGCTCGGGCAACGGCCGCACGACGGGATGAACCCAAACACAACATGATCGCCCACTTCCAGCCAGGAAACGCCTGGACCGACCTTGGTGACGACGCCAGCGCCTTCGTGCCCGCCGATGATCGGCAGTTCAAACGGCAGGTCGCCGGTGACGAGGTGCTCATCGGAATGACACAGACCCGACGCGGCGAGTTTGACCATGACCTCGCCTTGCTTCGGATCGTCGAGTTCGATGTCTTCCACACTCCACGGCGTGTTGACTTCCCAGAGAATTGCGGCCTTTGTCTGCATCATCGCGACTGTAGACCGCGTTGCCGCCTCGCGCAGATGCGGAGGCCACGTCTCGCTGGATCCTCAAGAACTCCGTGACACCCCACTGGCATGATGGCGACATGGGCGACGAATTTGATGAGTTGACGGCGGGCCTCAGCGAGCTGGCCACGGCACAGCGCGACGCTGTCATTGCGATGCTGAGCGGCCTAGCTGACGACGACCTGCATCGCGTGGCAGAAGCAGTCCGCCAGGTCCAGACCGAGCGCGCCGTCATCAGCGGCGATCACGATGTAATCATCAGCGCGGCGTTCGAGACCGGCTTCGGGCGCGATGGCCTCGGAGTGCTGCCGTGGACCGAGGGCAATCTGATCGTCTGCCCGGGCAGCATGGTTTCGAAGTCAAGGGCCAGCCACCGATGTCGCTTCGTGAGCGTCGATGATTGCTGGATCTGGGCCAGCAGACACCTGCTCCGCGAAGACAAGCGCTCCTCTCCGGGCACTGACGATGGGTTCCGCGCCGTTGCGCTGCTGCCGCTCGTCGACGGGCTCGAACTCGACGTCGTTTCCGGCCGAGCCCGCCAGGGACAGCACTCGGTCGAACACGTCGTGAGCTACGAGGTCCGTTCTGGCGCACTCGTCGAAGTCAGCCAGCGGGTCGTCAACTCCAACCACGGCGGTCGTCAGATCAACTGACTGACGCCGAGCGCGAGCGTCAGCGGGGCAACACCCTGATCTCGATGTATTGACCGTCGGGCGCCCATCGCCGAACGAAGCCGGTGATGTCGTTCCGACTGATCGAGCCGAGCAGGTTGGCCTGCTGAAGAAAATCATCGAACGAGGCGTTGCCCGCCGGGTCGACGAGCGCATCGAGGATCTCATCGTTGATCTGCTCGTTGCTGAACAGCTCGAGCGCGTTGCGAATCGTCTCGGTCGCTGAGGCAAATTCGTTCTCGGGCACACCGTTCGCCCGGATATCGGCAAGCTGTTCAAGCACTGCGGTCGACACGTTGTCGACCAGGTCAGGGCCAGTCGAGATCGAGAGGACCGTTTCAGCCAACGGCGCCGCGCCACCCGTCAGTCCGATCGAAGCAAAGGGCGAATACGACTCGCCGAGTTCTTCACGAATCACATCGGTCATCCGGGCGGTGAGCACTTCCTGCACGACCCGGGCAGCGACGTCGTCGCGACGATCCGGCGTGCCGGGCCCGGTGATCAAGAACAACACGCTCGCCTGGTCACCTTGGCCAGCCTGCACCGTCTCCACGATGACACCTTCGGGCACCGGCGGCTCGACGTAGTCGACGGCTTCGGAGCGTCCAGCAGCTGGCAGCGACCCGAGATAGGTGCGCGCCAGTTCTTTCGCCTCATCGATGTCAAAATCGCCGGTGAACGAGAACGTCCAGTCGGAAGCGTCGCCGAAACGGTCGACAAATACCCGCTCAACGTCTTTTGCCGTGACCGAGTTGAGGTCGCCAACGTCAAGCAGTTGGTAGCGCGGATCGTCATAGCGGGCTTCAGTCAGCGCCTTAAACTGTGCGTAGTTCGGATTGATCGACGGATCCTCGGCAAGCGGAAGTACGTCGTCGATGTACTGCTCAAGGGCCACTGCATCGACCCGCGGTTGCGTCATCGTCAGGTAGATGAGCTGGAAGAGGGTTTCGAGGTCCGAAGTCGCGCTCGACCCGAAGAATCCTTCGGTGAACACATCGATGGTGGCATCGAGGTACACCTCCTTATCCGACAGGAACGCATCAATGGCCACCGGGTCGAAATCGCCAACGCCGCTGCCCTCGACCACGTTCGCCGCCACATCCGCTGCAGCCACATCGGTGTCGTTGAGCACCGAGGTTCCACCAGGGCTGCGACCCTCAAAGAGAACGGCGCCCTCCGTGATCGACGTCGTATTGAATGCGACGCGAACGCCATTCTCAAAGGTCAGGAGCACAGGGGCAACGAAGGAGATGTCCCTGCCATCCGCGAGGACCTCACTGTCGACTTCCTCGATAGGGGTCGGCGGGTCGAGCAGACTGTCGCCAACCGCTACATCTGACTCACGGGCCTTGAGCTCGCGGGTCGATATCGACTCGGCCTGAGCAACGAACACGTTGGCGGCAGGGACGTCATCGATCTCGTCGGCTGGGGCAGTAACGAAGATGTGCGAACCAGCCGTTTCGTAACGGGTAACGAACATGTAAGCAAGCGTCTCGGGTGTCGCTCGGTCGAGCACATCGGTGACGAAATCGAACCACCGCTGGCCAGTCGGCAGTGGCTCTCCTTCGAGCACATGGCGGACGTACTCGTCTGCATAAGAGGCGTCCTGGCGGGAATTGCGTCCGTTGTAACTGACCTCGGCAGCGCTGCGCCGAGCTTCGACGGCGCGGGCCACTTCAGCGTTGGTGAACCCGAACCGGCGGACACGTTCGTACGCGTCCAGTACCGCCTGCGTAGATGCTTCGAGATCAGCACCGTCGGCCGACACGAAGATCTCGGGCGCACTCAGCGACCTCACGAACCCACTGCTGTCAACTGATGCGGCGTCGAACGGGGCGTCGCCGCGGAGCGCGTCATTGCTCAGCCGGGTGCCGATGATGTCGAAGGCGAGCCCTTCAAGAATGTCACGCTGCACGAGGGCCTCTGGCGAGCCGGTCGTGTCGGCGGCAAGCGGCAGCGTCACGAATGCGAAACCCTCGGAGACATCGGGATCGTCAAACACGAGGGCCCGAGCTTCGCTCGACGGCTCGATGATCAGGTCGGGGCGCTCGGGGGAGTCGCCGCGGGCTGCCGCCGGGCTGAAGCGCTCGATGATCTGGCGCTCCATCTCCTGTGCGTCGATGTCACCGACGACGATAATCGATGCGTTGTCCGGCCGGTACCAGGCGTCGTAGAAGGCACGCAAGAGACCGTCGGTGGTGTTGCTGATCTCGTCGTCGGTCCCGATCGGCTTGCGGTTCTCATACGGCGAGCCGTCGAGGAAGAACTTCTGAATCTCGTCGAAGACGCGGCCGTTGGCGCTTTGCGCTGAGCCACGCCATTCGTCGAGCACGACGCCACGCTCGGCTTCGACCTGCGCCGGACCGATGGTTGCTGCCGACAACCACTGCTGCAGGACATCGAGGCCGGTCTCGACAGTCGACGGATTGGCCGTCGGCATCGTCAGTTCGTAGACCGTTTCGTCGTAGGTCGTCGAAGCGTTGATGTCCGCGCCGAAACCAGCACCAAAGCTGCGGAGTACGGCAATCAACTCGTTCTCCGGGAACTGCTCGGTCCCGTTGAACAGCATGTGCTCAAGGAAGTGCGCACCGCCACCCTGTTCGTCGTTCTGGAGCGCAGCGCCTGCATCGATCGTCAGCCGCATCTCAACGCGCGACCCGGGATTGTCGTTCTGGCGGATGAAGTACTGCAGGCCGTTGTCGAGCGTGCCGGTGACAATCGCCGGGTCGAAGTCGAGCGAGAGGAGTGCGCTCTCGTCAGGCTCAACGACCTCGGTGCGGGGACGGCCCTCGGCCGGGTTGCCATCCGCCGGCTCAGCGCTACTCGGCTCAGCGCTGGGCGTCGGGTCCGCTGCGGTGGTCGGCGTCGCATCAGACGGGCCGGTGCAGGCAGCTGCGGCCAATGCCAGGACGATGGTGATGCCCGCGAGACGGGAACAAACGGGGCGACGAGACACACCAAGCATGTCGGGCAGGCTAGGCGTGCCGCGAGAACCAGGCGTCAACCCAGAAGCTCATTGGCTCGCCACCCTCGCGAGCACGTCAGCATGTTGCGCAAAAAGCTCGTCGAGGCGTGGCCGCCAATCAATATCTTCAGTCGAACCACCAGCGGCCTGCACCGCAGCACGTTCTGCGGCGAGTGTGTCGGCGATCTCGGCAACACCTGCTGCGAGGATCTCGGCCACCCTGTCACGGACATATCCGGCGAGTGCCGGGCTCGCGCCGTCGGTACTGATCGCTGCAGTCACTCGACCCGCCCGGGTAACCGCCGGAAGGATGAACTCGCAATCAACCGGCTGATCGGCTGCGTTGGTCCAAATACTGCGAGCACGTGCGGCGTCAGCGATCGCTGCATCGGTCATAAGGTCGCCCGTGGCAGTGACAACGAGCCGCTGACCATCCAGATGACCGTCATGGAATATGGCCGTGATCACCTCGCCACCGGCGGCAGTGATCCTTTCGACATCGACATGCTCACTGATAGCGGCACCAACGAGACGGACGATCGCACCAGCATCAAGAAGGCCCTCGGCCTTGCGCCATCCAATGTGGCCACCTCCGACGACGAGCACGGGGATGTCGCACAGGTCAAGGAACACCGGGTAAGAAAATCGGCTGCGATGGGCCCTCATGCCGTGATCCTACGAGTCTTTATCGAGCAATTCTCGATAAAGACGATCATTTTAGTCAGGTATTGATTTAATGGCCTGCGTGACCACCTCGCTCCAGACCGTGCCGCCCGAAACGGGCCGACCCTTCGACGACGCTCGCGCCGCCATCTGCTGGGCGAATGAGCGCTTCGCCGGAGGGGTCTGTGTCACCGCCAGCTTCGGCGATGCAACGGTTGCGCACGTTGCACACACAGCGGTCCCAGGCATCCAGATCACACTGCTCGACACCGGCTTCCTGTTCGCCGAAACAGAGTGGTTTGCCGACCGCCTGACCGACCGCTTCGGCCTCAACGTCCGAGTGGTCAGCCCGGCCCCTGATCTCGACCGAGACACGTGGGCCACAGACACCGACGCGTGCTGCGCGGCCCGCAAAGTTGAACCACTCCAGCGCGCCCTGCGCGGCGCAACCGCCTGGGTGACCGGGCTCCGTCGCTCCGACACTCCCGGTCGCCGGACGACTCCGCTGGTGCACAACGACCTCATGCGGTCGGTCGTCAAGGTCAATCCGCTCGCCGGGTGGACCGACAACGACGTCGCTCATTACGCAACGGAACACGGCCTCCCCGACCACCCGCTCGCTGACCGCGGCTACAGCTCAATCGGCTGCTGGCCATGCACCAAGCCAGCAACCGATCGTTCGGGGCGGTGGGCCGACAGCTCCAAGACCGAATGCGGCCTGCACCTCTGATGGCCACACAATCCGCCCCCGCCCGCACTCTCATGACCGGCAACACAACCGCCAGCACACTTCGACAGGACCGATCATGACCGACATCACGGCAGCCGAACTGATCAAGATCGACAGCAACTATCTCGCCGGCACGATCGGGGCCGAACTCGCCAACGACGCAGCGAAGTTCGACGCCGACGCCGAGACGCTGCTTAAGTTTCACGGCATCTACCAGCAGGACGACCGAGACATCCGCCGCGAGCGCGCCCAGCAAAAGCTGCCGCTCGACTATTCGTGCATGGTGCGTGCGTCGGTACCCGGTGGCGTCATCACCAGCGACCAATGGCTCGCACTCGACCGGGTGGCTTCGCTCGCCGACAACAAGCTGCGCCTAACGACTCGCCAGGGGGTGCAATTCCACGTCGTACACAAAGGCGAGTTGGCCCAACTGGTGAGCGGCATCAACTCATCGCTACTCACCACACTCGGTGCATGCGGCGATGTGGTCCGCAATGTCATGGCGTGTCCCCTCCCCCACGCCGAGCGCTCCGCAGTGATCGAGCCGATTGTCGCCGAGATGGTTGCTCGATTCCGGCCTCAGACCGAGTCGTACTGGGAGTTGTGGGTCGACGGCGAGAAGGCCGTCTCGTCGGAGAAGCAATCCGCGACAGCACCGGTGCCGCTCGATCCGATCGACACCGTCGAGCCGATATACGGCGCTGCCTATCTGCCGCGCAAGTTCAAGATTGGCATCGCGTGGCCAGGCGACAACTGCGTCGACATTTACACCCACGACGTCGGCATCGTGCCAACACTCGACGGCCCCAACGGGCTGAGCGGCAACGTGACCGGATTCGTCATCCTCGCCGGCGGCGGGATGGGCATGTCGCATGCCCGACCAGACGACACGTACCCAGTGCTCGCACAGCCGGTTGGCTGGGTCCCAGCGGCGGGTCGCGGCGGTGTCGAATCGCTCGGGGATGTCGTCGAGGCGATCGTCACGACCCAGCGTGACCACGGCAACCGCGACGATCGGGCGCGGGCTCGTCTCAAGTACCTCGTTGAGGCCAAAGGCATTCCGTGGCTGCGCGACCAGATCGAACAGCGCACCGGCCAATCACTCTTCGACCCAGTTGACCTTCCCGAGTGGGAAGTCCACGCGCATCACGGCTGGGACAACATTGCACCAATCGACGCAAGGCTGAACACCGAGTCGTCTGTGCTCGGCCTGCCGGTCCCATCGGGCAAAGTTGCGCATGGACTGCGGTACGCGCTCAAGCGTTTGATCGCCGACGGTGCAGTCGCCGCGCTGCGCGTGACACCACGACAAGATTTGCTGCTGCTCGGCATCACGGACCGGGTCGCCGTAGAGAACACCTTGCGCTCAAATGGTGTACCGCTCGCGAGCGACCAGAGCCCGACACGCAACCTGGCGATCGCCTGCCCGGCTCTACCGACCTGCTCAAAGGCGCTCGGCGAGGCCGAACGTGTGCTGCCACAGGTCGTCGACCGCCTCGAGAAGGTGTTGGCCGACACGGGCAACACCGGGCTGCCGCTGCGACTCAACATGACTGGCTGCCCCAACGGCTGCTCGCGGCCCTATGCCGCCGAACTCGGCATCGTCGGCCGAACCAAGAAGGGCTACGACGTCTACGTCGGCGGTTCAGCAGCAGGCGACCGACTTGCCAAACGCGTCCGGGAAGACGTGCCCCTCGAGGAGATCCCCGATATGTTGCGTCCGCTGCTCGAACAGTTCAGCCGCGACATCGGCCCGGACGACGCCACGTCGTTCGGTGACTGGGCGATGCAGTTGGAGTGGACATCACTGCTGGCGTTGTTACCAACCACGACCACTCGACGGGTGCGTGCTCAGTGAGCGTCGCATTGGTCGGAGCCGGCCCCGGGGACCCAGACCTCCTCACCGTGCAGGCAGCTCGCCTGCTCGCGACCGCCGACGTCGTGGTGCACGATGCACTTGTCGGCGATGGCGTGCTCGCCCTCATTCCTGAGTCAGCGGAACGGATCGACGTTGGCAAGCGTCCCGGCCGACCGATCCCGCAGGAGATGATCTCGGCGCTGCTCGTCGAACTTGGCCGGCAAGGCAAACGCGTCGTCCGGTTGAAGGGCGGCGATCCGTTCGTGTTCGGTCGCGGCGGGGAAGAAGCACTCGCGCTGCGCGAGGCCGGCCTCGCGTTCGAGGTCGTGCCGGGCATCACCTCGTCAATCGCGGCTCCTGCAGCTGCCGGTATCCCGGTCACCCACCGCAGCGTGTCCGCTGCCTTCACTGTGGTCACCGGGCATCGCAGCCCCGGTGAGCCCGACATCGACTGGCAGTCGCTCGCCAAGGTGGGCGGGACCATCGTGATCCTGATGGGCGTGACACACCGCGCTGCGATCGCTGCCGAGTTGATCACCGGCGGCCTCGCCACAGATACTCCGGTCGCCGCGATCCAACGCGCCACGACTGATGAGCAAAAGGTCGTGCGCTGCGACCTCGCCGACCTCGGCAACGCAGCAATCGAATCGCCCGCGACGATTGTCGTCGGCACCGTTGCCGCCTTCGACCTGACCGCCGCTGTGGCGCCTTGGGAAAATTCGGTGAATCAAGATCTCGCGTCATCGGTCGTCGCTGACTGAGCAATCAGGGCAACCAACCGGTTCGGTAAATCAGGCGAGGTTCGCTGCGTCAAACTCGAAGCTGCCGCCGACCATCGTGGCAAGCACTCGGGTTTCGCCGATGCCGTCGGGTTCGATCGCTGTGAGGTCTTGGTCGAGCACGACGAGATCGGCGAGTTTGCCTACGGTGATTGATCCTTTGCGCTGCTCGTCAAACGATGCAGTTGCTGACCCCACCGTGTAGGCGTGGATTGCTTCTTCGATCGTGAGTGCTTCGTTCAGGTTGAAGGCCGCGCCAGACGCGGTGCGCTGGTTGACGAGGTCGTGGATGCCGAGCAACGGTGCGCCATTGACAACCGGCCGGTCAGAGCTGCCAGGCAAAGTGATGCCTGCGTCCAAAAACGAGCGCTGCCGATAGCAGTCGCCCACACGGTCGGGCCCGATCGCGCGGAGCATGCCATCGCCGATCTCGGAGACGAAACGAGCCTGCGGAACCGGGATCACACCGAGCCGAGCGATGCGGGCGACATCGACTGCACGGGTCATTCCGGCGTGTTCGATGCGGTGACGGTGGTCCGCTCGGGGGTAGCGCAGGAGCACTGATTCGTACGCATCGAGTACCGACGAGACCGCACGGTCGCCGATCGCATGCGTGGCAACCTGCCACCCGGAGCGGTGTGCAGCAAGGATCAGTTCGTGCAACCGGGCTTCGGGCATCTGGAAATAGCCGTTGTTGCCGGGCTGCCCGTCGAAGTCTTCGAACATTGCCGCCGTGCAGCCCATGAGCGAGCCGTCGGCGAAGATTTTGGTGGCGCCGTAACGGAGCCAGTCGTCACCGAACCCAGTGTGCATGCCGAGATCGAGAGCGAAGGGCTCGTTGTCATCGGCGTGGTGTGCGCAGCCATGCAGTGCGTCGACCGACGCCATCATCGTGACCCGCACACGCAACCGGTTCGCCCGTCGGGCCTGCTGGTAGGCAGCAACCTCGACTGGTTCGGCCGTGCCGAGAATACCACCGACGCCAGCCTCCTGGCAGCTCGTGATGCCTTCAGACAGATAACGATCACTGGCGAGGCCCAGGTTCGTGGCCATCTCGGCGACCGATCGTGGGTGGACGAGTGAACGGACGAGTTGTTGTGCCTGTTCTTCGAGCAGACCATTAGGTC
The DNA here is from genome assembly GCA_963926495.1 of Candidatus Ilumatobacter herschelensis. Taxonomy (GTDB): domain Bacteria; phylum Actinomycetota; class Acidimicrobiia; order Acidimicrobiales; family Ilumatobacteraceae; genus Ilumatobacter_A; species Ilumatobacter_A herschelensis. The sequence continues at coordinate 13,063 of CAWUXP010000207.1, forward strand.
GGCCCTCGTCATCAACGGCCACCACTCCCCCGTCAGGCACGTCTACCTCGCCGACACGAGCAAGACGCATTGCCGCGCTATTCAACGTGGCGAAGTGACCTGAGGTGTGATTGAGCAGGACGGGATGGTTGGGGCTGACACGGTCCAGTTCGTGGCAGGTCGGGTGGCGCCGCTCGGCAAGTTTGTTGTGGTCGTAGCCAGCGCCAACGATCCATGCTCCTGGGGGCGTCGAGGAGGCGCTCTCGGCAATGGCGGCAACCAGCTCCTCGATCGAGCGGACCGCTTCACCTTGCAGCGGAACCTCGTTCAGCGTCGCGCCGTACGCCTGCATGTGATTGTGGGCGTCGTTGAACCCCGGTGCGACGAAGTGACCATCGAGGTCGATCGTTCGACCAGCTTCGAATCGCGCCAGCTCGCCGCGCTGGGCGACGGCCACGATCCGGTCGCCAATGATCCCTATCGAGCCGGCCCGCGCCTTTGCGGGGTCAACAGTGAAAATATTCGCGTTGTCGAGAACGAGGTCGAAGCGCACCCTGCGACCCTAGGCAATCGCTCGTCCGATCTCAGCAGTTAGCGACGACCGTGCCCTCGACCGGCGTGGCTGCGATATCACCAGCGGGAAAGAACGAGCCAGATCCGGTGATCGTCGAGCCCTCGAGCGACAGCTCGATCGACCCAAACGGTACGGTTCGAGTTCATGGGTGGTCGGCTGATTGGTAAGCGAGTCCTCGTAACAAGTTGCGACACATACATGGGGCCGCCCATTGTCGAGTTGTTCCGCGAGGAAGGCGCCGATGTCATCGCCGACGCTGGCGCACTCATCGGAGCATCCGAACCAGCCGATCTCTTGGGCAAGGCTGGCGAGATCGACGTGCTCGTCGCCAACCTCGACCTTGCTGCCTACGCCGCTCGGGTGCGCGACATCAATGACGACCAGTGGATGGCAGGATTCGATGCAATGGTCCACCCGCTGATGCGACTCGTTCGAGCGGCAGCTCAGCCGATGATCGACCGTGGTGGCGGCTCGATTGTCGTGCTGACCTCATCGTCGCCACTACGGCGCATGCATCCGCAGGCAACCAGCTACGTCACCGCGCGAGCAGCGCAGAATGCCTTCGTCCGGTCTGCTGGCCATGAGTTGGCGGCACACAATGTGCGAGTCAACGCGATTGCTCAGAACTTTGTCGAGAACGAGACGTACTACCCGCCGTCGATCATGGAGAACGAAAAGTTTCGCGATCGCTTGAAGTCGGAGGTTCCTGCGCGGCGCCTTGGCACACCCCGCGAAACCGCTGAGCTCGCATTGTTCCTGGCAAGCAGCGCGTCGACGTTCACCTTCGGCCAAGTCATCAGTGCCGACGGCGGCTGGTCCTAGTTCCCTGACTGGGATGAAGTTGGGGTGACCAACAAGTCCGCTTGGAATCGGGACCCAACGTCGGCTGCCAAGGCGGTCGTGGACACAGACGTCCGAACGAGCCCAATGAGTGGCACCCGGGCAAGGGTTGCCGTGGTCTTCATGGAGATGTCAGGTGCCCATTCGGCTGCACCGCAGCCGAATGGGCGCTGGCCATGTCACCGCATCGGCGACGCTCTCACACCACCCATCAGGGGCACTCGACCGACTCGCTGTGCTATTCCTTGACCTCGACAAATTCAAGTCGATCAACGACATGCTCGGGCACGAGACAGGCGATGTGCTGCTGCGCGCCATGGCACGACGACTTACTCTTCGACATTCTTGCTCTACGAGATCACAGCTGCCGTTGGAACGATTGCAACGTCGCTGCAGCCGCATGCGATGCCCATCACGCACAGCACTGAGCCGAAGGCGAAACGACCGACCGGCTAAGCCAACCTTGTTCTGCTGTGTTGGTTCCGGCCACCACCCGTCCAAGAACAACCGTCAGCTCCGCGTTGTACCCCGCCGGTCTGATTACCCCGCCGGTCTGACCACGAGCCGACCGATTGCCGGGGCACACTATGCATGTGGAATTTCCGCCGCCCATGCTTGCCGGTCGCGTCGCGACACCGCAGCCTTCGCCTCTCCGCATCATCGGGCTGACCAAGGCGTTCGGCACGAAACAGGCCCTCGACGGGCTGACGTTCGAAGTGCCGCAGGGCGCCTGCTACGGCCTGGTCGGGCCAAACGGAAGCGGCAAGTCGACGACCATGCGGTCGGTTGTCGGCCTCATCCGGCCGGATGCTGGTTCGATCGAAGTGTGCGGCACCCTGGTGGCCTCCGACGTGATGGCCACTCGCCGTTCGATGGGAGTGATGCTCGACCCACTCCAACTCTTCGATCGGCTGACCGCCTGGGAGTTCGTCGAGACAATCGGCATCCTCCGTGGTCTCAACACCGAGACGATTCGGGCCCGATCGACCGAGCTGTTCACCGTCCTCGATCTCATCGACGATGCTGGCCGACCGATCGCCGGCTACAGCCACGGAATGCGCAAGAAAACAGCACTTGCCGCCGCCATTTTGCCCCGGCCTCGGCTGATCATGCTCGACGAACCATTTGAGGGCGTCGACCCGGTTGCGACGCGTGCGATGCGGACGATGCTCGACCGATTCCGTGCCGGCGGCGGCACGGTGATCTTGTCGACACACGTGATGGACATCGTCGAACGAGTCTGTGATCACGTCGGCGTGATCGCTCAGGGGCGTCTTCTTGCCTCGGGTCCAATCGACGAGTTGCGGAACGGTCGCCGGCTCGAAGATGCGTTCATCGACGTCGTCGGTGCCAGCGACATCGATGCGGGAGCGCTCGACTGGCTCGCCGAATGACACCGGCGCCCGGCCTATCGATCAGCACACCGACAATTGTCCAGGAATTCATCAAGTTGCGTTGGCGTGCACTGCGTGGCGCATTGCGATCCGAAGGCACCCAGAAGTGGACGGCGACCATCGGGCTACTGGCGTCGCTGCTGGTCGGGGTCGCTGGTGGCGTCGGGCTTGCCGTCGGCGGCCAGAGGGCGAAACAACCGGACGTCCTGTTCGTCATCGCCTGCACTGTCATCGTCGTCTCGGTGGTCGCGATCGGTGTGATCGCCGGAATCAGCCAGCCGATCGATCCGCGAGTTCTTGCGACCGAGCCGCTCACCGAGCGCCAGCTCGCACTCGGGTTGCTCGTCGGGACGGCGGTCGGCCCGCCCGGCCTCTCAGGCGGACTCGTTGGATTGGGCCTCTTCATCGGCGCACTGAACGGACTGACGACCGCTCCGATCGTCGCGATCGCAGCACTGTCATTCCTCGCCACAATCCTGCTCGTCTCACGCTCAGCCATCAACGCGCTCGGTCTCTTCGCCACCCGTTTTCCCCGATCCGGTCAGATCACGGTCGGATTGTTCAGCCTGCTGTTCTACGGCGGATTCCAGTTCCTGCCACGAGTGATCGGCGGACTCGACGCCAACCAGCAGCGAACGGTGACCAACATTTTGCAGTACTCTCCGCCTGGCCAGCTCGGTCAAAGCCTTGCGCAGGCGTCGACCGATCCGTTGATGGCAATCGGGCACGTGGCAATCGGTTCGATCTGGCTCATCCCACTCGCCGCAGTATTCGTGTGGACCACCAGCGCGCTGCTTGGCTCGGTCCAGCACACCAACGTCGGCTCCCATAGATCCAGCCCGGCAGGTCGCCAACCGATCCGCAGCCTGGCGCGCCGCCTGTGTGGCACCGGACCGACCGGCGCCGTTGCATGGCGGGGCGTGCTCACCCGACTCCGAACACCCCGAACTGCGTTGGAAACCTTCACCGGAGCGGGCATCGGTCTGGCGGTCATACTTGTGCCAACCCTCCTGCGCGATGGTGCCGGCGCGGGTGCTGTACTCGTTGGCGGAGCAGTACAACTGGCCGTGCTCTTCATGGCCGGCAACAGCTTCGGCTCCGACGGACCGGCGATGAGTAACGAATTGTTGACGGGGGTCGACCCCGAGGTACTGGTCCGAGGAAAGGCCCGATCGGTGGCGATTGTTGCGTCGCCGATCGCCTTCATCGGGCCGGTCATCGCCGCCGCGCTGACCGACGAATGGCGTTATTTCCTTGCTGGCTTCCTCGTCGGCATCGGCGGGCTGCTCGGCGGAACCGGTGGGGCGATTGTCCAATCGGTGCTCGTACCAATCGCGATCCCCGAAGGCGACAATCCACTCGCCAGTGGCGACTCGGGGAAAGGTTGCCTCGCCGGCTTCATCCTCGCCGGAGTGGTCCTGTCGCTGGCCGTCGTGACGCTGCCGGTTGCCCTCGCGCTGCTCTGGGCGCTCGATCGCGGCTCGCTCCCATTAGTGACAGTGTTCGCGTCCGCCACGCTCGCAGTCGGTTACGCCGTGTACCGGCTGGGGATCCGTTTCGCGACTCGCTACTGGCGTCAGCGCGAGCCCGAGATCTACACAGCGGTCATCCCGGCTCGTTGACCAAGTTCAGCTGCTTGCGGGGAGCAGCCTGACCGCGTCGCCGATGGCCACGTTTCCGGGTGTGGCAATCAGCAACCCGATCGACAGAGCTGTTGCGCGGTCGCGGTTGATCGTCTTCAGGAGTTCGATGTCACGGTCGAGGCCTGGCTGCGGACGGGTGACCATCACGCAGCGATCGATCTGTTTGATCACCGCAAGTTCGGCACCGGAACCCACAGCACCAAGCTGCAAGTGGTGGCCAACGAAGTCGTCCTCACCCGAACCGCTGACGACAATGTTGGTGCGGAAACGGCGCAGGTCCCAGTCGCCGAGCGTCCCGGTCGACACCAACGACACGCGACTTGACTTGGAGTCGTGCCATGCGCCGGCGGGGCCGGTCCACGACACCCAGTCGGCGTCATGCTCGAAGTCGAGCGGCACCTCGTATGTACCCCCGACATCACCTGCGGCACGAAGTTCGACTTCCTGGCCGAGCCAGCGAGACAGTGCCACCGAAGCTTGGCCGGATCCAACTTCGCCCATCTCTGGGACGTCGATCACCACATCGCCATCGACCAATCGGGCTGAAGCAAACAACAGTTGCGGAGAACGTCGGGCCGTGAGGACCGTGCCGGTCGCCACGTCGAAGACGCCCCATCCACGGTCCCCAGCAATCCCGACTTCGCCGACGTGGGCAGCCCCGAGTTGTTCCCCACCCATCGACTTCACCGGATAACGCCACAGTTCGGTCACGTGCATGGGCCCAGCCTGGCACAGGGCCGGCGGATGGGCCTGCGAGATCCGCACGATGCGTTCGCTCCGCGCCGGCCTGGTCGGTAAAGTGAGGAGATGAACGAATCAAGCACGACCGTCGCCGAGAACGCAGCAACCGCCGATGCGCCGGCCGTCGAGTTCGTCGAAGAGGAACTACTCGTCGAGGAAATCTCTATCGACGGCATGTGCGGCGTTTACTGAGCCCCACGCGGACTCGACCAACATGACCGCCTCTCTGCTCGATCAGCGGCTGACGCTGCATCCGCAGGTAGCACTTCGCCCGGAACCATTTGGTGCGCTCGCTTACCACTACGGCAACCGGAAGCTGGTCTTCCTGAAGCATCCTGACGTTGTGCGGCTTGTCCAGGCCCTCGATGGCACCGGCACCACTGCCGAGAAACTTTCCGAATGTGAAATCGACGCGGCGCGCTGGCCGTCGTTCGAGCGCGCACTCGCCAACCTCCACGCATCGGAGATGCTCCAATGAGCCAAACTCAACTCGTCGAACAACTCAAGGGCGGCCTCGACGCCCCTATTTGCCTGACGTGGGAACTGACCTACGCCTGCAACCTCGAATGCGTGCACTGTCTCTCGTCGTCGGGTCGCCGTGACCCACGTGAGCTGACGACCGACGAGGCCAAAGCCGTCCTCGACGAACTGCATGATCTGCAGGTCTTCTACATCAACATGGGTGGTGGCGAGCCCATGATCCGCCGCGACTTCTTCGAGTTGCTTGAGTACTCAATCGGTCGCGGTATCGGCGTCAAATTCTCAACAAACGGTGCGTTCATCGACGCCGAGAAGGCCAAGCGCCTCACGGCGATGGACTACCTCGACATCCAGATCAGCCTCGACGGCACCGACGCGGTCACGAACGACGCCGTCCGCGGCGAAGGCTCGTACAACACCGCTATCCAGGCGATGAACCATCTGCGTGATGCAGGCTTCGGGGAGTTCAAAATCTCGGTCGTTGTGACTCGCTACAACGTCGACCAACTCGACGAGTTCAAGGCGTTGGCCGACGAGTACGGCGCCCAACTCCGCATCACCCGCCTGCGCCCCTCGGGCCGCGGCGCCGACAGCTGGCACGACCTGCACCCCACGCAAGCCCAGCAACGACAGATCTACGACTGGTTGGTCCTGAACGGCGAGAACGTCCTCACCGGCGACTCGTTCTTCCACCTCAACGCGCTCGGCGAACAGCCCCTTCCTGGCCTCAACATGTGCGGCGCTGGTCGCGTGGTCTGCCTGATCGATCCAATCGGCGACGTGTACGCCTGCCCATTTGTCATTCACGACGAGTTCAAGGCCGGCTCGGTACGCGACGCGGGCGGCTTCAGCAACGTGTGGAAGCAAAGCGACCTGTTTCGCGAACTTCGTGAGCCGCAGTCGGCTGGCGCATGCTCGGCGTGCGGAGAGTTCGACGCCTGCCAAGGTGGCTGCATGGCCGCAAAGTTCTTCACGGGCCTCCCGCTCGATGGCCCCGACCCCGAATGCGTCAAGGGCCACGGCGAAGCTGCTCTACTCGCAGCATCGTCGGTGCAGATACCGAAGCCAATGATGGATCACTCCAAGCCGAGCCGAGTGCCGGTCACCATCGGACGCCGCTAGCTCAGGCTTGGTTCCTCAGTCGGCGGCGCGGTCGGCGCGGTCAGCGGCGAGGTCGGCGGCGTAACTTGCTTCCAGAGCAGTTCGCATCTCACCGCTCTTCATGTCTAATTGGGCTCCGACAATGTCGGCTAGGTCGGGCGTCTCTTCCGCAGTGCCCCAGGTATCGGGCTGCCACATCTGTGAGCGCCGGAACGCCTTGGCGCAATGGGCATACAACTCGGCGGTCTCGACCACGATGGCCAGCTTCGGACGACGCAACTCGGCGGTGAAGCCGTCGAGGATGCGGGAGTCAGTGGTCAAGATGGCCGGCCCGTTGATTCGGACCGTGTCGTCAGTGCCAGGCATGAACAACAGCAGGCCAGCACGACCGTGCTCGGCGATGTTCTCAAGGCTGTCGAGGCGGTTGTTGCCGTTCAAATCGGGAATGGCGATGTGGCGGTCATCGAGTCGCTGCAGGAAGCCGGGTGGCCCGCCACGTGGTGACGCATCGACCGTGTTGCCATCAGTTGTCGACAGCACCAGGAATGGGCAACGATCGATGAAAGTCGCCGTCACCGAGTCGATCGAGTCGAACTGCTTGGCGACAGCAAGTGCGCTGGGTGTGCGGTACAGCTCGCGAAGTGCAGCCTTGCCGACGATCTGATCATTGATCTCCATAACCCACATCATTCCATCCGGCGCTCAAGGCGCAATAACAGGCGGGGCGGGAGCGTCGGTGACGAACTCGACCTGCTGCACAGCGCGGGTGATTGCGACGTAGAGCAGGCGTGCACCGCGCGGCGTCGGCTCGTCGCCATTTTCGTGCAAGATCTCGTGTGGGTTCGCGACGATGACCCCGTCGAATTCGAGGCCCTTGACGGCCTCGGCCGTGAAGACCGGCACCTCGACTCGCTCGAGGTTGTGCACGTGGTCGGTACCGACGAGATCGTGCTCGAGGAGCGCTGCGATGATCGACTTGTGGAGCGCGAGAGGTGCCACGATCCCGGTGAGCTTGTGACGCGACTTCATGGCCGCCGTTGACGCTGCGACTGTTGCAGCAAGTTCATCCGATGGGCCGCGTACCCAGCTTGGTGGTTCACCGGCGATGCGGACACTGCGGCTTTCGGTGGCATCGACACCAGTGAGTGGGAGCAGGCGATTCGCGATTCGTAGAATCGGTTCGGGGACGCGGTAACCGATGGTCAGGTCGGCGACGATGCCGTTCGAGCCGGCCGGCCCGAGGTGGGCAAACACTTCGCTCCACCGCTCTTGACCGGCAGGCGTGGTCGACTGGGCGACATCGCCAACCAGTGTCATCGACGATGTCGGGCTGCGACGCCCGATTACGCGCAGCGCCACCGCCGAATGGTCTTGCGCTTCGTCGACCACGACATGGCCGTAGGTGAACGGCGAACCGTTCAGCAGTGAGTTGGCCTCGTCGATGAGGAGTTGGTCGGCACGGGTCCAGGCCCGCTTCTTGCCCTTCGGGCCCGGCAGCAGGTTGTCGACGAGCTTTGCCGGCTTTTGCGTCGGCCACGCCTTGTTGATCGCTACTTTCAACGGCCCAGCCTTTGACCAGGCACCGTCGTCGCCGGTCCGACGGAGTAACTCACGTTTCGCCAGCGCGACGACGCGAACCCGCCGTTCGTTGATCGGGCTAATGCCACCCTTGGCGACCTCGAGCCAGCCGGCGATCTCGTCGGAGGTAAACACGTGGTTACGCGCGCCGATTGGCACAACGAGATCGTCGTCGGGTGGAGTAATCGCAGCGAGGGCGGCCGCTTTGAGTTCGCCGAGACGGTCAGCCGATCCCTTCCAGCGGTCGATCTCTGACTCGTCAGCACCGGTGACGTCGACCCGAGGGATACACAGTTCGTCGACGGTTGCCTGACGGACGCTGCGCTCGCCAAGCGATGGCAGCACGTTGCCGATGTAGTCGAGGAAGGCCTTGTTCGGCCCGACGACGAGAACCCCGTCGCGGGCCAGGCGGGCGCGGTGCTCAAAGAGCAGGTAGGCCGCACGGTGCAGGGCGACCGCCGTCTTGCCGGTGCCAGGACCACCCTGAACAATCAGTACCTGGTCGATATCAGAGCGGATGACCACGTCCTGCTCACCTTGGATCGTCGCAACGATCTCGCGCATCTCACCACTGCGTTCCGCACCGATTTCAGCGAGCACTGGGTCCGGAATTCCACCGGCGACATTGCCCGATTCGGGATCGTCAAGTTGCTCGTCGAGGTAGGCGATCAGATCGCCGTCAGCGAGGGTGAAGCGGCGGCGGACATCGATGCCGAGCGGGTCAACGGCCGTAGCGCGGTAAAAGGGCGCAGCAATCGGAGCACGCCAGTCGACGACAACGGGATCGTGTGCATCGTCTTCGATGTGGCGTCGGCCCACGTACCACGTGTCGTCGCCCTGATCGATCCGACCGAAAAAGTCGCCAGCACCAGGCCCCTTGAGGTCCTCAATCGCCACAGCGACAGTGACCTCGATGTACTCCTTCGTGATTTCGTCAGCGGCGCTGTTGGGGTCGACTGCCGAGAGTCGTTCGATCATCCGATCTCGGGATTGGCGTGCAAAAGCCAACCGGGAGCGCTCGTTATCGAGGTCGGGGAAGAGGTTGGCGCTCACAGGGCAAATGAGGGTAGTCCTCGGTAGACCACCCCGACCCGAGAAGTTTCGGCTCACGCGTTGGTTGGGCGCAGGATGCAACGTGCGAGAATGCGATCTGTGCTGGCGGTACTTCTCATTTTCTTGTCGTACGCGCTCGGTACTTTCCCGAGCGCGATCTTGGTGGCGCGCTCCAACGGCATCGACATTTCCACCGTCGGGTCGGGCAACCCGGGCGCTTCGAACGTCACGCGGGCACTCGGGTGGCGCAAGGGTGCGTGGGTTTACGTGCTCGATGCGCTCAAGGCCGGCCTCGCCACTGGCCTCGGCTTAGGGATGGGCTTCGACTGGGCCGGCACCGGCCGGCCACTGGGTTACGTCTGTGCAGTGGCAGCTGCGCTCGGCCACATGTTCCCGGCCACCCGCGGCTTCAAAGGCGGCAAGGGCGTCGCCTGCGGATCAGGCGCCTTAATCGTGCTGCAACCGATCATCGGCATCGCTGCACCAATCGTGTGGTGGCTGCTCAGCAAGGCGACCGGCAAGGCTGCGCTCGGCTCGATCCTCACCGTGGGCTCGGTACCGATCGGGCTCGCCCTGACCGGGCGTCCAGCCTGGGAATTCGCTGCGATGGCGGGCCTCTGCGGCCTCATCCTGGTAAAGCACTGGCGGAACTTCGGTCGTTTGATCCGGCGCGAAGAACCCGGCCTCCGCAGCTGAACTGATCGGGCTAGGCGGGAACGCCGCCGGTAGCGAACAACGCCGGCCAGCCGCCTGTGTGAATGAACACGATGTCCTCGTTGGCGAATCGACCTTCTGTAGCGAGGCCAAGTGCACCCGCCAGGCCCTTGCCCGAATAGGTGCGATCGCACAGCCAGCCACCGTTGGTCGCCGCCCAGCGGACTGCGTTATCGCCCGCCGCTGTCGGCACCGCATAGTCGTCGCCAATCCAGCGCGTGTCGACTTCGACGTCGGCAGGATCGACGCGCACATCGGTGAGCCCCATGAGGTCGAGTGTCTGATTGGCCAGGTCGGCAATGTCGGGCAAGCCAATGTTGACTCCCTTGGCGACGCCGATGGCGACGATGCTGGGAACGGTACGGCCGGCAGCAGCTGCAGCGCGGCCAGCAAGGAGGCCTGCGTGCGTGCCACCGCTCGACGACGTGAAGACAACGGTCGACGGCTCGATACCTAATGCGTCGAACTGGTCGAGCATCTCGATGAATGCAGCTGCATACCCGAGTGCTCCGACTGCGGTGCTGCCGCCGATCGGGATCGAATATGGCGCGAGGCCAGCGCCACTGAGCTCGCGCGTCAGCAATTCGCGTGCGATCTCAAGTTCGCCCCAGTGGCTCTGGGCCGCTCCGGTGAAGTGCAGCTGAGCACCGAACAGCATCGACAAGAGCTGGTTTCCGGCGGCCTCGTCCGGTTCGTCGCCAGAAAGAACCAGATGCACTTCCATGCCCAGCCGCGCACCCGCAGCAGCGGTCATGCGGCAGTGATTCGACTGTCCTGCGCCGACCGTAATAAGAGCCTGAGCTCCGGCTGCGAGTGCAGCACCGCACAGGAACTCAAGCTTGCGAGCCTTGTTGCCGCCCCCGCCGAGCCCGGTCAGATCATCTCGTTTGACCCACAGCCGTGCTCCTGCGCCAATCACCGGACCCTGCTCAAGTGGTGTCGGCGTGGTGGCGAGCGTCGCTCGCTGGAGGTGCTCGAACATGGATTCCATGCTAGGCACAGATGTCGATGACCACCGATTGGAACCCGCTACTGCGCGCTGAGTTCGAGAAGCCCTACTGGGCCGACCTGCAGACATTCGTCGCTGCTGAGCGAAAAGCGCACGCTGTGTATCCACTGCCTGACGAAGTTTTCG
>CAWUXP010000208.1:0-6837 GCA_963926495.1 Candidatus Ilumatobacter herschelensis
GCCCGCCAGCGTGCCAGCAGCGCGCGACAGCGTGAGGTAGTCGAGTCCAACGTCGAGCAGGAAGCCGAGGCGTTCGTTGATCTGCTTCATGACTCGCTCGGCGATCATGGTGTCGCGATCGCTCAACACAAGTGCACCGAGGAACTTCGCGGAGTCTTCGATCGACATGTCGCTGACTTCGGAGATGTTCTTGTCGTTGATCGTTACGGCCAGCGATGCCGGCTTGAGACGAGCGCCACCGCACTGTGAGCAGGCAACGAGGCGCATGTAGCCCTCGTACTGGTCGCGTGCCCACTCGCTGTCGCTGCCCTCATGGCGACGACGAATCCAGGGGATGACGCCCTCGTACTCGGTTGAGTACGAGCGAGATCGACCGTAGCGGTTCTTGTAATTGACGGTCATCTTGCCCTTGACGCCGTGCAGGATCAACTTCTGCTGCTTGGCGGTGAGTGTGTGCCAGGGGGCGTCGAGATCAATCTCGTTGACGTTGGCAACCGACTCGAGCATCCGCGTGAAATATTGGGTGTGCGCGCTACGCCAGGGCGCAATCGCCCCCTCAGAGAGCGCTGCGTCGACGTCGGGGATGACCAATTCGGGGTCGACCTCGTAGGTGGTGCCCAAGCCGTCGCAGGTGACGCAGGCGCCATACGGCGAGTTGAACGAAAAGTTGCGGTCGGCAGGCTCGTCATATGACGTGCCACACACGTCGCACGCCAAGTGCTGACTGAACGTGATCATCTCGGGATCGGCATCACGATGAATAATCTCGATTTCAGCGACACCCTCGGCGAGGTTCAGTGCCTGCTCGAGCGAGTCGGTCAAGCGACGATCAATGCCTTCTTTGAGCACCAGGCGGTCGACGACAATTTCGATCTTGTGGTTTTCGTACTTAGCGAGGCGCTCGTCGCGCTTCAGGAACTCGTCGATGTCGACCGTCTCGCCATCGATGCGGGCCCGCACGTAGCCCTGTCCGGAAAGCTCTTCGAGCAGTGTGTCGTACTCGCCCTTGCGGCCACGGACGACGGGCGCCAGCACTTGGAAGCGCATGCCTTCGTCCATCGCCATAATGCGGTCGACGATCTGCTGTGGCGTTTGGCGCTGGAGCCGAGTGCCGTCGTTCGGGCAGTGCTGGATGCCGATGCGGGCATAGAGCAGCCGGAGGGCGTTGTACACCTCGGTGATCGTGCCGACGGTAGAGCGCGGGTTGCGCGAACCCGACTTCTGATCGATCGAAATGGCCGGTGACAACCCTTCGATCATGTCAACGTCAGGCGGATCCATTTGGCCCAGGAACTGCCTGGCGTACGCGCTCAGCGACTCGACGTAGCGACGCTGCCCTTCGGCGTAGATCGTGTCGAACGCGAGTGATGACTTGCCCGATCCAGAAATGCCGGTGAACACAACGAGCTTGTTGCGCGGCATCTCGACGTTGACGTTCTTAAGATTGTGCTCACGCGCGCCGCGGACGATGATCTTCGGTTCGTCTTGCAGCGACTGGCGGCGGCGCGGAGCGGCGGCCTGCGCTGCAGTCGACTTCTTCGCAGCTGACTTCTTGGCGGGGGCGGACGTACTTTCAGCCATGAAGGCTCAACGCTATCGTCCAAAAAATCTGATCGAACAAGTGTTCAGTACCACACGCGGCAACCTCGATAGGCGGGTACAGACAACCTGCGCCGACGAAACGATCTCGTCCGCTCCGCCATGTAACACGGTCTCGACTGATTCAGGTCGTGATCGGCGGGTGGTCGACGAGAAATGCCATGGCCTCGTCGGCGGTGTCGACGGAACCGATCATCGACGCGTAGGTACGCTCCCCCGCCAGCTTGCGGAGTAACGGTTCGGCAGGCAGCGTCTCGGTCCAGAACTCGGAGTCGAGAAAGACCATCGGACTCACCACACCGAAGACGTCGTAGTGGTTCTGAGTGGCGTCCTGGAAGACCTCTTGGGTCGTTCCGGCAGCACCCGGCGAGAAGACGACGCCCCTCGTTGCGACGGCGAGCAGCCCATCCTCGCGGATCGAGTTGGCGAAGTACTTGGCGACATGAGTCGCGAACTGGTTGGTCGGCTCGTGCCCGTAGAACCATGTCGGTACAGCGAGGCTTTCGGCTCCGTCAGGGAATGCGTGCAGCACCGCCTGGCCCGCACCGAGGTAAGCGTCGGAATCGCGGAAGTCGGTCGCAGTCTCGAGCATCTCGATCGCGGCGTCGAGCGCTCCGTCCCGATGCGGAGCGAGCCAGGCACCAAGGTTCGCCGCTTCCATCGCGCCCGGGCCCCCACCCGTCGCAACGTGCCAGCCGGCTCGGGCCATCAATCGTCCGAGTTCGGCAACAGTTCTGAACGCTTCGTCGGTACGCAGCATCGAGTGACCACCCATCACCGCAACGACATCAGGGTACGTCGACAGATGTTCGTACAGTGCGTCGTCAATCGCATGGTCGTGAAGTCGCTGGGCCAAAGCGTCGAGCACCGGAATGTTGTGGCCTGTTGCATGCTTCGTGGCCCACTCGTAGATCTTCGAATCGAGGGCGTCTCGCTCAAATGAGCCAGAGTCGCCGTGAACCCAGCCCGTCATCAGCTCGCCCTGGGCGTAGAGACGGGGACGGTAAGTGTCAAACGGAAGGTCAGGGAGCCGCGGGAACACCACGGCGCCGGCTTCGAGCACATGCTGCAACGTCGTGGGCGAAAGTCGAGTTCCAAGGAACGTACTGCCGACGCACGTCAGCGTCTCAAGCAACTCCTCACGAGACGAAAGATCGACGCCCTGCACCACGGCTTCGTCGAGGCACCCACTGGCTTCCACGTAGGCATCGAACTCTTCGAGGCTGTGGATTTCCCGCATTGCCTGAGCGTAGAGCGGCCGAGATGCAACCCTCGGCACCTGGCACGGCGTTGACGCTCACAGAGTTGCGTAAGGGGCCTGACCCCATGCGTAACTATCGGGCGTCGGTGAGTTCTCGGCTGAGTTCGCGGATCTCGTCGCGGAGTTTCGCGGCGTACTCGAACTTCAACTCGGCCGAGGCTTCTTGCATTTCGGCTTCGAGGGTTTGGATGAGTCGCTGCAACTCTTGCTGCGGCAGGTTCTTGAGTTCCTGAGCAACCTGGTCGCGCTCGCGTTGACGACGTTTGTCCATGCCCGGCACTGGGGTCCGCGAGTCGGGTCGCAGCATCGACAGGATGTCGCCAACGGCCTTGCGGATGGTCTGCGGGTCGATGCCGTGTTCTTCGTTGTACGCCAACTGCACCTTGCGGCGACGCTGCGTTTCGTCGATCGCCTTCGTCATCGAATTGGTGACGCGGTCCGCATACATGACGACCTCGCCCGACACGTTTCGCGCAGCACGACCCATCATCTGAATCAGCGATGTCTCGGACCGCAGGAAGCCTTCCTTGTCGGCGTCGAGGATGCAGATCAACGACACCTCGGGCAGGTCAAGGCCCTCGCGCAGCAGGTTGATGCCGATCAACACGTCGAACTCGCCGAGGCGCAGCGCACGGATAATCTCGATGCGTTGGATCGTCTCGATGTTGCTGTGTAGGTACCTGACTTTCATGCCCTGTTCGAGCAGGTAGTCGGTGAGGTCCTCGGCCATTTTTTTCGTCAGTGTTGTGACCAGCACGCGCTCATTTTTCGCGACGCGGCCCTCGACCATTTCCATCAGGTCATCGATCTGCCCCTTGGTGGGCTTAATGATCACTTCGGGATCGACGAGGCCCGTCGGGCGAATGATCTGCTCGACGACCTTGGTCGACACGCGCAGCTCATAGGGGCTCGGTGTTGCCGAAAGGAAGATGCACTGGTTGACGCGTCCGAGGACCTCTTCGAACGTCAGCGGTCGGTTGTCGCGTGCTGAAGGGAGGCGAAAGCCGTGCTCGACCAGCATGTCTTTCCGACTGCGGTCACCCGCGAACTGTCCGTGCAGTTGCGGCACTGCGACGTGGCTCTCGTCGACCACGAGGAGGTAATCGTCGGGGAAGTAATCGAGCAGGGTAAACGGCGGTTCGCCGTACTCGCGGCCGTCGATATGCATCGAGTAGTTCTCGATGCCGTTGCAGTAACCGAGCTCGCTCATCATCTCGAGGTCGTACGACGTGCGCATCCGAAGGCGTTGTGCCTCGAGCAGCTTGTCTTGTTCTTCAAACTCTTTCAGCCGCACCTGGAGCTCGTGTTCGATCTGGCCCATCGCTCGGGTCATCCGCTCGTTACCGGTGACGTAGTGAGTTGCGGGGAACACGTGAGCGCGTTCAAGCTCGCGGAGGTTTTCACCGGTGAGCGGGTCGATCATCGTGATGCGGTCGACGGTGTCGCCAAACATCTCGATCCGCAGCACGTTCTCCTCGTAGGCCGGGTGCACTTCGATCGTGTCGCCGCGGACGCGGAAATTTCCGCGCCCCAGCGTCATGTCGTTCCGGTCGTATTGCATGTCGACGAGGCGGCGCAGGATGTTGCGCATGTCGTAGTCGACGCCGACGGTGAGGTCGAGCAGGTTGCCCTTGTACTCCTCGGGATTGCCCATGCCGTAAATGCAGGACACCGATGCGACGACGATGACGTCCTTGCGGGTGAGGAGCGCAGCCGTGGTGGAGTGGCGCAGCCGCTCGATGTCGTCGTTGACCGAGCTGTCTTTCTCAATGAACGTGTCGCTACTCGGGATGTACGCCTCGGGCTGGTAGTAGTCGTAGTACGAGACGAAGTACTCGACTCGGTTGTGCGGGAAGAACTCACGCATCTCTTGCGCCAGCTGTGCAGCGAGCGATTTGTTCGGCGCCAAGATCAGTGTCGGCCGCTGGGTCTGTTCGATGGTCCAGGCGATCGTCGCCGACTTGCCCGAACCAGTGATGCCCAGCAGCGTCTGGAATCGCTCCCCCGCTTCGATGCCTTCAGACAATGCCTTGATTGCTTCTGGCTGTGCACCGGCAGGGGCCCAATCGGAAACGACTGTGAACCTGTTCTCGTTACCGGTGTCGTAGTTGGAGAACGAACTCGACGCGGCGATCAGCGCCTGCTCAGGTGATTGGTCAGGCACCGCAGCATCGGGTGTGATCACGGCCTCGGCTGCTAATTGCTCGCCAGTTTCCAGATCAGTGTCGGTCACTAGCTCAGTCTACGATGACGAACGAATGTTCGCATCAGCCGCGCCGGCCGGCAACTTCACCCGCAGCGCGGCAATTGCGTAGCCGTCCATTTCGAGCACGGTGAACTCACCGACTTCGGTGTTGACGCTGTCGCCAGCCGATGGGATCTCGTCAAGTGCCCCGATGACGTAGCCGGCAACGGTGTGCCAATCACCTTCCGGCAGGGAAGCGCCCGTGCACTCTTCGAACTGATCCGGCCGCAGCGTGCCGTTGATCCGGAAGCTGCCGTCAGCGTGCTGCACACAGTCTCCGAGTCGGTCGTCAGACTCGTCGTGGAAGTCGCCAATCAGTTCTTCGAACACGTCTTCGAGTGTGACCAAACCAACAACGGTGCCATGCTCGTCGACGGCCACGGAGATGTGCTTGCGTTCGCTGCGCATCTCGACCAGCAGGTCTTCGAGTCGGTGATGATCGGGGGTGACCATCAGGGGCCGCACCAGCGACCGAGCAAGCGTGGTCTCCCAATCGGCGCTCTCCAGGCGGAGTAGGTCTTTCGCGTGAACGAAGCCAAGGCAATGGTCGAGATCATCTTCGTGGATGACGATGCGGGTCCGACCCGTGCGGTGCGCCTCGGCAGCCACCTCGGCAGCAGTGGCGTCGCCGGGCATCGAAATGATGTCACGCCTGACCGTCATGGCGTCGGAGGCTGTTAGGCCTGACAGCTCGAGCGAACGGGTCAGCAGTTGATGATCTTCGGCAGCGATGTCGCCGTGGCCAGCCGACTCGTCAAGCAGCAAGATCAGGTCGGCTGGCGAGTGCGCCATGGCGCGTTCATCCTGTGGCTCGACACCGACCAGACGAACGACGATGTTCGCAAGTGAGTTGAGGAACCAGATGATCGGCTGGAATACCCGAACGAACGCACGGAACGGGCGGGCCAGGAGTAATGACGACTTCTCCGGGTCGGAGATCGCCCACGACTTCGGCGCCATCTCGCCCACGACCATGTGCAGAAACACGACAAGCGACAGCCCAATTGTGAAGCCGATGACGTGCAGTGCCGTGTCAGAAATATCGATGAACGATCCAATCGCTCCTTCGATGAGATGAGCAATCGCTGGCTCGGCGACGGCACCGAGACCGAGCGAGCACATGGTGATGCCGAGCTGGGCGCCGGCGAGCATCAGGGTCAATTCGCGGATGCCCGCAAGAGCTGCAACCGCTCGCTTGTTGCCGTCAGCAGCAAGCTGCTCGATACGCGAACGGCGGGCTGCAAGGAGGGCGAATTCAGCGGCAACGAAAAACGCATTGAGGGCCAGTAGCAAGATCGCTATGCCAAGGGCTCCCCACTCGACAGCGAAACCAGCCTCGGCTGCCTGTACTGCGATCATGAGTCGCCCTCGTCCAGGGGGTCAGATTTTTCGTTGTAATCCGACACGCCGTCCCCATCGTCATCGCCGCGCACGATTCCTGCTGCAGGGTCTCGGCGGAGCAAGACTTGGGTGATCGCGAACTCTTCGACTTCGAGCACTTCGATCTGCATCCCGTCGACGACGACCGAGTCACCGACCTCAGCGATGCGTTCGAGCCGGTCAAGTACAAGTCCTGCCACCGTGTCGTATTCGCCATCCGGAATTTGGAAGCCTGTGAATCGGTCAATCTCGTCGGGTCGCGATGTCGCCACCACGGACCAGATGCCTGGCTCGATTTCGAGGTACTCAGCCGGATCGGCGCGGTCGTATTCGTCTTCGATTTCGCCAACGA
>CAWUXP010000209.1:0-4630 GCA_963926495.1 Candidatus Ilumatobacter herschelensis
GTTCGACTCTGCCGAGCGCGCCTCGGCAATCGTTGAACACTGCCTCGCCGAGGGCAAAGTGATCCTGATGACTGCAGGCACCCGCAAGCGCACCATTCGCTGGATGCCGCCGCTCACGGTCACCTCTGACGAGATTCAAGAGGCCACCACGGCGTTCGCCGCAGCGATCCGCGCTACGAGCTGATCGGGCATGGCACGCCTCGACAACGTCCGTGTTGGCGTCTGGCGGGGCATGCAGGCGCTTGTCGGTGAGATCGAACGGAACATCGACGACGAGCTCCGTGCCGAGTGGGATATTTCGCTCGGATGGTTCGATGTCTTGGCGTCACTTCAGCGACTGGGCGGTCGGGCCCGCCCGCTCGACGTGTCGTCTGACATGCGGTTGCCGCCTTCGAGCGTCAGCCGTCGACTCGATCGGCTCGAAGAAGAAGGCTGGATAGCGCGCCACAAATACGTCGACGCCAACGACCACCGTGCTGTCGAGGTGGAGCTGACGAAGACCGGACGCCGTCTGTGGCGCGAGATGTCGGTGACGTACCGACGCGCGCTGCAGGCCCTGTTCGCTGTGCACCTCGACGGTGCCGATATTGCCGACATGCAGCGTGTGCTCGATCTGTTGGTCGACGCCGGTCAGGAAATCGACGACACGTCGCGTTCAGACCGAGCGAGCCGCTGATCGACCTTGGTCGGGGCGGGTTCCCTGCGTCGGACGACATGCGAGCGAACGTACGTGTCGAGCCAGAGGCCGACCACGAGCAGGCCGATGGCGACGATGCCGTCCAGCCACCAGTGGTTGCCTGAGGCTGATACGACGATGATCGTGATGATCAGGTGCAGCAGGAAAAACCATCGCCACCGACTGGTACTCACGGCAAAAATACCGAGCGACACCACGGCAGCCCAACCAACATGGATCGAAGGCATCGCAGCAAATTGGTCAGAGACGCCGGTCCCAACGGGGCCGTAGATCGACGGTCCGAATCGTTCTGACAGATCTTCGTAACCGAGGTCGGCAAGGAACCGTGGCGGTGCAACACGCCAGAACCGGATGACGAGACACATCCCGGTAAGGAAGACGAGTCCGTTGCGCCAGTGCGCGAAGTGGGGGCGATGGAACACGAACAGCCAGACGAGAAATGCGATCAGGGCGGGGACGTGCAGCACTGCGTAGTAGAGCGTGGTCGGCCAACCGAGCCAGTCATTGCGCAAGATGAATTGCTGGAACGACAGCTCGGTCGGTAAGAAGATCGCTTCTTGGAAATCAACGATCGATCGGGCGCGCTCGATTGCGCCGTCGTCTTGGGCGAGCGGCAACTTGCGGGCAACGCGCCAGACGGCGTATAGCGCCGAGATCAACGCAAACTCGACGGTCAGTTGCTCGGTGAACCCAGCAGGGTTCCGACCTGATTGACCCAGCTCACCTGACTCACTCGATCTGCGTCGTCTCAGGACGAGCGCCACAACGCCGCTGAGGACCGCAGCGATTGCTGCCTGTTCCCATGCCGGCCACTTCATGGCCGCTCATCGTGCCCACTTCTGGCCGCGGCCACAACGTCGAGCGGGTGCGGAGTGCTCCTGCCGAGGCCGGTACCCTGAGAGCCATGCCGGCCTTCTCGACAGTCATCTGGGTGGGATTTGGGATCTTCTTTGGGTTTGTCCTGTGGAAAAGTGGCATTGCACTGCTGTATTCGATGACCCAGCTTCCACCCGAGCCATTGCCCACCGGTGAGATGCGAAAAGTGAGCAGAAAGTACCGCTGTGAAGTCTGCGGTGTCGAGCTCAAAATGACCATGGCGCCTGACGAAGATCCCCCTCCGCCGCGTCACTGCCTCGAAGACATGACCGAAGTGGCGCCACTTTACGACTGAGCGTGATCGGCCGAGCGATGCACGTCAAGCAGGGCAGTTATCCACAGACCTGTGGATAACTAAGTATATTCGGCCATCGGTCACAAAGGTTTCCCACAGGGTGAGAATTGGTCCGGATGGGCGGTCAGTCAGCGGAAAGCTATTGCCACTTGGTGGCTGTGTACAACCCACCAAGAATGGCGATCAACCCAGCGAGGGTCGGCCAGTTGCTCTCGGTAAAGATCAAGTAACGAGCCATGATCAGCAAACCGCCACCGATCAGCAGCACAAGCATGATGACCGGAATCCAGTTTGGCGGGATCAACTGCTGGCGTTTTGCCTTCGGCGTGTAACGCGACGACGCGGCGACTTCGTGGTCGGAGTGCGCTGAGTTCGAACGGGTTGCGGCACGGTCGCCAGGGCGAGTGCCCTTCTCCGTGACTCGACCGCCACCAGTTTTTCGCTTCGGAGGTGCCATCGGGAGAACACCCTAGAGGATGAACGAGCACCCCGAGAACAAGAATGCGAAACTGTCGCAACAATCGCGCATTTCTTGACAACGCCTGTCAGGCAGAATTACAGCGCTCCAGGAAATTTTTGACTAGATCGTGGCCATGTTCGGTGAGAATCGACTCGGGGTGAAACTGCACACCTTCGATGTCGAGAACGCGATGGCGGACTCCCATGACGACGCCATCGGCACTGCGTGCGGTGATGGTCAGGGTGTCGGGAATCGTGTCCGGATCGAGTGTCAGCGAGTGGTAGCGCGTTGCGGTCAGCGGCGATGGGAGGCCGGCGAAGACGCCAGCGCCTTCGTGGTCGATCTCTGAGGTCTTGCCGTGCATGAGTTCGGGCGCACCCACAACTGATGCGCCGAACACATGACCGATTGCCTGATGGCCGAGGCACACACCGAAGACCGGCGTGCCAGCGGCCGCGAACGCAGGAATGGCATCACAGATAATGCCGCCGTCTTCGGGCCGCCCGGGGCCGGGTGAGAGCAGCACCCCGTCAGGTGCGAGCGCGATTACCTCGTCGACGGTCAGTTCGTCGTTGCGGACGACAATCGGTTCTGCGCCTAACTCACCCAGGTACTGGACGAGGTTGTAGACGAAGCTGTCGTAGCTGTCGATCACCAGGATGCGCGGCACTACGCCAGTATGTCGTCCCGCTGGCCGAGTCACCCGCTCGATTCCATCGCTGCTCGAGATGGAGCGGTGCTACGGGATTGTTGTCAGGGGGACCGTCGCTGCAGGCACGGTCGGCACCACGGTCGTTGCCGCTGTCGTTGCCGGAGCAGCGGTCGTAGCGGGCGGAACCGTTGTTGCAGGAGGCTGAGTGGTCGGCGGGAGTGTCGGCACGGTTTCGAGTGAGCGCCCGACGACGAGGGTGATCGGCGTGCCGGGGTCAGCCAGGCTTCCGGGCTCGAGGCTCTGGGACTGGACGCGGCCGTCGTCAGGGCTGCCGGCTGCCACATCGACATACTCGACGCTGACCACCAGGCCACGACCCGTCAGTTCGTTGCGTGCCCGACCCTCGGTCTGGCCGGCAACAGGAGGCACCGTGACCGGTTCAGGCCCATCCGAGACCGTCAACGCGATGTTGCCGCCACGGGGAATAAGTGAACCGGCGCCGGGTGTCAACTCGATCACGGTGCCCGCGTCGATCGAAGCACTCGCCTGACGGATCACTTCGACCACGAAGCCGTATGGCTCGCCTTGCAACACTTCGAGCGCAGCTTGCTCGGTCTGGCCGACAAGGAACCCGGGGACCGACACGCCACCGGGCGGCCCGGCAACCACGACGTCGACGACAGTGGCGGTTTTGGCCTGTGTTTGGGCCGGCGGGGTCATGCTGAGCACGGTGCCTTCGCCGACCTGATCGGTCTGCTCGACGGTGATCGTGCCGATACTGAATCCGGCCGCCTCAAGTGTGAGGCGTGCGTCTTCGAGCGAGATGCCGACGACGTTGGGGATCGGGCTGACCTGCGGATCGGGGTTGAAGAACACCACGACTTCCTCGCCTTCGATCAGAACCGTTCCCGCTCCTGGCTCAGTGCGGATCACGAAGTCGATGGCGAAGTCGCCGTTCTCTTCTGCTTGCGTTTTGAACGCGAGTCCGAGGCCATCAAGTTCGGCCACCACGTCGGCTCTGGGTCGATTGGCATAGTCGGCCAGCGTGACTTGCTGCGGCTCGGCGGTGGCTGGCGCTTCGTTGCTCAACGACTGGAAGAGTAAGACACCGCCGACGACCAGAGCGATCAGTGCAACGAATGCAGCGAGTGCGAACCAGCCGGTTCGCGTGCCGTCGGAGTCGTAGTAGGCAGCGTCCGGTGAGGCGCCCGGCGGGTAGCCGGCCTCGTACATGCCAGCCTGCGGGACGCCGCCTGCTCGCGGTTGGACCGGCGCCACGCTGGGGTTGATTGCGGTTGCCCCGACAGCAGCGGCGGTTGCACCGTTGCCGCCGCGCATGACAACACCCTGAGCCGAGGCTGCTGCCGAGAGCGCCATGACGGGTTCGTCGTTGCGGAAACGGCGGAGGTCGTCGCGCAAAGCGCCCGCACTCGGGTAACGCAGCTTGGGATCTTTGGCGAGCAGTTTGGCGACGATCGCCTCGAACGCCCGCGGCACGTCGGCAACTAGCTGCACGAGGGGCTGCGGTGCGTCGTGGACCTGCTTGTAAGCAATGCTGACCGGGTTCTCGCCGGTAAACGGAGGCCGGCCGCTGACCATCTCATACATGACGATGCCGAGTGAATACAGATCGCTGCGCGGGTCGGGCTG
>CAWUXP010000210.1:0-14131 GCA_963926495.1 Candidatus Ilumatobacter herschelensis
CGTGAAGCCAGTGCGAGCCCAGGTCGCCGAGCACGCCCGACCCTGCGAGTTCGGTGTCGAAGCGCCAGCTGTACTCGCTGTCTCGGGCGAAGCCGGTGAAGTAGCGCATGTTCAGGTGGAACGGTCGGCCCACGAAACCAGTGTCGATTAAACGCTTTATGTATTGGAAGTTCGGCATGTACCGATACGTGAACGGGACGAGGGTCGTCGTGCCCGAAGCAGCCGCTGCGTCGGCCATTGCCTGTGCAGCAGCGGCGGACGTGGCGATTGGCTTCTCACAGAGGACGTGCAAGCCACGCTCGATGGCGAGCAGTGTGAGCGGCTCGTGGCTGTCGTTCGAGGTCGCGATGATCACAGCATCGAGCCGTTCGGGGTCGAGAAATTCGTCGCTATCGACGGTCCACCAGGGCACGTTCCACTCGGCAGCGAGTGCCTCGGCCTTGGCCGGGGTCCGGCCGCAGAGCCCCACGATCTCGACGTCGGGATGTGCCGTTAACGCCGGCAGATACATGGAGTCGGCCCACCAACTGGTGCCGAGCACGCCGACGCGGACAGGTGAGTGCAATGTAGTCATGGTGGTCTCGTCTCGATATGCGTGCGGGGCTTGGTGTTCGGGCTTGGGGCGCGTTGTCAGGGGGCTGGCGGAGGGCCGCTTGTCGACCGACAGACCAGGGCAGGCTCAGCGACGTGGTGAGTTGCCGCGGTCCGGTTGCCGTCGAGGCGTTCCAGCAGCAGGTCGATGGCTGCACGTCCCAGCTCCTCGGTGGGCTGGTTGATAGTTGTGAGCGAAACGTGGTGCATCGCGGCGAGCGCCGTGTTGTCGTAGCCCACGATCGACACGTCGCCTGGAACATCGAACCCGAGACTCTCGACGATGCCGAGGGCGCCAACAGCGCTGAGGTCGTTGCCGGCGAAGATCGCGGTAGGGCGTCGGTCGTGGAGCATCAGCGCATGCGCGGCTTTGCGCCCGCCGGCCTCGCTGAAATCGCCGCGGACAACGTGGATGTGTTCGCCGAGGCCGTGTGCACGCATTGCTGTGCGATACCCGGCCCGGCGTTCGATAACGCCGGCACCGCGACCGCCGTCGATGTGGGCAATGCGTTGGTGGCCGAGGGCGACGAGGTGATCAACAACGAGCCGCGCGCCGACCTCGTCATCGGTGTTCGCCGTGTCGAAGACCTCACTCGACGATGTCCGGCCGACGATCACGATTGGCGCCGATCGAGACGTACGTTCGAGCAATTCGTCGGTCTGCATCGAACCGGCGATCACGAGACCGTCGGTGCGGAACTGCAGGAAGGTTTCGACCGACCGCTCTTCGCCGAGTTGAGAATGGCTGCCGTTCCCGATCAGCAGCCGGTAGTCGTTGGCGTCGGCCGCGGCCTGGAGGCCATCAACGATGTCGGCAAAGAACGGGTTGTGGAGGTCGTTGAGTACGACGCCGATGGTCTGGGTTCGGCGAGACGCCAGGTTTCGCGCCAACACATTGGGGCGGTAGCCGAGTTCGTCGGCGGCAGCGAGAACGAGCTGGCGCCGGTAGTCGCTGACATTGGGGGCGTCGCGCATAACGAGTGAGACGAGCGCAGTCGACACGCCGGCGAGCTCTGCTACCTGTTGCATCGTCGGTTGTGCCACGTTCTCCCTCTCTTTCTTGCGCGTTCACGCTCGCTGTAATGTGCGATCGCGTCAGATTCGGTCGTTTTGGCCACCCGATGTCGGAGTCTTGTGCCCTCTCCGCTTGACAAGGCGTTGTGCCCCCAGTCATAGTGAGAGTACTCTTCTATTAGAGCGCTCTAATACACTTTCGTCAAGTGGCGGGTTCGAAGCATCAGCTTGAACTGGTCGTGGCCGATTCCCGAGGGGGAACACACAGATGTCGATCATGCAGCGCCTCGCCGGCGCACCCATCTCTTGGGGTGTCTGCGAAGTTCCCGGTTGGGGAATCGAACTGACACCCGATCGGGTGCTCGGCGAGATGCAGCAACTTGGTCTCTCGGCGACCGAACTTGGTTCTGATGGCTACCTGCCCACTGACCCGGCCGAACTCAGAGATCTCTGTCAGCAGTACGACCTCACGATGATTGGCGGATTCGTTCCGGTGGTCATTCACGAGCAGAGCGAAGAGCAAGCGACAATCGAGGCAACACATCGTGCGGCCAAGTTGATGTCCGCTGCGGGCGGCACAGTCTTTGTCTCCTCACCTGTCACCGATTGGAATTGGGGCCCGCGCCGCGATCTCGACTCGCAAGATTGGCAGCATGGTGCAAAGATGTTGTCAGTTATTGACGACATCGTGGGGGAGTACGGCATGACGCAGGCGATGCATCCGCATCTGCGCACCATCGTTGAGACGCGTGACGACATTCTCAACGTGCTTGAACACTCTGATGTCAATTGGACTTTCGACATGGGCCACATGCAGATTGGTGGGATGGATCCAATGGAGTTCCTCGACCTCGCGTTCGATCGAATCAAGCACGTCCACCTGAAAGACGTCGTGATGGAAAAGGCCCTACCGGTCTTCCGTCACGAACAGTCGATCATGGATGGAGTCCAGGCCGGGATGTTCTGCAACCTGGGACGTGGCGACGTTCCTATCGGTGCCATCGTCACCGAACTCGAAGCTCGCGGGTACGACCAATGGTACGTACTCGAACAAGACGCTGCCATCACCTCGGATGAACCCGAGGCCGGTGCTGGCCCCATTCTCGATGTTCTCGCGAGCATCGAGTTCCTCACGGGGGTCGAGGCATCCGCCTCGGCTGACGAGGAAATCCACACCTAACTAAGGGGAGAACATGAAGACATCAAAGAAGCTGCTGGCAATCCTGCCCGCACTTGCACTCGTCGCTGCATCTTGCGGCGGCTCCGACAGCAGCAGTGAGGGTTCCGCTGCATCCGTCGATTCAGCAGCACCTGCTGCGACTGACGCTCCTGAAGAGGTCGATCAGACCCAAGCCGGCGATCTCACATTCCACATGATCACCCACTCCGACGACGGCCCGTTCTGGTCCGTACTGAAGCGTGGTGCAGACGCAGCTGCCGCCGACCTCGGTGTCACGCTTGTCTGGAAGCCGGGCGTCAACGACGCACAGGTCATGGTGCAAGACATCGAAGCTGCGATTGCAGAAGGATCCGACGGCATCGCCGCATCGCTGCCCGACCCCGACGCACTCGTTGGCCCGCTCCAGTCAGCCGTCGCGGCCGGCGTCCCGGTGATCACGCTCAACTCGGGCTCGAATGACTACCAGGAAATCGGTGCACTCACGCACGTCGGACAAACCGAAGTCATTGCCGGTAACGGCGCGGGCGAACGTTTCAACGCAGCTGGCGCGAAGAAGATTCTCTGTGGTCAGCAGGAGCAGGGCAACGTCGCTCTGACCGAGCGCTGTGAAGGCCTCGCCGAGACCTTCGATGGCGAAGTCGTCATTGCATTCATGGGTCTCGACGCCGACACGACCGAGCAGCAGAACACGATCAACGCTGCTTTGGCTGCCGACACCGACATCGACGGCTTCATGGGCGTCGGTCCGGTCATCACACTCTCGGGCTTGCGTGCAGCGCAGGACCTCGGTCGTGACCTGACCATTGGTGGATTCGACCTCACGCCGGAACTGATCGGCGAGATCGAGGCCGGCAACATCGCCTTCACCGTGGACCAGCAGCAGTACCTCCAGGGTTACATGCCTGTCCTGCTTTTGTTCCTCAACGTCACCAACCAGAACACCCTCGGTGGCGGCCTCCCGATCCTCACGGGCCCCGGCTTCGTGACCCCGGAGAACGCCGCAGAGATCCTGGCGCTCAGCGAAGTGGGCACTCGCTGATCAATCAGCAATACCGCAATACCGCTATACCGCAATACCGCATTACTTAATGAACACCCTGTTGTGGGGTGAGGGCATGGGGCCCTCACCCCGCACCGGTGCACTGCTATTTCTTTGATCTCTGCGATCGACATCACTGCCTTCTGGGGGACCCGTGAGCGAACAAGACACTCCGACCGACACTCCGAGCGTCGTTGCCACAACATCGACGGTCGACGCCTCCAATTCACTCGCCCCTGCGGCCGATGAGCGACTTCTGTACCGCTCAATCTTTCAGCGACTCTTCATCCGTCCCGAGGTCGGCGCGATTATCGGAATCGTCGGAATCTGGAGCTTCTTCTGGGCCGTTTCTGAGACCTTCGGCACGGTCGGTCAAACCTTCGGTTGGCTTGACACTGCGTCCACCGTCGGGATCATGGCCGTTGCCGTGTCGATGCTGATGATCGGTGGCGAGTTCGACCTGTCGTCGGGTGCGATGACCGGCGCCATGGGCATGCTGATCATCTACCTCGTCAAAGAGACCGGCGAACTTGGTGGACGCGGCTTTCCGCTCGTCATCGCCATTCCGCTCTCGTTGCTGGTCGCGCTCGGCATTGGTTACCTCAACGGCTTCGTCGTGGAGCGGACCGGACAGCCGAGTTTCATCATCACGCTCGGAACTTTCTTCGCTCTGATTGGCCTGAAGCTCGGCCTCGCCAAGCGCTTCGTCGGCCAGATTCAGATCGGCCGCACCGACGAGGCGGCCGACTTTGACTTCTTCCGACTGATCTTTGCCGCTGAGTGGGAGCGCAACACCCACGAGCTCGAAGTTCGCGACGCCCTTTACATCGGGTTCATCGTTGCTGGCTTTGCCATTTTGACGCTCGCAATCAGCGAGCTGTGGTTCCAACGGCGCGAGGAGATGCAGCCAGTTGGCCTGGTCATGTTTCTCGTTGGCGTCGGCCTCGGTGTGGGCGGTCTGCTTGGGCTCCACGCAACCGACGGCACCGCTGCCAACGCAGCCCTCGTGGCAGTGATGGCCATTGGCGGCTTCCTCGGACTCTTCGGTTGGGCCACCTGGCGTTACGAGCCCTCCGTCGATCGGGGAGCGTTGTCGCTCGATTCCCTGATGCGGCGACGCCTGGGCGTGGGCCTTACGGCGATAGTCCTCAGCTCCATCGTTGCCATTGCCATTGACTCGTCGTCAACAAACCAGATCTTCTTCCCCTTTACCACTCAGGGAGTGCGCGTAATCCTGGTCCTCGTCCTTGCTGGCACCGGCATCGGCTTGATCGCGATGGCCTCACAAGCAGCGCTGTCAGTGAATGCTGCCACCAAGTTCGTGGTGACGTCGGTGTTTGCCCTGGCGATCGGCATCGTCGCTCTCACCGTTTTCGTCGACTCGTCCGACACCAAGTTCCGAGGTTCGCTTTTCGGAGTGGTGCTTGCAGCGGCGGTCATGGTCCTCGTCTGGGCTGTAACCACGTTCCGCTTTGAAGAGCGGCGAACCGGATCGGCACGCGCCGACCATCTCGGCGTGCGGCTGCTGGCGCTCGGTTCGATGCTGCTGTTCGTTGGTCTCGCATTCCGCATGCTCTTCATCACCGCTGAAGAGTTAGCCGCAGGGGTGCCGCCGGCCAAGACCTCTGTGCGACTGCTGTGGTTCATCTTGTTCACGATCGTCATGATGTGGGTGCTGGCCCGCACTCGTTTCGGCAGTTGGACCTTCGCTGTCGGCGGCAACAAAGAGGCGGCTCGCCAAGTGGGTGTCCCGGCCGCCCGGACCAAGACCCAGCTGTTCATGCTGGTGTCGGTCGCCGCATGGTTCGTTGGGTTGCTCGTCGCCTTCCGTATCAACTCGATCCAGGCCAATAACGGTGACGGCCAAGAATTTATCTTCATTATCGCTGCGGTGGTTGGGGGCACGCTGCTGACTGGCGGCTACGGCACGGCGTTCGGCGGCGCGATCGGCGCGTGCATCCTGTCGATTCCGGCCATCGGAATCTCGAGTGCTCGCTGGAACACCGACTGGCGGTTCTTAATCGTCGGCGTCATCTTGCTGCTGGCCGTCGTATCGAACAAATTCCTCCGGAACAAGGCCGAAGGAATCCGCCGATGAGCGGCGCTGAAGTCCAGACCGCATCAATGCCCTTATCTGAACGAGAGACCAACCATGTCTGAGACGCCACTCCTTGAACTTGACAACATCTCGAAGTTCTACGGCAGCATCACGGCACTCACCGGGGTGAGTACCCAGGTTGCCGCCGGTGAGGTCACCTGCGTGCTTGGCGACAACGGCGCAGGCAAGTCGACCTTCATCAAAATTCTCGCCGGGGTGCATCAGCAGTCCGAGGGCACGATCCGGTTCAATGGCGAAGAGGTAACGTTCGACTCACCGAGAGACGCCCTCGACACGGGGATTGCAACGGTGTACCAGGATCTTGCGATGGTCCCGATGATGTCGGTGTGGCGCAACTTTTTCCTCGGCTCGGAACCCACCACCGGTATTGGTCCGCTCAAGTGGATCGACACGAAGAAGGCGAAGCGGATCGCGAAGGAGGAAATGGCCAAGATGGGCATTGACATCCGCGACACTGAGCAATCCGTCGGCACGCTGTCGGGTGGCGAACGCCAGTCGGTGGCCATTGCACGCGCTGGCTACTTCGGTGCCAAAATACTTATTCTCGACGAACCGACCTCAGCGCTGGGTGTGCGGCAGTCCGGAGTCGTACTGAAGCGAATTGTCGAAGCCCGCGACCAGGGGCTCGCCGTGATCTTCATCACGCACAACCCGCGACACGCCTACCCGGTCGGTAACCGCTTCTTGATCCTCAACCGAGGTCGTTCCCTGGGTTCGTTCCACAAGTCGGAGATCACCGTCGACGAACTGACCCAGAAAATGTCGGGTGGTGCCGAACTCGAAGCCCTCGAGCACGAACTCCAGAGTTCCGGTGCGACAAGTTGACGCTCGGTGCGCCGTTCAATCTCGACGAACTTGAGATTCTCACTTTCGGCCGTTCCTCCGTTGATATGTACCCCGAGCAGCAAAATGTGCCGCTCGCCGATGTGTCGACTTTCCGGAAGTCGATCGGTGGCAGCCCGACCAACGTCGCGGTTGCTGCGGCCCGGTTAGGTCGCAAGGCTGCGGTCATCAATCGTGTTGGCAACGACGCGTTTGGTGCCTACATTCGCCAGGGCCTGCGCGAGTTCGGTGTCCACGTCGAATTCATCTCGACCGATCCTGAGTTGCTGACCCCCGTGGTGTTCTGCGAACTGATGCCGCCTGAAGAACCGTCGATCTACTTCTACCGTGAGCCGCGTGGCCCCGACATGGCCATCTCGGTTGCTGACATGCCGATGGATGCAATTCGTTCCGCGCCGTTGTTCTGGTTGGCAGGCTCGCGCTTTGCCGAAGAGCCGTCTCGCTCAGCGGCCATGGCCGCGCTCGAGGCCCGTGGCCGCAAACAGCACACGGTGATCGACCTCGACTATCGACCGATGTTCTGGGACTCGCCAGAGCAGGCTGGCGAGTTCATCTCCCCGTCGATCGACCACTGCACGGTCGCGGTTGGTAACAAGGACGAGTGTGAAATCGCTCTCGGCACCCGAATACCTGACGAAGCCGCTGACCGGATGCTCGAACGGGGCGTTGAAATTGCGATTGTCAAACAGGGCGCAGAAGGCGTGATGGTGGCCACGGCCAACTCGCGCACCGTCGTCGAACCAATTCGTGTGCCCGTGGTCTGCGGTCTCGGAGCAGGCGACGCGTTCGGGGGCTCTCTTGCCCACGGATTGCTTGCCGGCTGGGACCCCGCCGAGATCGTGTACCGGGCGAATGCTGCTGGAGCGATCGTTGCGGGTCGCCTGATGTGTTCCGATGAGATGCCGACTGCTGACGAGATCGACTACCTCCTCGCCACCGGCAATGTCCCTCAGCGAGTCGACTCAGTCAGCGCAGGGCCGAACTGATGGCATTCCTCCCCGATGAAGCCTGGCTGGAAATGCTCGATGTGCGCGCTACCGACCCGACCGCGATCGGCGCCGCGCTTGCTGCGCGCACGACGCGGCCGCTGCTCGCCAACGACGGTGCAACGTTCATCATCGCCATCGACCACCCGGCACGCGGCATGGTTGGCGTGGCTGGTCAGCCCTTCGTCATGGCCGATCGGCGTGACCTTCTCGAACGCACGATGACTGCGCTTGCCGACCCAGGCGTTGACGGCGTCATGGCGACCCCTGACATTCTCGACGACCTGGCCTTGCTTGGGGCCCTCGACGACAAGGTCGCACTTGGTTCGATCAACCGCGGCGGGCTCATGGGCTCGGCATGGGAACTCGACGATCAACTGACTGGCCATACCGTCCCGTCGATCGTCGAGCAAGGTCTCGACGGCGCAAAGATGTTGCTCCGCATCGACTTGGCTGACGTACGGTCACGCCCCACGATTGAGGCATGTGCCCGCTGGGTCACCGAACTGGCAGCCGTGGAGAAGATAGCGATGCTCGAACCGCTGCCCTACACGACATCGTCCACGGGTGACAAACATCTCGACACCGATGAGGACGCACTCATCAAGTGCGTCGGTATCGCCAGTGCTCTTGGCGCCAGTTCGGCCTACACCTGGCTGAAACTGCCCGCGACGGCGCAGATTGAGCGAGTTATGGCTGCCACTTCACTGCCCGGGTTGATTCTCGGCGGGACACCCGGGCCCGACCCGGAATCGGCCTTTGACGAGTGGCGGCGTGCTATGGCTGTGCCTAACGTGCGGGGCCTCGTCGTTGGTCGTTCGCTGCTCTACCCCCCAGATGGTGACGTGGCGGCTGCGGTTGCCACGGCCGCCGAAATTGTTCACCCCCATCTCATCCCGGAAGAAGAAACGCAATGACGCGTCAAAAAATTGGAATCGCCGTCATCGGCTTTGGCTGGATGGGGCAGGCGCATACGCGCTCGTACCTCCGGATTCCGACGCTCTTTCAAGAGCGCACATACGACCCCGAGCTGATCATCATCAGCGACAATATGCAGGACCGGGTCGATGAAGCAGTCGAGTCGTTCGGCTTCCGGGAAGGCACCACCGACTGGCAGGCAGCGATTGATCACCCCGACGTCGATGTGGTGTGTATCTGTGCGCCGAACATGCTTCACGAGCCGATTGCTATTGCAGCTGCCAAGGCCGGCAAGCACGTGTTCTGTGAAAAGCCTGTGGGCGGCACGCCGGAGCAGACCGTCCGGATCGAAGCTGCGAGCCGCAAGGCAGGCGTCATTACCGGGGTCGGCTACAACTACCGCTGGGCACCGCTGGTGCAGTACGCCAAGAACCTGATCGCCGACGGAACACTCGGCGAGATCACCAATTACAACGGCCGATTCTTCACGATGTACGGCTCCGACCCAATGGGGCTCCTGTCGTGGCGCTTCCAGCTCGACGGCGCCGGTCACGGTGTGAGTTCAGACATCTTGAGCCACTCGATCGACCTCGCTCACATGCTGGTCGGCCCGATCAAGAAGGTCGTCGGCACAGGCCACACGTACATTCCCGACCGGCCGCTGCCGAAGGCAGGCGGCACCCACTACGACGCTGGTCAGCCAGGCGACCCGACCGGTCCCGTCGAAAACGAGGACTACTTCGGTGCCCTCGTACAGTTCGAGAGCGGCGCGAGGGGCACGTTTGAGGCAAGCCGCACGATCGTCGGTCCAGAGAGCCAGTGCGCCTTTGAGATCTATGGCACCAAGGGTTCGTTGAAGTGGAATCTGGAAACAATGAATGAGCTCCAGCTCAACCTCGTCAGCGACAAGGCTCGGGGTTACACGACCGTCTACGCAGGCGACCGGTACCCGTACCACGGCCACTTCGTGCCCGGTGATGCCAACTCGATTGGCTACGAAGACCTCAAGGTCATCGAAGATTTCGAGTTCCTGTCGTCCGTCGCAGCTGGACGCCAGCACCACCCGGGCTTCAGTGAAGCCATCGACTACGTCAGCGTCCAAGACGCCCTGCTTCGCTCCTGGAAGAGCGAGAAGTGGGAAGACGTCACCAACATCGCAACCATTTAGCGCACAGAGTTGCGCATGGGGTCAGACCCCTTTCGCAACTATCTGAGAAGGAGAGACCCTCAT
The DNA here is from genome assembly GCA_963926495.1 of Candidatus Ilumatobacter herschelensis. Taxonomy (GTDB): domain Bacteria; phylum Actinomycetota; class Acidimicrobiia; order Acidimicrobiales; family Ilumatobacteraceae; genus Ilumatobacter_A; species Ilumatobacter_A herschelensis. Next base: position 9,922 of record CAWUXP010000210.1, read on the forward strand.
GGGGACACAACGATTGACGGTCGCACAGGCGATTGTTGGGCATCTCATTGCCCAGACCACCGAACTCGGTGATGGCACCACTGCCCAGCTCTTCCCCGGTATTTACGGCATTTTCGGGCACGGCAACGTCACGTGCCTCGGCCACGCTCTTGAAGAACATAGCGACGAGTTGCCCACGTGGCGCGGACAGAATGAACAGGGCATGGCCCTCGCGGCAACCGCGTTCAACAAGGCAATGCGGCGCCGCCAAATCATGGCGGCCACGTCGTCGATCGGCCCCGGAGCGACCAACATGGTCACCGCTGCAGGCGTTGCGCACTCGAATCGCATCCCGCTGTTGCTGATCGCCGGCGACTCATTTGCGTCGCGGACCCCCGACCCGGTGCTGCAGCAGGTCGAGCACTATGGCGTTCCGTCGACAACCGTGAACGACGCGTTCCGGCCGGTCGCTCGCTACTGGGACCGGATCACCATGCCCGATCAGATCCTCACGTCGTTGCCGCAGGGCATCGACACGATGCTCGATGCTGCCGACTGTGGCCCAGCGTTCTTCGGCCTGCCGCAGGACGTGCAGGCAATGGCCTTCGACGTACCCGACGAGTTCCTTGCTCCGAAGCATCACGCAATCGTCAGGGCCCGACCCGACCGTGGCCAGCTTGCTGCAGCAGCTGCAGCATTGCGCGCTGCAAAGAAGCCACTGATCCTGGCGGGCGGCGGCGTGCACTATTCGTTTGCCGAAGCCGAGCTGCTGGCGTTTGCCGAGCGCCACAACATCCCCGTCGTCGAGACGGTTGCCGGAAAGGCCAGCCTCGTCGCAACACACGAACTGAACGCTGGCCCGATCGGTGTGACCGGATGCGAATCGGCCAACAATCTGGCTGCGGCTGCCGACGTCATCCTTGCCGTGGGCAGCCGAATGGAGGACTTCACCACCGGGTCGTGGACGCTCTTCCAGCACCCTGAGGTGACGCTCATCGGGCTGAACGCGGCACGCTTTGATGCACGCAAGCGCCGCTCAATGCCGCTCGTCGCGGATGCCCGCGAAGGTCTTGCAGAACTTGGCCAAGCACTGGGTGACTGGCGAGCCGACGACAGCTGGAGCGAACGCGCAACGGTCGAACGTGCGAGCTACCACGCCTACATCGATAAAATCGCCGCCCCCAACGATGCGGAAGTCGCACACGGGGCGCCCGTCACCTATGCCCAGGTCGTCGGTGCTATCGACCGCAACAAGGTGCCGGGCGACTACGTACTGGCTGCTGCTGGTGGATTCCCCGGCGAGGTCAACAACGGCTGGCGGGCCGACGAGATCAACAGCTTCGATTGCGAGTACGGCTTCAGCTGCATGGGCTACGAGATCGCCGGGGGATGGGGCGCCAAGATGGCAATGCCTGACCGTGAAGTCATCGTGTTCGTTGGGGACGGCTCGACGATGATGATGAACTCCGACCTGTACAGCTCGGTGATCAGTGGCCACAAGATGATCGTCATCATTTGCGACAACGGCGGGTACGCAGTGATCAACCGGCTGCAGATGAACCAGGGCGGCGTTCCTTTCAACAACCTGCTCGACGACTGTCAGGGACCGAACACCGAGGTCCGCGTCGACTTCGAAATGCTGGCCAAGGCGCAGGGCTGCAACAGCGAGACCGTGCGCACGGTCACCGAACTCGAAGCAGCAATGATCAGAGCCCGCGCAGCCGACCGGACCTACGTGATAGCGCTGCAGACCCATCCTTATGAGTGGACTGAGGGCGGCACGTACTGGGAGGTCGGGGTCCCCGAGACGTCATATCGCACTGAAGTCGTCGATGCGCATAACGAGGTTGTTGCCGGAAAAGCCGCGCAGCGCAGAGCCTGACTGGCATCGCGCAAGCTGCAACGACCACACTCGAATCATGACTGACACACTCGATCGCACCGCACGCGACTATTCGGTCGTCGGCCCGGAGGCGCAGCGTGCGGCCGAAGTCGGCCTCGTCGATGCCGAATGGTTTCGCCCGTATGTCGACCCTGGTCGAATGCGCGAGCTCACGGAGCGGACCAACCGGCGGGCGATTGCGGATGCGGTGCTGTGGCTGGGCTTCTTGACTGGCGTCGGTGTTGCTGCAGCAGTGGTGTTCCCGAGCTACTGGTCGATTCCCCTGTTTGTCGTTTACGGCGCGTTGTTTGGCGCAGCAGACGCCCGGTGGCACGAGTTTGGGCACGGGACCGCGTGCTCGAACGAGCGAGTCAACGGCGCGATGTACCAGCTCGCATCGTTGATGCTGTGGCGTGGGCCGACGCTCTGGCGATGGTCTCATTTCCGTCACCACAGCGACACAATCATCGTCGGCCGAGATCCGGAAATTCAGCTCGCTCGGCCACCGTCGCTCTTGCGCCTTGCGCAGAACTACAGCGGCCTCCGGAACCAGCCGGTCATGTTCTGGCGAATCGTCCAGCACGCTGTGGGGAACATCGATCCGGTTGCCCTCGACCTCGTGCCCGCCAACGAACGGAACAAGGTCGTGTGGGAAGCCCGGTTCAGTGTGGTCGTCCATGCAGCAGTCATAGCGCTAGCGGTAGCGACGCAAAGCTGGCTGCCGATCTTGTTGGTCGGAGCGCCCACGATGTACGGAGCTTGGCTCGTTCTCTTCTTCGGGACGACGCAGCATCTGGGCCTGCAAGAAGATGTGCTTGACCATCGAGCCAACAGCCGAACGGTGTACATGAATCCCGTGTTCAGGTTCCTGTATCTCAACATGAACTACCACGTCGAGCACCACATCTTCCCGACCGTTCCCTACTACCGCCTGCCTGCGCTGCACGCGGAGATTAAACACGCGCTGCCCGAACCGAGCCCTAACTGTCTCCACGCGTATCGCGAGATCATCGGGGAACTGAGGCGGCAGCGCGACGACCCAAATCACGAACTCGAGACCCGCCTCATCCCCGATGTGCCAAACGCTCCGGCTGAGGCTGGTTCAATCGGCTTAATCCGCCCTGATGGATCCTTCGATCTCGGCCCAGTCGAGCAGATTGCGATCGGCTCGATTACTCGTGTTGACGTGCGTGACCGGACCTTTGCCGTGGCACGCATCGACGATGGCACGGTGTGCGTTGTTGACGGCACTTGTACCCATGGCCAAGTTCACCTTGCTGGTGGAGCGGTCGTTGACGGCCCAGACGGACCACAGATCGAATGCCCGAAGCACAACGGTCGGTTCGATCTTGCGACAGGTGCGCCGTGTCGCAAGCCGGTCAAGGAACCGATCGCTGTATACGCAGTCGACACCGCGAGCGGCCACATCATCATCCAACCTCCTGCAGGCCGACCGACGAAGCGAGACATGACATGACGACAAGATTTGCGGTGCTCGGTTGCGGGCGGATTGGCAAAATGCACGCGGAAATGCTGGCTCGCCAGGTGCCTGGAGCGTCGGTGAGTGTGGTGTTTGACGTCGTTGACGCAGCGGCACAGGCGGTCGGCGCCGACATCGGAGCGCGTGTCGCCACATCGCTCGCCGATGCGGTCACCGCTGATGACGTCGATGCCGTGGCGATCTGCACGAGTACCGACACGCATGTGGACGCAATGGTCGCGGCTGCCGAAGCTGGCAAAGGCATCTTCTGCGAGAAGCCGATCTCGCTCGACATCGCCGAGGTCGACCGAGGCCTGGCTGCCGTCGCAGCTGCGGGCGTGCCACTCCAGATCGGTTTCAACCGGCGCTACGACCCGAGCCACAAGGCCGTGGCCGATGCTGTCAAACGCGGAGCGGTCGGCGATGTTCACCTCGTCAATATCATCAGCCGTGACCCGGGCCCGCCGCCAATCGACTACATCAAGGTCTCCGGCGGCATCTTCAACGACATGACGATTCACGACTTCGACATGGCGCGCTACGTCACCGGAAGTGACGTGGTCGAGGTCTATGCGAAGGGGGCCGTGAGGGTCGACCCCGCAATCGGCGAGGCTGGTGACGTCGACACGGCCGTTGTTCTTCTGACCCACGCCAACGGGGCGATGACCACGATCGACAACAGTCGGCGCGCGGCGTACGGCTATGACCAGCGGGTCGAAGCATTCGGCAGCAACGGCAAGGCTGCGTCGAACAACCACCACGATTTCAATGCAGTCCTCGCCACCGATCAGGGGTTCCGTCAGCCACCGCTGCAGAACTTCTTCCTCGAGCGCTACGCCCGCAGTTATCTCGACCAGTGGGCTGCCTTC
>CAWUXP010000211.1:0-33214 GCA_963926495.1 Candidatus Ilumatobacter herschelensis
CCGGTCGATCCGTACCGGGTCCAATCCCACCTGGCGGAAGGCAACGAGGACCTCATGAGGGCTCGGCTCCAGGTTCGGCGAACCGAAAAGCAGCAAGACCATCGAACCAATGACCACGCCGAGCGACACCGCCAGCCAGAGGTCAAGGGGCGGTTGTCCAGGTCCGAGCAAACGCAGCAAGGTAAGCAGAACGATCCACGACCACATCGCCCTGCCCCACCGGCGAGGCGTATGTGCTGCACCCACAATCACGAGAGCGACCGCCGACGCGACGTATTCCGTCGTTGGAAATGCGGACCCAATCAGTGTCGCTCCGCTGGAGCTGCGCTCTGCGAGCGCGGCCACGACACTGCGGTCGCCTAATACCGCTGTCAACGCCAACAGGGTGGAGCCGCCGACGATCGAGGCCGACCCGAGCATCAGCAGCAGGCGCCATCGACGCTTCCACAACACGACGCCAAGCCCTGCGAGCGGAACGAATGTCGCGATGATCTGCGCCGCGCCGAGGACCGCTTGCTCGACTTGATCGGGAATTCGACCAATGGCGTCTAGAACGTCACTCTCGATCCCCGAAATCGTGGACTCGGCGAGTGAAGCCGCCACAATCCCGACGCCAACCGCCCCGAGTCCGATCATCAGCCGGATGATCTGCCCGGGTGCCCACCGCTGCTGCGCCGACGGTGGCGGGAACAGCACGACAGAGTCAACCGCAACGTTGTCGGCCTCGTCGTCAATTCGCGTCATTGCGGTTTGACGATAGGCCGATCGAAGCAACCCCGGCGAGACATCGGAGCGCGTCGACTGTGCCCAGACGCGACCGAACTCCGCGCCCAGCCCCCGTTGCGGGGACCGGACGCGAAGTTCGGCTCAGGTCAGAATGCTCAGGTGATCAGTAGATCTCGATCAGACCGGCGGCGCCCTGGCCTCCACCGATACACATGGTCACGACGCCCCACTTGGCGTTGCGACGCTTGCCTTCTTGCAGGATGTGGCCGGCACAGCGTGTACCAGTCATACCGAAGGGGTGGCCGATCGCGATCGAGCCACCATTGACGTTGTACTTGGCCGGGTCGATACCCAGCTTGTCGCGGCTGTAGAGGCACTGCGAAGCGAATGCTTCGTTGAGCTCCCAGATGTCGATGTCGTCCACGGTCAGACCGTGACGTGCGAGCAGCTTCGGCACGGCGTAGATCGGGCCAATACCCATCTCGTCGGGCTCGCAACCTGCGACGGCCCAACCCTTGAACGCACCGAGCGGCTCGATGTCACGCTTGCTGGCTTCTTCGTCACTCATCATGACGACAGCGGCAGCGCCATCGGACAACTGGCTGGCGTTGCCGGCAGTGACGTAGTTGCCCTCACCACGGACCGGGCCGAGCTTCTGCAAACCTTCGAGCGTGGTCTGCGGACGGTTGCACTCGTCGCGATCGACGGTGACATCGACGATGGTCTCTTCTTTGGTCTCACGATCGATGAGCTTCATCTTCGTCTGCATCGGGACGATCTCGTCAGCGAACAGGTCGTTTTCCTGAGCACGGGCCATTCGCATCTGCGATTCAAACGAGTATTCATCTTGATAGTCGCGGCTGACGTTGTAACGCTCAGCAACGATGTCGGCAGTTTCGATCATTGCCATGTAGACGGCCGGGTACATGTCCGACAGTGCGGGATCCATGTTGGCAGCGCCGCCCATGCCCGGGTTCGGCATCGAGATCGACTCAACGCCGCCGGCGACGGCAATGTCGACACCGTCAGACTTGATGTGGTTGGCGGCAACAGCGATCGAGTTGAGACCCGACGAGCAGTGCCGCTGGATCGTGTTGCCACCGACGTTGACGGGTAAACCTGCGAGCAGGCCAGCAAGGCGACCGAGGTTGCCAGCACCGTGGGCGCCGTTGCCGAGGGCGACGTCTTCGACCTGGCCAGGCTCGATGCCCGACTTGTCGACGGCGCTCTTGATGGCGTGTGCCGCCATGGACATTGCGGGGGTCATGTTGAAACCACCGCGGCCGGCCTTGGCGAGACCGGTACGGGCGTATGAAACGAAGACTGCTTCGCGCATGGGAGAACTCCTGGGAATCGAGCCCGACTGGACCAGGCGGGCAGTCGGGGTGAGGATGCAGATGTGCGTACCCGAACTTAGTGACACAAGCATCCAGATCTTGCACTCGACTGACTCGTCGTGACCGATGTCCGAGAGTGAAACTGCCCAAGTGAGCACAGCAATGAGACGAATACAGCAATGAACAGCATCGACCAGGCAGCGCAACTACTGCTTGAGGCGTTCAACGATCGGCGGCTAATCGAAGGCCTTCCGGACGACCTCAAGCCGCAGAACGTCGAGGACGGCTATGCGATCCAGCACGCCGGTCATCGCCTGAGCGGCGTGCGGCTAGGTCCGTGGAAGGTCGGCGCGACGAGCGCCATGGGGCAGACGTTTCTGGGGATCGACGCCCCGTTTGTCGGCAGGCCGCACCTTGACCGGGTGCTCGCTGACGGGGCGAGCATCTCGCTCAGTGAGTGGTTCGCCGGGCCTGTCGGCATCGAGGTCGAAATTGGACTCATCCCAACGACCGACCTCACCGAGATAGCGGACGATCCGCTCGAACTCGCCTCGATGGTCGACGTCGTTGGCTGCTTCGAACTCGTCAACTCGCGTTTCACCGACTTGGTTCGCCCGGGTGCTCCGAGCCTGATTGCTGACAACGCCGTGTCGTCGGTCATTGTCCGGGGCGGCTCGCTCGGCCTCAACGTGCAGGAGATCAGAGCGCTCGACGAGCTCGTCGTGGCGCTCGACATCGATGACACCGAGCAGGTCGCTGCAACTGGTGCGAGCGCACTCGGACATCCGCTCAACGTGTTGCAGTTCGTTGCACGCAAGGCAATCGAATGGGGCACACCGATCGGGGCTGGCGAGCTGGTCATCACCGGAACCTGCACGGGCCTGGTGCCACCGGCTGCTGGGATGTCGATCGTCGGACGCTTCGGCGATTCCCAGATCGCCGCAACGTTCCGCCCCTAACCGTCAGCGCGCCCCTCACGTCAGCACGGAAACACTTGTCGACAGTCACTGCGCCAGCTGGCGCGTGCGGAGCATTCAGCTGACAGGATCTGCCTGTGAACGACTTCTTTCCGTACCGACTCGACAAGCGATGGACGCCAATGTTCGCTGCGATGCGCGTCGGCGCCGACGACGGCGTCACGCTGACTCGCGATGCCGACGGCAGCGGCACGTTTCGAGCCACGTTCGGGTTCCTGTCGACGGAGACGCCACTGTCGAACATCGACCACGCCAAAATCACGGGCCCACATCGCTGGTACACAGCGGTTGGTCCGAGGCTGAGTTTCGCCGACGATGGTCTCACCTTCGGGACGAACCATCACCGAGGGCTCTGCATCGAGTTCGTCGAGCGCATTCCGAAGGTCATCGGCCTCCGCCCACACTCGGCGCTGTGGGTCAGCGTTGCCGACCCGCAGGGGCTCGCCGACGCCCTCGGCTGCTGAGCCGTAGCGCACCCTGACCAACGTCGCCACGGAGTGCACCCAGCTGGCATCTCGGTGTCACACTTTGAATCTCACACTTTGGTCAGACCTCGGCGTGACAGACCTCAACGTGACAAAGCTCGGCGTGACAAAGCCGACGAAGATGCGCTGCTCACCTCGTTGTGGTGGCAAGGCATCTAGTTGCTGGGCAGAGCCGGGTCGATCCCGGTCATCTCAATCGACAGGTCCCACAACCCGGCAGCGAGTGCTCCGTCTCGGGCCGCCGAGGTGGCGTGGGCCTTGCCCGCCGGACCGGCAGTTTCGCCGCGCCGAGAGGGGCCGAAGTAATCGCCGCCTTCGACGCCTGGCACAGTCGCGGCCATCAGCGTCGGCCATGCACCTTGCGATGCCGAGTTAAAAAACGGACGGAACAGCGGTACGGCAAATCGAACGAGCGACGGCAGGTGCCGCACCAGTTCGGTGTCGGCGATGCCCGGGTGGCAGCCGACGGCAATGGTTGATGACCGGGCACGTCGCAGCCGGCGGTCGAGTTCGAACGCGAACATCAGGTTCGCGAGCTTGCTCTGCCCGTAGCGGTCTTGTGCCCTGTAGCGGCGTTCAGCATTGATGTCGTCAAAGAAGATCTTGGCGCCGCGGTGCGCAATGCTGCTCGTTACCACGACCCGAGCATCAGGCTGTCCGTCGAGCTTCGGGAGCAGCAACGATGTGAGGGCAAAGGTGCCGAGATGGTTCACGCCGAACTGTGACTCGAATCCATCGACTGTCATCTCCTTTGGCGGCATCATGATCCCAGCGTTGTTCACGAGCACGTCGAGTCGGGCCTCTTCGTTCACCTGCGCCGCAGCGTCGCGCACACTGGCGAGATCGGCCTGGTCAAGTTGGACCACGTCGAGATCGGCGTCCGAGACGTCGGCACGAATGGCGTCGATCGCTGCGTTGGCCTTGTCGACCGACCTGCAACCAAGCAGAACGCGGGCGCCCTGCGCTGCCAGCACCTTCGCTGATTCGAAGCCAAGGCCGGTGTTCGCCCCGGTCACGAGAATCGTCCGGCCCGACTGGTCAGGAACATTGCTGTGAGTAAAACCGCTCATGCGCCATGTGTACCCATTTCGCTCACACTCACGGCGCTCGTCAACAAGAAGTACATCAGCAAGTTCGCTTGCTCGTCCGGCACGAACTGGCAGGCGTCATCCCCGTCGAGTGGTCGCCGCGGCCAAACTGGACGTTTGCTGACGGTCGGGGACTTTCGGTAGGAGCCGCAAGATCCGTCGAGTTGGCCATGCCGTTGCCGTCTCGGTGGATCGCTCCGTATGGTCGTACGTCAACCCCAACCTGGATGTACGAATGACTGAACAGCAAACAACCAACTCACTGCACCGTTTCCTGGACGGCGACCCAGCGGCACAACCCCGAGGCATCGAAGATTCCGCTAACGATGTTGGGACACGGATGGCTGAGGCCCGCGTTGCCGCCGGCCGCACTCAGGCAGAAATTGCGAACCAATTGGGTGTGAAGGCATCGACCGTCGCCAAGTGGGAGCAGGGCAGCGCGTCACCACGGAGCAATCGGCTGGCCGCGCTCGCTGGGATCTTGGGAGTCAGCCTGTCCTGGTTGATCGTCGGGCACGGTGAGGAACCGACATCGACCGACGATCTCGACGAGATCAAGTTGGCGCTCAACCGAATGCAGGCACAACTTGTCGACACCCTCAACGAGGTCGAGGTATTGGCGGCTCGAATCGACGCCGCTCGCAACGCCGACTGACCGATCGGGCCCACGCTCAATCAGAGCTGATAAAACCCGCTCCCGGCGCCAGCGATCAGTTTATTCATCCATCGACAAAGTGCCCGCTTGTTCATCTGCCAAGACCCGCTTCAAGAGGGTGACAAACTCAGCAGCATGCGGGTTCTGAGCGGTCCGACTCGGAAAATAGGCATTGATTCTGCCCGCATGGGGAATGGTGATGTCTGGAACGCGAACCAACGTCCCTGCGTCGAGCCGTGGTCGAACCGAGCGTTCCCACCCAAGCGCGATCCCTCCGTCGCGCTCGGCGACGTCGAGGCACACCTGGTACGAGGTGAAGACCACTGATTTGACGCGGCCGGGCTCACTGCCCAAAGCCGATGAAAGAACGTCTTGCCATGTCGTCCAGCCGGGATCGACGTAATCGACATGCAGCAGCGGAAGCACCGCGAGATCAGCGGGCGTGACCGGTGTGGGGAGTTGGGCTGCAAACCTTGGCGAACAGACGGGGAACACGGCGTCGTCGGCAATGAATTCGACAGTAAACAAGCTCGATTCGCTGGGCCCGTATCCCAAGGCGACGTCGAAGTTCTCGTCCGTCGATGCGACCAGGTCGTTTGAGGCAAGCACTCGGATATTCACATCGGGATGCGTCCGATGAAACTCGCCAAGAATGGGGGCGACGGTCGCCGTTGCCAGCGACAGACTCGTGAGAATCGTGATCGAGTCGCTACCTGCAGCCCGCCGACGAATCAGGTCGGCCGTCGAGCAGAGTTCGCTCAGCGAGAGGCGCACCGATGCTGCCAGCAGTTCTCCGTCGGCGGTCGGTGTCACGTCGTGGCGGTGTCGTTCGAAGAGGCTGACACCCAAGTCAGCCTCAAGTTCACGGATTCGCCTGCTGATCGTCGCTTGGGACTGATGGAGCTCAGCGGCAGCCCGAGTGAAGTTCCGATGCCGGAATGCCGCCTCAAACGGCACCAGGGCTGCAAGGGGCGGGAGGTTCTGGCCGAAATTAGACATCCGGAAACCGGATGCCTCGTGCCGAAATATGCGTGCCTTGCTTCACCCCACCGACACTACGCTTTTTAGCGGTCACCCCCCCCCAATGAACACCCCGAAAGAGAGTCGAAAATGGAAATCTCCACATCGTTGAAAGAGCGCAAACCAACCGCAGAGCAGCCGCTGCAGAAGCCCGCTTCGAGCCGGCTCTTGTTCGGCAAGGTGAACCATTGGGTTCGCCACCATCCCGGAGCCCAGACCGCTCCGAGCCAGGTTGCCTACGAAACTATCTCTCGCACGTCTCACGTGTCACACAGCTAGCCCGCTGATCGTTGATGCCGTTGTCTCACCGTCTGGCCGGGTTCACCCAGCCAGCGAGCACGGCATCGACGATCGAGTCGCAACTCGGCAGCGTTACGCCCGATGCCGGGCCTGTTGCGATAAACGAGTCGGTCGCACACAACCGCGACAAGTTCGCCACATCGCGCTCACAGAGATAGGCCATCAGGGCCTCGCTCTGTGATCCGGTTTCGCGACATTCGTCGACAATCAGTACCTGAGCGCACGGTTCGACCGACGCGACGATCGCGTCGATGGCCAGTGGTGCGAGCCAGCGCATGTCGACGACTCGGCTGGCAACACCGTGCTCGGCACGAAGTATCTCTGCAGCCTGTTCGGCAAGGAATACCCCGTTGCCGTAGGTGACGATGGCCACGTCGGTGCCGGTGCCGCGCACGGCTATTCGATCCATCGTGATCGGCTCAGCAATCATGTCGGGATACCGGCCCGCCCAGCGGTCGTCGCCCTCGGCGTGGAGATCACGAGTCATGTACCGCGCAATTGGTTCGAGGAAAACGACGACACGCTGCTCTTCTCGTGCGAGGCGCACGGCCTCCCGCAACATCAGCACGGCATCGACGCCGTTCGAAGGGCAGGCGATCACAAGGCCAGGGATGTCGCGCAGCACCGCAATCGAATTGTCATTATGGAAATGGCCACCAAAGCCGCGCTGGTAGCCGAGGCTGGCGATGCGGACCACCATCGGATTCGTGAACTGCCCATTCGAGAAGAACGGCAACGTCGCCGCCTCACCACGGAGCTGATCTTCGGCATTGTGGAGATAGGCCAGAAACTGGATCTCCACGATCGGAACCAACCCGTTGTGGGCCAAGCCGATACCCATGCCGAGGATCGACTGCTCGTCGAGAATCGTGTCGATCACCCGATGGGCGCCAAACCGCTTCTGAAGCCGCTGCGTGACGCCGTACACACCGCCCTTCACCCCGATGTCTTCGCCTGCGAGGATGATTTCGCGATGGCGGAGCATCTCGTCGGTCAACGCCCAGTTCAACAACTTCGCCAGGTGTTGCGGCTCGCTCATTAACCGCAGCTCGTGCGCGCCGAACGCGTCGGCCCGATCGTCGACGTTCGGGACCGTTGCGGGAGCTACAGTCCGTCGGGGCGGGATAATGCTGGCCATCACCTGGTCGGCAGTCTCAAGCCGCTGCGTATCAGCCACAGCGTCCACAGCCCGATCGACCTCGGCGCCGACGCTGCGGTAGCGATCGAGTACGTCCGCCGGGGACAGGTCGCTGAACTCGGCGAGCAACCGAGCGGTGTGGAGGAGCGGATCGTTTGCCTCGTCGGCTTCGATGCGTTCCATGGGCAGATAGCTCGACGCCACGTCAGCGCCGGCATGGCCATAGAGACGGACACAGGAGAGGTGCAAGAACACCGGCCGCCGATGACGTCGCGCAATGCGCGCGGCACGTTGCGCCGCCACTGTTGCATCGAGCAGATCAAGCCCTGAGCCAGCGACATACTCGATGCCCGCACGGCCTGACATCGATGCAGCAACCCAGTTGGCTGGTGTCTTCACCGAAATGCCCAGCCCGTTGTCTTCGCACACGAAGATCAGCGGCAGCGGGACACCCTGGTGAGCTGTCCAGCCAGCGGTATTGATCGCAGCCTGAGCACTAGCGTGGTTCAGCGAAGCATCACCGAAGCTGCACATCACGACGGAATCATCGGGCAAAGACTGGTGCTCAGGCTTGACTCGTTTGGCCAGGCCGATCGAATACGCCGTGCCGACCGCCTTCGGAAGATGCGATGCAATCGTGCTCGTCTGCGGTGGCATCGCCAGGCTGGCCGAGCCCAGCACCTTGTGCCGGCCGCCCGAGATCGGGTCGTCAATCGACGTGGTGAAGCTGAGCAGCATGTCGCGCATCGGGTCGATCCCAATCTGGCCGGCTCGCGCGATCTGAAATGCTGCGTCGCGGTAGTGCACGAAGGCCATGTCGGTCGGGCGAAGCGCTCCTGCGACTGCTGCCATGCCTTCGTGCCCTGACGACCCGATTGTGTAGAAACCGAATCCGCGGGCCTGCATGTCTCGCGCTGCACGGTCAAGGTGCCGGCTGAGCACCTGTGCTTCGAAGAGTGCCACGAGTTCGTCGGCGGTGAGCTGTGCATCTTCGAGCGTCGCAGTACCGGTCCGCGTCGGGAGGTTGCCCACAGCGACCCGTCGCAAGAAGTTGTCATGGACGATCTCGACCCGGTTCACGCAGCCATTTGACCACATTGCCCGCCTCGAAGGCGCTGGCATCTCAAAAGGGTTCGACCCACCAGGCCAGTGCCGTCTTGGTCCCGGCAGGGATCTCGGTATATCCACCGTCGTGGATCTGGACGGGAGCGCTCTCAACGAGCTCGGCCCACAGCTGTCGATTTGGGTGGACCACGGTGATCGGTCGGCCCGCAGCATCCCACCGACTCATCATCTTGTCCTCGGAGCGCATCCACGCCCACTGGCCGGCGTGGGCGCACTGCGCGGCCTGCTTGCCCCACGACATCTCAACCAGCGGCGTCACAGCAATGAGTAGGCCAGCAACGTCTGGCAGTACTTCGATCGGTTCAATGTCGTCAAGTGGTGACGACTGGATCTGAAGCTTGGCGAGCTGTTCCGGGGCTTCGTCGAGACGACCGGGAACGAAGGCGCGCACTTCCACACCGTCACGCTCGGCAGTCACCCCAGCGGGTTCTTGGGCTCGACGCCAGGCTGATGCACGGCCGCGTCGGACGATCTTGCGGATCCGGTCGCCGTTCCAGGCAGCGACCGCTTCGTGCCACGCACCGCCCGGCTGACTTCGCTCGTCGTCCAGCAGTTCGATCGTGGCGAGCGCGGCGACCTCGCAGATCTGTGCAGTGGTGGGCGGATCTATTTTCTCGACGCGGGCCGCGAGCTGGAGTGCCCGGGGTGACTCGCTCGGTTCAGCAGCTTCCATCTGAGTGGTCTACACGGTCGAGCCGACCACAACACCGGCGGGTTCCGTGGCGTATCGTCATGCGATGCGGCTCGACAAGATCCCCACCGGCAACACCCCACCCGACGACATCAACGTCATCATCGAAGTCCCAGTCGGCGGCGAACCAATCAAGTACGAAATGGACAAAGCCTCGGGCGCCCTGTTCGTCGATCGATTCCTGTACACACCGATGCGGTATCCCGGCAACTACGGCTTCGTCCCACACACCCTGTCCGAAGACGGCGACCCGATCGATGTACTCGTGTGCAACACCCGCGAAATCATCCCCGGAGGCGTTATCAACTGCCGCCCCGTCGGCGTCCTTGTCATGGAAGACGACGCCGGCCAAGACGAAAAAATCCTGGCGGTGCCAAGTAGCCATGTAAGCCGTCGGTACCACAATGTCGCCGACTACACCGACCTGCCCGAAATCACGCGTGAACAGGTCCAACACTTCTTCGAGCACTACAAAGACCTCGAACCAAACAAGTGGGTGCGGATCGATCACTGGGGTGACGCAGCCGAGGCGAAACAGATGATCGTCGACGCCATTGCCCGAGCCGGTTCGGGTAGCTGACCCGATGTCGATGAACGCTGACGGACAGGGTCTGGCCGGCGGCTCAGACGCATCACCGGCCGAAGTCGTCGGCCTGTACGACGGCTGGGCGTCGACGTACGACACCGATGTGCAGTTGTGGGGCTACGAAGTTCCTGATCGGCTCGCATCGGTCATCGCCAACGCTGGCGCCACGAACGGCGACGTGCTCGATGCCGGCTGCGGCACCGGCCTTGTCGGGCTCGCCCTCGATGCCGTCGGTGTCGCATCGGTCATCGGCGCTGACTTCTCATCAGCTTCGATCGACGTCGCGCGGCAGCGCGGCGTATACCGAGAATTGCACGTCGTGGATCTCAGCCAACCGCTGCCGTTCACGTCTCAACGTTTCCTTGCCGTGGTCTGCGCCGGTGTTTTCAGCTATCTCACCGACCCCGAAGCCGTGCTTCGAGAGTTCTTGCGCATCGTCCGCCATGGCGGCACGATCGTCTTCACGCAGCGCGTTGACCTGTGGGAGAGCCGCCAGATGAACACCGTGTTACAGCGGCTCGCTGACCAAGGTCGGTGCACCGTCGACGTCTCACCGCCTCGCCCCTACCTCCCTGGCCACGGCGAATTCGATGATGGTGTCTACGACGTCACGCTGATCGCCACCTGATCAGTCGAGCCGGCGGACCGTCGGCTTCTGACCAGTAGTGCCGTGTGCGATGCCGGCGATGCGATCGAGCTTCGTCGTCCCGTTTAATCGCCCGAACAGCCGAGTGCCTGCCGCGCTGATCCCGCCGTCAACCGTGATCGAGGTACCCGTGACGAACGCCGAGTCGGGCCCGGCCAGCCACAATGCAGCACCCGCTATGTCAGCACCCTCGCCGCGCTTGGGATATGGCTGCAGTTCGGTCATCACACGTTCGGCGTCTGCTTCGTCGCCCTGGTGCATCAGTGGCGTGAAGATGATCCCCGGGCAGATGGCGTTAACTCGGATGGTGTGCGGCGCCAGTTCGATCGCTGTCGTCTCGGTCAGATTAATCACTCCGGCCTTCGCTGCCGAGTAGGCCTGCGGCCCGCCGCCACCTCCCTGGCCGGCGACCGATGCCGTGTTGATGATCACGCCACCCTCGCCCTGGGCAATGAGCACACGCGCCGCGTGTTTCGTTCCGAGGAACACGCCCCGGACCAAGACGGCGAAGGTTGCATCCCAATCGTCTGACTCAATCTCGGTGATCGGGCCGAACGCTCCCCCGATGCCAGCGTTGTTGAACATGATGTCGAGCCGGCCGAACGCTTCGACAGCAAGGGCGACAGCCGATGCCACGTCAGCATCGATCGCCACGTCGCAGCGAACGAATCGCGCCGCGCTACCGAGTTCCGCGGCGACCGCCTTGCCAGCATCAGCGTTGAAATCGGCGATGACGACACTGGCTCCTTCGGCGACGAAGCGCTGTGCCGTTGCGAGGCCCATCCCGCTTGCGGCGCCGGTGATCACTGCGACCTTGCCGTCGAGTTGGCCCGTCTGACCGTCGGACAGTGCGGTGTTCACCGTGAACCCTGACCGTCGTCGACCTTGATGATCGTGCCGGTGACGGCATCCGAAGCTGGCGAGCACAGAAAGAGCAGGGTCGAGTCGAGCTGGTCGGGTCGACCGATTCGCTTGCGCGGGAAGTGCCCGCTGATATCGCCCATTCGTTCGAGCATGCCGTCCATCATCTCCGACTCGAACGCGCCCGGGGCAATGGCATTGACGTTAATTCCGAACCGAGCCCATTCGACGCCGAGCGCCTCACTCATCCGGGCGATGGCTGCTTTGGTGATCGAGTAGAGCGCTGCGCCTTCGCCGCCGTAGTTGGTCGCCGCGATGCTGGAGATGTTGACCATTCGCCCCGGCGACTTCGCTGCGATCAGGCGCTTGCCGACTTCGCAGGAAAGTATGTATGGCCCGCGCACGTTGGTGTCGATGACCTTGTCGATCAGTTCGAGCGACATTTTGTGGGCACGCTGCGCGTCAGGGATGCCAGCGTTGTTGACCAGGATGGTCACGGTGCCGAACGCCGCTTCGGCCTGATCGACAGCAGCGACGATGCTCTCGGCGTCGGTCATGTCAATCGGGACACCCACTGCCTGGCCACCGTCAGCAACGATGGCTGCGACCAGTTCGTCGAGCCGTTCTTGACGTCGACCGGTTGCGACAACGGATGCACCGGACGCGGCCAACACCTGGGCGAACCGCCAGCCAAGGCCAGACGTGGCGCCGGTGACGAGGGCGACCTGACCGGTGAGGTCGGTCGAGTTGTTGACAGTGATCATGATGCGCTCCATGTGGTGAGAAGGGATGCTGGCGGCAGATGCCGGTAGACGTGTACCGGGCCGTAACGGTTCTGCTGTTCGGACTCGATCGTCGCCCCGAGGCGTTCGGCCAATGCCACAGACGCAGTGTTGGCAACGGCGATCACGCTCGCTGCTGTGGTCCACCCATGGTCCTCATAGGCGGCATGGAGAGCCCGGCGAGCGGCTTCGGTGGCATAGCCCTGGCCGTGATGATCGGGGACGAGCGCCCACGTGATCTCCGGTTGAATCCAGCCGTCAGGATTCCACAGGCCGCAGACACCGGCGAATCGCCCGGTTGCTTTCACTTCGATCGCCCAGGGGCCGTAGCCGCGCAACGCCCAGTGACCGGGATAGACGGCGAATTTTCGCCACGCTTCTTCTCGGCTGCAGGGGCCGCCGTAGAACTTCGAGATTGGGTCGGCGTAGAAGTCAACCATCGGCTCGAAGTCATCGCCCTGGAACGGGCGGAGCAACAGCCGCTCGGTTTCGATGGTGCTCGGGATGGTCATTTTTCAGCGGCAAGTGCGGCCGCGAAGGTCGCCAGTTCGCCAGGGTCGATGCCGACCAATCGCGCTGCGTCGGGGAAACCGCCCGAGGCAACGTCATCGGCGAAAGCTGCATAGGCCGCGACCCGCATCTCTTGGATTCGATCGAGCTCGGCTCGCAGGTCGGCGTACTGCTTCGCGTGTCGTGGGACATGACCAGTGTTGGTGCCGAGCACGTCAGTACTGAACAGGTACTGCGCATCACAGTTCGGGCCGGAGCCCATCGAGATCATCACGAGGCTCGTCTTCGCGCTGATCGCCGTGGCGACCGGTTCGGGAACCACTTCGATCTCAGCGGCAAATGCGCCAGCATCGACTAGCGCACTTGTCTGGCGCCACACCTCCATCGCCGTGGTCGCCGTCTTGCCAACCGCCTTGAACCCACCGGTCCAGGTACGACGCGGCGGGATGAGGCCGACGTGGCCGACAACCGGGATGCCTTCGGCGGCCAATCGCTCAATCGTTTGCAGCGACGCTGCGCACCAGCACGCGTCGGCGCCGTCGTTGATCGCCGAGAACGCTGCGCGCAGGTAGTCGTCGGTCGTGACGACCTGGCCGTAGTCAAGGCCGACCACGATGAAGGCATTGCCGGCAGCAGTTCGCATCGCAGTGCTCATCTGAGCGTCCTGGATGGTGACGATGTCGATCCCGCCATCTGCTGCAGCAGCGGCCTCGTCAGCGCTCGACACGTAGACGTC
Source organism: Candidatus Ilumatobacter herschelensis (assembly GCA_963926495.1). GTDB lineage: Bacteria > Actinomycetota > Acidimicrobiia > Acidimicrobiales > Ilumatobacteraceae > Ilumatobacter_A > Ilumatobacter_A herschelensis. The sequence goes on from CAWUXP010000211.1 coordinate 13,664, forward strand.
GGTGTACTGCCGCGTGCCTTTACCCGCTCGGAAATCGGCGACCGTGAGACGACTGTTTGCAACCATTCCAGCATTCTCCCACGACGACCTCAGCCCTGAGCGAGTCGCATGAATCGAACCGGGCGCAGTGCCGCGGCGCGCTCAGACGTCGACGTGGGGGCCACGCGGGAGTAGTTCCCCAATGGTGGAGTGCTGCACCGGCCCGCCTTTGTTGTCGCCCACGACAACCAGCATGTCGGAACCGCCGAGTTCGAGGCCGACCTGCAGACATGCGCCGCATGGCCACGTCGGGCCCCCGTCGGTGTCGGGGGCGGCGAGAGCAAGCGCAACAGGCCGGGTGCCCTGCGCGACCGCGGCGAACATCGCCACCCGCTCGGCACACATCGAAAGGCCCAGCGAAACGTTCTCGACGATGACTCCAGACACCATCCGGTCATCACTGCAGCGAACGACTGCGCCCGCCCTGAATTTCGAAAACGGCGCATACGACTGCGCGATGTTGTCTCGTGCTGCTGCGATCAGTTCGTCGTTTGACATCGATGTGGCTCCTTCGTCGGCTTCGGGCCAAGTCAGTCTTCTGGTTGGGTTCCGGATTGCGCGATGACGTGAGTTTCGATGCCCTCGAGTTGGGCGACGACGTGGCCGGCCGCTGAACGGATCTCGACATCGCACACGACCATATGCGCTGCTGTCCGGCGGCCGACGAGCGACATCGTATGTTGCCCGAACGTCGGCTCGGAGAGCAGTCGCACCGTGCCGATTCCGGTCGGCAGTGATGGCAGACCGAGTTGACGTTCGGTCCAGAGCAGCGCGAGCTGCAAGGCACCGTCGAGCAGTGCCGGATCCGATGTCCATGTCTCGTTCGGCCACCCAACTGCTCTGACACCCCAGCAGCGCGCATCGATGCCCAACTCCGACACCGCAACGATCTCTTCGATCACACGGAAGGCGGGGCCGTGGAATAAGACGTCGCCGAAGTAGATCTCCGACGACCAGGGCTCGCTGTCGACCGCAATTGCAGGGTTACTGTCGGCGAAGTCAACGGCCGACGGTGCGGTCGGAGTCATGTGTGCCGTACATCGGTAGTGGGCTCGCCCTGTCGCCGTGTTCGTGAGCTGCAGGGTCAGCTGCCGGGTGACCTGGCGGCCTTCGCCACTGCCTACTGAGTCGATCACTACAGCAACCACGTCGAGGCTGCCACCATGAAAATAGTCCTCGGCGATCAGGCCACTGAGCACACGGAGTTCGGTCAGGGCAGCGAGGTGTAGGTCGGGGCAATTCGCTGCAGCAAGTCGGGCAAACCACTCGATGACAAAGACCACCGGCACGACCGGGACGCCATTGACCGCATGATCGATCAGCTGCGGATGATGCGACAAGCCGACGCTAATCGGCAGTTCTGTCAGCCCAGCCGTCTGCCCGGCCGCCTGCGCGGCCGGGTCGACAACGACGGCTGAGTCAGCTGGCACAGACGCCTCACCTGGCGGGCCTGACACCAGGCGCATCCCCATGTTCGACACCTCGTAAATGCGCAGCCCGTCGCACCAGAGCGAACCGGCGCCGATGACGAACGGCCCGATGTCGTCAACGCCGACCTCGGTGATTTCCATCACCGTCGTGATCATGTTGTTCTTCGGGGTGACCTGGCCGCGGTACTTCCAGACCATCGGCGTACCGAGCAGCATCGGTTCGAACCGTGCATCCTCGACGTCTGCATCCATCCCCGTGTCGAGCATGAAGTACTGCAGGAGTTGCAGGAGCGCTTCGACACCGAGTGAGCCCGGCTGCACCGGGTCTTGGAAAAAGTGCGCCTTAAAGAACCACTCGGAGACGTCGACGTCTTTCTCCCCCACGATGACCCCGAGCCCGGCATCGCCCTGGGTTTCGACGTGCGCGACACGATCGACCATCAGCAGCATCTCGTTGGCCAGACGCGCTGTGCCCGAACAGAACCGCTCAGGCCGAACCGTGAGGTCGGTAGTGGCTGGGGCCTGCGCTGCAATCAGCTCGCTGAGTGCACGATGATCGCTGGTGACCGGCAATCCGACCTGGTCTTCGAAGGCCGCCGGTGGGAAGAATCCAAAGACGGTTTCCATCGTGTACACAACTCGATCGCCGAGGGAGCAGACGACTTCAAATCCTTCGACGATCATCCCGCCGGCGCGCGAAACACTCATGAGCTTCACGTGCGTCGACAGCGTGCCGGACGTCCGCGTCAGTTCGTCGACAACGGTGCCCGTGCCGTCGAGATTGCGGAACAGCAGATCTTCGTCGATGTTGTTCGCTGAGCCAACTGCAGACGCGACCCAGCCGCAGGGCTGGAGTGCGGCTTCGAGGAGCACGGCAAACGGCATGGTCTCGGCACCGTTCTCGTCGAAGTACCAGGCGTCGTCGGGGATGTCGTATTCGCAGACAATCTCAAGGCCAGCCTTGCAGTCGTCGAGGTCGCCATCGATCTGGGTGACGCGACTGATGAAGTGATACGGCTCACCCGGCAACCGAGGGGATCGCCGGGTGGCGTCGAACGCCTCGTACATCGACCCGAACGCATCGGACGGCTTGCCCCATGCGCACGAGATCATGGCCTTCCAGTCGAACGGGAACCCTTCCGCGTCGGTGGCGACAGCGACCGGTTCGACCACGTGCTCCCACACCTCAGGCATCGAGGTAAGCGGCCAGCCCGGGACGAGTTCGACCCCGAGGCGATGCGCGTGGAATGCGGCCTTGCCGTCGACGAATCCGAGGACGTCGCAGATGAGCGTCGGATGCGGGCCGTCCCACACCTCTTCGATGTAGAGCTCGTAGGCGACCCGAGCGGTCTGCGGGTTGATCTCGCCGCGACACTTCAACTCGAAGGGTTGTTCCGGAAGCGGTTGGAACCGCCAGCCATCGACACGAGCCGTGTGACCGAGTGCCGCAAGGTAGAACGACATTGCTTCGATGCACGCTTCGACCATGAAGTTGCCCGGCATACATGGGTCGTTCTTGAAGTGCCCGTCAAAGAACCACGCGTCGGCAGCAATGGTCGACTCGCAGCGCATAAAGCCGCGTCCCCACGGCCCGCCCGTTGGATCGAAGTCGGTGATCTCGTCGATAAAGAGTTGGTCACCGGCCTGAATCTTGGGTGTACGCGTGTGCGTCTCGGCCCACTCAAAGCCCGGACCGAAGCACTCGACGACGCGTCCTTCGCTGAATGCCCGGACCTCACCTGCGGTGAAGGCTGACTTCGTGCCGGCAATCGGCGGCACGTCGACGCGGGCATCAGCACGCAGGTTGGCCTGAGCCGACTCGGGGGTCCAGAGTGCACCGAGTGCGTCGGCGAGTTCTTGTTTGGTGAAGAAGCCAGCCTGCGCATCACGAACGGTCAAACGCGGCTCGCCGTCGACGATGCAGTCGTACTCGAAGAAGAACAGCCGGATGTCGCCGTGCTTGGCATGGCCGGTAATTCGAATCTCATACTCGAGCGTGTCGCCGACTGTCGGGAGATCGCCGTGGTACGTCATCGTGCAGCCGAGCAGGCGATACGACCGTTCACCTTTGTTGAGCAGATCGATGCCCATGTAGCTGATCAGCAACAGATCGGCCTGGCCTGACTCGATCATGAACCCGGCGGGCATATAGCCGTCGTTGAGGTACCAGGCACCTGGCTCGATGTCGGTTTCTGTCCAGATTGTCCCGACGCCCAACACGCCAGGGTCAGCGACCATGCCGGTCACTCGGTCGGCGAGCAGCAGTGGCGGCTCGGGCATCCGGCATTGCACTGCGTACTGATCTTGGGCCTCGAAGAGCGTTCCAAACAGCTCGGAGATCCGTCCGGATGAATGAATCTCGAGCTGCGCCTTATCCCACTTCGGACCCGGGTGCCGTTCGATGTGCGGTGCGGCCGCTGGAGCTGGTGGAACGGCGGGCACCGGCTGGGCAATCGGCAGAGCAGCTGGCAACGGCTGAGCGATCAGCGCCGAGACGAACGCTGCCGGCAGGGCGATCCCAACGTGCGTCAGCAGGTCGAGTGAGCTGGCTCGGGCAGCGAGGAACTGTTCGTGGATGGCAGCTTGCTGCGCCACGAAGTTTTGGTGCATGGCAGCCATCGCCGTGATCTGCTCGTGCATCACGTCGGCGGCGTTGGCGGCAACCGAGTGCCCGGGCGCGGCGCTGACGAGTTGAGCGACAGGTACGGCCACGGCTGCGGGCTCATCGGCTACATCGGCGAATGGCAGTGCCACGGTCGCTCGGTCGCGTTCGGCCATCGAGTCGAACACCGTGGGCAGTGCTGGCGCGAGCGTCATCGTCTGGTGGGCAACCACCGGCTGTGTGTTCAGGCGGACCGGCGCTCGATGTGCAGGGAACGACATAACCGGGCCGTCGACGGCGGTGTGCTCAGGTGTGTACCGGCTCAGCCTGGCAGTCAGGGCGTCGTGATCTACCTCGACACCGACAGCGACAAGCGCCGCGCACACATCGAAGAGTTGCTCAATGTTGCTGTCACGACGGTCGAGGTGCAGGGCGAGCACATCGTCGCCCAGGATCTCGCGGATGAAGTTGGTGCATGCGCCGGCCGGGCCATGCTCGACGAAGATGCGAACACCGTCGTCGTAGGCAGCCCGGATCGTCGCCGGGAAGTCGACGGTCGTCTCGGCCTGCCGCGTGATCGCTGCAGCACAGTTTTCGGTGCTGACGTCGTACGCCCCGCCGACACCGTTCGAATAGAACCGCACCCCTGGCACCGGCGTGACGTCGCGCGTGTGCACGTCGAGCCAGGGTTGATGGAACTCCGCCGCGACCTCTGGAACGTGGCAGGCGAGGTTGTAGCCAACGGGACGGCAACGCTGCGCTCCGAAGGTGTCGACGATGCGACCGCACACTTGCGCATCACCGGCAATGACGAGGTCACGTTCGGTGTTGATCAGCATGAGGTGGACGTGGGGCTCGTCGGCGATTGCGGCACACACATCGTCGATCGGGGCGAGCACGTTCCACACGGCCCAGTCGGCTCGGTCGACGTTCCAAGCTCGGGCGACGGCGTCGAAGTCGACGGCAATCTCGTTGGTGAGCATTCCCGTCGCGTCGATCTCCCGACGCATTGCTTCCATGTCATTCCACACGCCGAAGGCGTAGAGCACGTTGCTTTCGCCTGACGAGTAGCCGATCGCTGCCGACGGCTTGAGGCCAAGGAGACCCAAGGTGATCTCGGCGTGCGCTTGGCTGAGGAGTGCGGTTCCCCACAGGTAATCGGCGGGCAGCGGTACGTGGTCGGGATCGTTGACCCAGTTGGAGATCTGACCGAGCGGGAAGTTAGTCGAGATCGGCGTGATCGACTCGGGAAGTGCGCGGAACAGTTGGGAGCCCATGCCGTTGTATGCCGCTCCCCCGGCGGTGAACACAAAACCCAGTTCGCCTTCGATTGGCACTGCGGCGAAATGCACACCGGTTCCTGCAGGCTTGCCCGCAGTGATGTGGTGCTCGGCTCGAGCTGCTCGTTCAGCGAGTTGCTCAGCATTGGCCGCCACGATCACCAGCCGCGCTGGGCCCTCGGACGATTCACATCGAGCCGTCAGGGCGTCGAGCACCGCTGCTGCATCTGCGCCCGAATAGACGTGCAGCGCGGGTGGTACCGCGCGGCTCGGTGCGAGGTGGTTCGTTGCTTCGGCGAGCAGCACCGAGCGATGCACGATGCCATCCATGGCGGTAATCTCGACCGACACGGTTCGTGGGCCAGCACCATCGGGCAAGCCGCTGCCGCGCTCGGGGTTCGACGCAATCAGCGGAACATCGCCCCGGGCCACGCGATGGTGCAGCATGACGGCCGCTGCCGCGACGTGGACCAGGCCCGATGCGGCATGAGCGTGGCCGAACAGGTCGGTGATCGACCGGACGTCGTTACCCAACCCCAGGCGAAGGTCGCTCACCGAGCCAGGGTCGGCAGCGTTGCCGTCGCTCGGCGCGTCGCACACGAGTGAGTACACGGTGTCGCCATCACGCTCGGCGTCGTCGAGTCGCTTCAACACGAGCATGACGGCCGCGTCGCCGGGGACGCGGTGGTGCTCGGTCAGCGCAGTTGCGGCAGCGGCAATATGGACCGGGTCGCAGGAGAGGTCGACTGCTCCGACGAGTGCCGCGTCGATGTCGCCCGAGCGGAGTGCACGTGTTGCTATCCGGAGCGCGTCGAGGCCGCTGTGTTCCTCGCCGCTCACGGTGAAGCTTGGCCCAGCCACGTTGTACTGACTGTTCAGCCGGTTGGCGACCAGGTTCGGCATCGTGCCAAGCACGCCCGCAGCTGTGAGCGATGGGCCGACGAGATCGCGCGCTTCGGCCAGCGACTGAAATGTGCCGACATGCTGAGCAGCGAGCCGCCAGCGGGTTCCAAACCGGGCCGCTTCCGGGTCGGTGCCCATCCCGACGTAGATGCCCGTGGTGTCGGTTGGCAGCGTTCCCGCTGCGGCCAACGCCTCGTCAGCAACCTGCAGCATCGCAAGTTGCTGGCTGAGCGTCGCCTTCAGATCGTTCGGCGGAAACTTCTGCGCGGCAAGCTGGAGTTCGATGTCGGGCAGCCGTCCGGTGCCGTCGACGTTGAGGCATGAGGTGTCGCCCAGAAGAGCATCACGAAACGCCGGCAGCCCGACTGCGCTGGCTGCCGCAATGCCAATGCTGACGATCGCGATCGGCACGGCTGGCTGGGCGCGGCTCGGCTCGGTGGACTCAGCACCGTCGGCTACCAGCTGTGCAGCAGTTGTTGGCTCTTCAAGGATGAGGTGCGCATTGTTACCGCCAAACCCAAAGGCCGAAACGCCCGCCCGGAGCACGCCGTCAACAACATCGCCGCGATCCCATGGCTCGGCTGCACTGAGGACGCGGAACGGCGAATCGCCGAGCGCGGCAAGTTCGTCGTCGACGTGCAGTGTCGGTGGCCGTACCTCGTTGCGCATTGCCTCGATGACCTTGATGACCCCGGCGACACCAGCCGCCGTGATGAGGTGCCCGGTATTCGACTTCAACGAGCCAATCGGAAGATCAGCGCAGGCCGCATAGACGCGAGCGCTCGACTCGATCTCGGTGGCGTCGCCGACACTCGTTCCCGTTGCGTGGCATTCGAGCAGCGAGATGTCGTTCGGCGTGATGCCAGCGACGTCGAATGCTGTCTGCATGGCTCGAACCTGGCCGTCGACGGCCGGGGCGAGCATGCCGCGTCCACGGCCATCGTTCGACAGCCCGACGCCGCGGATGATGCCGTGGATCGTGTCGCCATCGCGCACTGCATCGTCGAGCCGTCGGAGTGCCACAAAGCCGCAACCCTCGGCCGGGACGAGGCCGTTGGCGTCAGGGTGAAACGGCCGCGACTGGCCGGTCGGGCTCAACGCGTTCAGCGCGGTGAAACCCTGGTGAATGAACAGGTCGTCGGCGCAGTTCACTGCGCCGGCCAGCATCAGGTCGGCATCGCCGTCGTGCAAGCGATCGCATGCCAGCTTGATTGCATACAAGCTGCTGGCGCACGCTGCATCGAGTGCGCTTGCGCCGACACCGAGGGCGAGCGCGCGTTCCAGCATGAGCGCCGGGAGTCCGGACATGAACCGGTTCCGGGCATCAGGACGGGCTGCATCAGGAAGGTCTCCGTCAGCAAGGGCTCCATCGGCAAGGTGGACCGCCTGAGCGAACGCCGCCATGCTGGCCGATGGGAATGACAGGTTGCCGAACACTGCGCCGAAGCGCGCCGCGTCGTGGTCTGCATAACCGGCGTCGCGGAGTGCTTCGCGGGCGGTGTGGAACGTCCACTGGAAGACCGGGTCAAGGCCGGTGATCTCATCGGCAGCGAGACCGAAGCCGGTGGCGTCGAACACCTCGTCGAAGCCGGTGACGTAACCCCCGCGGTCGGACCAGGTTCGATCGGTGCTGTCGTCATCTGAATCGCAGAGAACGTCAGCCGGAGCGATGCCCCATCGATCGTTCGGGACGCTCGATGTCAGATCGGTTCCCGATACTACGCGGTCCCAGAGTTCGGCTGGCGACATGGCGCCGGGCAGCACGCAGGCGCGCCCGACGATGGCGATCGGCGCGAAGGTGCTCACCCTTCAACTCGAGTCATGCATTGATCCGTTGGATTGCAGGCGCGATCACGCCGCCGCCCAAGACGATCTCAACCTGGTCGGTCTGTGGGCTCGACAGTTCGTCGACAAGCATCCGCGCGCCGACATCGAGGTCGATCAGCTCGACGCCCATCGAGTCGAAGTGGGACTTGAGGGCTGGCGTCACCATGCCGCCCGCCCAGGGCCCCCAGCCGAGCGACTTCACCACGCAGCTGTCGCTGCGGCGGACTCGTTCGTGAGCAGCGACCTTGTTCAGAACATCGTTGGCCATTGCGTAGTCGACCTGGCCCATGTTTCCGGTTCGTGCTGCAACCGACGAGAACAGGCACAACACAGCGAGCTGATCGTCTGCAGTGGCATCGAGCAGGTTCCGGAGGCCTTCGACCTTGGTGTCGAAAACCATCTCAAATTGCGCTGTCGACTTGTCGGCGATCAGCTTGTCGGCGAGAACGCCAGCACCGTGGATCAGGCCCGTGATCGGCCCCACGTCGGATCGCACCGACTCGAGCGCGCTGCTGACCGCAGCGGCATCAGTGATGTCGACGGCCAGGTAGGTCGCTCGGCCGCCACCTGCTTCGATCGCTGCGAGCGTGGCTCGGATCTCTCGGTTGGCGAGCACGCCACCGACCAGCTTCTTCAACTTCGCCGGTGTGAACTTTTCATCAGCTTCCTTGGACTCGGCGAGCAGCAACTGCTTCAAGGCAGCATCGTCGTGCGCTGCGCCGTAGTGCTCGGGCTCGTCGGTGAGCACCGACCGACCGAGCAGTACGAAAGCTGCCTGCGACGCTCGGGCCAGTTCGATGATTGTTGCCGCAGTGATCCCGCGCCCGCCACCAGACACGACGACGACATCGTCGGCACTGATCGGCAGCACGCCTTCAGTCACGTCGACCGGCTCTGCCCGCAAGCCGATACGCGTTCCGTCGACACCGAGGCCCACCTCACGATCGGCTCCACCGTTGAGGAGTTCGCTGGCAATGTCGGCGGCAACGAGTTGCGCTGCGCGGCCTGCGCCATCGATGTCGATCATTTTCACCGACGCCGAGGGCCACTCGATTGCAGCGGTGCGCATCAGTGCAGCGAGCCCGCCAGCCCATGCCCGGTCGGCGTCGCCGCCGGTCATTGCAAAGGTGCCACCCTGGTTGTCGACTGCCACGAAGATGCCGCCCGTCGCAGCAGTGGGAGCGAAGGCCCTGGCCGCTTCGAAGGCATCTCGGTTGAGTGAGCTCGCCCGCCCCCCATCGGTCGCTGCGTGGAGATTGCCCAGGTAGATCACACTGTGCTGACCCGAATCGGCGATGGCGTCGATGAGCCGAGCGTCAGCGCCGGCTGCAGCCAGCGTGGCGACGAGCGCCGTTCCGATGCCATCCGGATCGCCGACGACTGCGATCGGCGAGTCGAGCAGCCCAGGAAGCGACGAGCCCGGCAGCGGCAGCGAATACGGCCGCACGACGAATCGACCGAAGCCACTCGTTGCTACGTCCGCTACATCGGCCGGGACAACAGTGTCAGATAACGATGCGGTTGTCAGAGCAGTTGGCGTCTCACCGCCCGTCTGAGCGGTCAGGTAGGTGACGATTTCACCGAGCGTTGCAAGGCCCGCCATCACCGCAAGATCAACCTCAGGAAGCTCCGGCACCAAGTCCTGCATCGCACTCAAAATCTCGACACGCTTAATCGAATCAATCCCCAGATCCGACTCCAACTCCATATCCATCGTCAACATCTCCGACGGATACCCCGTCCGATCCGACACCACACCCAACAACTTCGGCGTCATCTCCTCCACCGACACCGGCACCCCAGCTGCCGGTACAGCAACCGGTACAACAACCGCGGCAGCGACAGGTGCAGGCGCCGCGGCAACAGGAACTGGTGCGGGTACTGGCGCAGGAACCGGTGCGGGTACTGGCGCAGGAACTGGTGCGGGTACTGGCGCAGGAACCGGTGCGGATGCTGGCGCGGGCGCGGCAACAGGGGGCGCAGCCGGCACGGCAGCGATGACTGGCACGGCGGTCGGGGCGGCAATTACCGGTGCGGTTCCCCCTGCGAGTTGGCCGAGCACGGCAATCCCGTGTTGGGCAGCATCGAGGAAGGCACTGTGTGCTTGGGCCATCGAGTTCAGGTAGGCGGTGTGGGCCACAGCGGTTTGGTGCTGGGCATTCTGGTAGGCCGCGAGTACTGCTGAGTCGGGAGCGACGCTCGGCGCCATCTGCACCGCTGGTGCTGCCGGAGCTGGTGCTGCCGGCGCTGGTGCTGCCGGCGCAGCCGGACTCGGCACGGTGGGAGCTGGAGTCGGTGCCGCAGCGGCAGGAGTCGTGGAAGGTGCGGACGTGGTCACAGGATTTGCCTCGGCGAGTTCGTTCAGGTCGTGCGGGGGATACGGCTTGTCGTAGTTGGCGCCATTGATCGAAATGGCGAGCTTGGGGATCGGTGCATCGGCAGGGTTCGCGATGTCGCCGTATTCGCGCCACAGCCCGTCGAGGTCCATCTCGACACCAGCGGCGACCAGCTGGCCCAGGCCATTGTGGAACGCCGACAGACCACCCTTGTTCTTCTTGTCGAGCGGGATCACCCGGTGGTCTCGACCGTCCAAGATGTTGCCGACGAGGCCGGTCAAGACCGACGACGGGCCGACTTCGACGAAGGTCCGCGCGCCGCTGTCGTACATCGACTCAACCATCTCGACGAAGCGCACAGAGTTCGAGAGCTGTCGTGCGAGCTGTGCCCGCATCGCAGCCTCATCGTTGCCGTCGTATGGCTCGGCGGTTTCATTTGCATGGACCGGAATGGTCGGCGCGGCGAAGGCCACGTCGGTGAGGAAGTCACCGAACGCCGAGCTGGCTCCGCTGACCACCGACGAGTGGAAGGCCGTTGCAACCGGTAGCCGCTTGGCAGCAACGCCCTGGGCGGTCAGGTCTGCTTCAATGCGTTCGATGGCTTCGGTCGGTCCGGACAGGACGACCTGGCGATGGCTGTTGTGATTCGCGATCACGACGTTGGCGTCGGACTGTTCGAGGATCGCCCGAACCGACTCGATCGAGCCGGTCACGGCGGTCATCGACCCCGGTGTCTGTGCCGCTTCCGCCATGAGGACGCCGCGCCGTTGAGCGACACGAACCATGTCAACGTCGGTGAGGACGCCACCCGCGTGCAGCGCGGTGATCTCGCCGAAGCTATGCCCTCCGACGTGTTGCGCATCGAGCCCGATCAGGTCGAGCACCCGCAGCAAGCTGAGGCTCATCGTGCCGATGGCCGGCTGTGCCCAGTGGGTTGCAGTGAGGAGAGCCTGGTTGACGCTCGCTGCGCCGTCTTCAAACGAGGTGATCGGGAAGACAACGTCGTGGAGAGTTTTCTCGTCCCAGTCTTGGTCGGCCGCGAGGTCCCACGCGGTCATCGCCTCAGCAAAATTCATGGCGAGGTCGGCACCCATGCCGACGTACTGGCTGCCCTGGCCGGGGAAGAGGAATGCGACGTCGCCACTCTGGTCACCCACGCCGAAGTGCACGCCGGTCGGCGTCGAAAACGCAGTGTCGGGCGCCTTAGTGACAGTCTCGACGGCCTGGACGAGCTTGTTTCGCAGGTCGTCTTCGTCGGTCGCGATCAGGGCGAGCCGAGCAGGCTTCGACGCGTCGTACGCGCGCTGAGTTGTCTGCGCAAGGAAGGCCAGTTGCCCGTCGACGAGGTCGTTCGACATCTGTGTTGCTTGGGCGGCGACGTCGGCTGCGTCAGAGCCGCAGAGCACCACCATTTCGACATCGTTGCTCCGCAGCCTCGGCGCATGCGCGCCCGACCCGGTGTACTCAGACAGTGCGATGTGGAAGTTTGATCCACCGAACCCGAACGAGCTGACCGAGCCACGACGTTCGTGCTCGGAGCCACGCACCCACGGCCGCGTCGTCGTATTGAGATGGAACGGCGAGTTCTCGAGATCGAGCTTCGGGTTCGGCTTGTCGATCTTGGCGGTCTGCGGCAGCACCTTGTGATGGAGCGCCATCACGACCTTGAACAAGCCAGCCGCACCAGCTGCAGCCTTAGTGTGTCCGATCTGGCTCTTCACCGTTCCCAGAGCACACCACTGACGATCCGTGCGTTCCGACGCGTCGAAGGCCAGCTTGAGGCCACCGAATTCGGCAGCGTCGCCTGCCACTGTTCCGGTGCCGTGTGCTTCGATCAGTTCGACCGTGTCGGGCCCGTAACCGGCCTTGCTGTAGGCGTTGTCGAGGGCGCGGGCCTGGCCTGACGACACCGGTGCGTAGACGCTCTTCGACCGTCCGTCAGAACTCGCACCGATACCGTTGACGATGCAGTAGATGTCGTTGCCGTCGCGCTCGGCGTCTTCGAGGCGCTTGAGCGCGACCATGCCGATGCCTTCGCCAAGCATGGTGCCGTCAGCCTTGTCGGAGAACGGTCGGATGTCTTCGGACTTCGACAGTGCAGGCGTCTTCGAGAAACACATGTACATGAAGATGTCGTTCATGGTGTCGACGCCGCCGGCGATCACCAGGTCGCTATCACCGAGGTACAACTCGTTGACACCCATCGAAATGGCCGAGAACGACGAAGCACACGCGGCGTCGGTGACACAGTTCGTGCCGCCCAGGTCAAGGCGGTTCGCAATCCGACCGGCAACCACGTTGCCGAGCAAGCCCGGGAACGTGCTCTCCGTCCACTCGGGGTGCAACGCGAGAATCCGGTCGCAGGCTTCCAACGCGACGTCTTCGGCAATGCCAGCGCGGCGCATGCCCTGCAACCACATCGGGCGGTTCATGCGACTCGCCATTGCGCCGAAGAGTTCCTGGCCAGAAGTGACACCGAGAATCACCGACGCACGTGTCCGGTCGAGTTCGGTGAACTGGCCGCGCATCGCGTCGTCGAGGACGCGCTGAGCAACGATCAGCGCGAGTAGCTGTGCAGTGTCAGTGGATGGCATCACGCTCGGCGGGACGCCAAAGGCCATTGCGTCGAAATCGACAGGGTCGAGGAAGCCGCCGCGCCGACCATAGGTGCGGTCGGGGACCAATGGGTCAGCGTCGAAGTGGTCGTCAATCAGCCAATGGCTCGGCGGCACATCGGTCATCCGGTCGGTGCCGGCCAGGATGTCATTCCAGAAACCGGTCGAGTCGACGGAACCCGGAAAAAGCGCCGAGACGCCAACGATGGCAACGGGTGGTCGATTCGACCGTGAATGTTCAGACATGGGTGCGTCCTGCATGGTTCTGGGTGGGTTCGCTGTTCGGGACAGTCAGAGTTCGTTGCCGATGTGCAACGGACGCGGGCGATAGTCGAAAGCTGCCGCCGGAACCGGGACTCCATAGGTGCGAAGCTGTTGTGCGCGCGTGACGACGGCAGCGCCCTCGAGCATGTTGCGCGCAACCTGTGCTGCCTGACGGTTGGCCGGATCGGCCAAAAAGGTGCCGGCGGTCCAGGAGTTGAAAGCGCCCATCGCCGGCCCACACCAGATCTGATAGTCGAGACGACGTTCTGTGGCCCCTTCGATCGACCACCGGCTCGACAACCCGAGGTAGCTGCGGAAGGTGAGCGCCATTTTGTGTCGAGGGTTCTGCTCGGCTTCGACGACCTGCGCTGGCTCGCGGTCATTCCAGAATGCCTTGGTCGTTTCCCAGCACTCGTCGAATGTGGCGCCGAGGATCTTCTGCTCGACTTCTAGGCGTTCCGCATCGGGTATCGCGTCGAGGCTCGGGTAGGTGGTGTAGAGCGAATACAGCTTCTTGGCGCGAGGCGCGAACATCGTGCCGCGTTTCAACACTTGGAGTTCGACGCCCATCTCGAACATGTCGGCGGCCGGCGCCATGGCGATGTCGGCGATGTCGGCTGCGGCGAGCATTTGCTTGCCTTCGTCAGACAGGCCCGACTCGACGCACGCTTCGTTGATCGTGCCGGTGAGGACATATGCGGCGCCGAGTGCGAATGCTGCCGCTACGGCCTGCGGTGTACCGATGCCGCCAGCAGCCCCGAGCCGGACGGGCCGGGTATAGCGGTGTTGCACAACTGCCTCGTCACGGACGGCTTGAATCGTGGCGAACAGCGGTGCGAGCGGACGGTTATCGGTGTGGCCGCCGCTGTCGCTTTCGATCGTGATGTCTTCAGCGACCGGCAACGACGCGGCGAGCGCCGCTTCGCCCGCGGTGAGTTGGCCATTGCTCACGAGTGCTGCGAGCATCGCCGCAGGCGCAGGATGCACGAAGTGTCGAGCGACCTCAGGGCGTGAAATCTTGGCGAACACCATGTTTGGACGCTGCACGTTGCCGTCTTCGCCAATGTGAACGCCGCTGTATGCGTACCTCACGATCGCAGGCGTCAGCGACATGTAGGCAGCAGCTGAAACTTTGCGAACGCCGCGCTCGATGTACAGGTCGGCGACGGACTCTTCAAGCGCTGGCTCTTGGGGCGAGTGGATGAGATTGCAGCCCCACGGCAAGTCGGTGTGCCCGAGCGCCTCGTGTAGTTCGTCGATCGCTGCAGATACCACATGACGTTGCAGACCGGCAGCACCGAAGAAGCCGAGGCAGCCGGTGCGTGCCATTTCGATCACGAGCTGCGTCGTCGCGATCCCGTTGGCCATCGCTCCGGTGACGTACGGGAATCGAGTTCCGTGCACTTCGTTGAAGCTGCGATCACCCAGCCACTCCGGGTACATCGCCGGCAAAACCGCAATGACCGGCCAGGCTCCGGCAGACTTTTCGTCGACGAGCCCGCCTCCGGTGGCAACGCCGTGCTGGCCCGTGATCGGGTCAACGACGATGTAAGCGCGTTCGCGTATCTGGTGGATGACCGCCGTGAGGTCGTTCACCGAGAGCGCGGGAGCCACGGCGCCCCGCCAACCAGCGACAATTTCGGGCCGCGGCCGCGCCGACACAGGTACAGAAAGATCGACCACAGCTTTGAACGTAGCTGTCATATCGCCACACCTCAGACGGGAGGCGGAAGTTACCGATGGGTACGCCAGCAGGCACACTTGGCGGATCGGGTTGTCGCCCCCGCGATAATGTTGCTGCACCGTCGACCAGGACGCGAAACCGCTCGATCCGACGGAGTGATACGTTGCGACTGCACCGACTCACCGGGGGTCACGTCCGACACCCGACGGCGGCGACGCAAGGTGATCGTGTGAGCTCGTTGTCCGCTGACGCTTTTGTAGTACCACCGATCGTCAGGTGAGTTGACCGCCTGTTCGACAACCAAGGAGCTAACAATGCCCAAATCACCGCAGCGACGTGACGACAAGAAAGCTGGCAAGACCCTCAAGGAGAAGCGGGAAGCCAAGAAGTCAAAACAGCAAGATAAGAAGCCGATCGGCAACTGATCGAGCCAGCGCTCTCATCTGAGCGGTGCGATGGGATCGGGGTGGCAGAAATAATATGTCCCTGTGTACATTTTGTTCGAGATGGGCAGCGCTGGCGGCGTGCTGTTCGACCCGACCGAGGTCATTCATCCGTGTCGCTTCCTCGATGTTTTCGTCAACCTCACCGAGCCGACGACGGTGCTCGTCCCGCGCCGCATCATCGATGAGTGGTAGCCCGGCGCCTCCTCGACCACGGTGTGTTACCTCGTCATGATCAATCGAGCCTCCGGTTGGAAGTGAGCCTCGTTCGAACGCAACGAGGATGACCGTCCGCTTCCCGTCGAGATCGTGCCAATCCGTTCGTAGCCGAACCACTCCAGGTCGCGGCCGTGCACCTGGTTGACCACGGCAAGAGATGCATCGGTGGAGCAGTCGGCAAGCGGCAGCGGCTGCCGGAACTGGTGGAACCGTCTCGTTGGAACACGCCCGTGGCGGTACAGCGGTTCGAGATCATCGCGCAATCGTTTTGCAGCGACCTGCGCATCGAATGACTCAAACATGGTGAGGTCCGCTGCGTTCCGCCCGAGAACGAGGCGACTACGCCAACAACGTTCAGAGATAGACCGCTGGTACCTGTTGCGCACGACAGCGAAGGCATCCAACCAGGCAATGTCGCCACGCGACAGATCACTGAGCTCGACAACGAGCGGTGAAGGTCTTCGAACCACTGATCCACCCAGTTGACGGGGTCTCATGCGGCGTTTATCCGTGAGTACCAGGCCCATCGTTGGCGAACGCTCCGTTCTCGCAGGATCGATCGTGATGGATTGGATGCACTTTCAACAGCTCACTGCCGCTGACGACCGAGTTTTGTTCGCCAACCGGTTCGAGCCGTTCTAGTGTTCGTTTCGACGAGAAGGACGAGATGACGACACAGGGCGACGAATCAGTGGCGAAATTGCAGCTCCGGATTCCCGAGCCCGCACGCGGCCAACGCCCCCCGGACCGTGTCCGATACATCAGCAAAGCCGGCGAGATGCAGAAGCCCGCCCTTGACGAAAAAGTCGAGCGGATCGCGTTGATGCGCAAACAGCTCGTGCGAGTCCTGGACGACGACGGGCAGGCGGTTGGCGAGTGGGTGCCTGACATCTCGGTCGAAGAGAAACAGCGCGGTTTGCGCAACATGATGCTGACGCGCGCCTTCGACGCTCGGCTCCTGCAGGCCCACCGTCAGGGCAAGATCTCTTTTTACATGCAGTCGCTCGGGGAAGAGGCGATCGCGTGCGGCCAGCAGCGCGCGCTGCGGCCCGGTGACATGCACTTCCCCACGTACCGTCAGCAGGGCCTGCTCATCTCTGCTGAGTATCCGCTCGTCGACATGATGAACCAGGTGATGTCGAATGAGTTTGATCCGCTCCACGGTCGCCAGTTGCCGGTGATGTACTCCTCGAAGTCGCACGGCTTCTTCTCGATCTCCGGCAATCTCGCCACGCAATACATTCAGGCCGTTGGGTGGGCCATGGCGTCGGCCTTGCGCCGTGGTACCGAGATCGCCTCGGCATGGATTGGCGAGGGCGCCACCGCCGAGTCAGATTTCCATGCTGCACTCGTCTTCGCATCGACGTACCAGGCCCCGGTGATTCTGAATATCGTCAACAACCACTGGGCGATTTCCACCCCGGAAGACTTCGCACGCGGTGCGTCGGCCACGTTCGCCGACCGCGGCTATGGGTTCAGCATCCCTGCGCTGCGGGTCGACGGGAACGACTACCTCGCAGTGTTCGCTGCGTCGCAGTGGGCCGCGGAGCGGGCCCGGGCAAATCTCGGACCAACCCTCATTGAATGGATCACGTTGCGGGTCGGAGCACACTCGACTTCCGACGATCCGTCGGTCTATCGACCGCCGCGCGAGGCCGAAGAGTTCCCCCTCGGCGACCCAGTGCAGCGGCTTCGACAACACCTCGAGTTCATCGACGAATGGGATGCCGACCGCCACGTCGCGCTCCAAACCGAGGTTGACGCGCAGGTCGTTGCGGCCTTCGCCGAAGCCGATTCCCATGGGTCCGTGAAGACCGGCGACGTCGGGAGCGCCCACACGATGTTCGACGACGTCTTCGCAGACGTACCGCGGCACCTTCGCGAGCAGCGCGACGCCATGGGTGAACAGGGAGGGCAACGATGACCGCGATGACCATGATCGAGGCAATCCGCGACGCGCACGTGATTGCAATGGAGCGCGACGACAATGTCGTCGTGTTCGGACAGGACGTCGGGTACTTCGGCGGGGTCTTCCGATGCACGCACGGTTTGCAAGAGCGATTTGGTGATCACCGCTGTTTCGACTCGCCGATCAGCGAAGCCGGCATCGTCGGCGCCGCCGTCGGAATGGCGGCCTACGGGCTGCGGCCATGCGTTGAAATCCAGTTCGCCGACTACATGTACCCCGCCTACGACCAAATCGTGTCCGAGGCCGCTCGGCTGCGCCATCGATCCGCCGGCGACTTCACGGCCCCGCTCGTCATCAGGATGCCGACCGGCGGCGGCATCTTCGGTGGCCAGACCCATTCGCAGAGCCCCGAGGCGCTGTTCACGCACGTCGCCGGGCTGAAGACCGTCGTTGTCTCCAATCCGTACGACGCAAAGGGGCTCCTCATCGCAGCCATCGAAGATGACGATCCAGTGATCTTCCTGGAACCCAAACGGGTCTACAACGGCCCCTTCGACGGGCACCACGAGCGGCCGATCGTCCCGTGGTCAAAGCATCCGCTCGGCGATGTTCCCGAAGGCCACTACTCGATCGAAATCGGTCGAGCCCGCGTTCATCGCGAAGGCAACGACCTCACCGTGCTTGCATATGGCACGCTCGTCCACGTCGCTCAAGCCGCCGCCGAGGAGCAGGGAATCGATGCCGAGATCATCGACCTTCGTACACTCGTTCCCCTCGACGTCGACGCGATCGTGGCGTCGGTCGAGAAGACGGGCAGATGCCTTGTGGTTCACGAGGCCACCCTCACCTCCGGGTATGGCGCCGAGCTGAGCGCCATCGTGCAGGAACGATGCCTCTTCCATCTCGAAGCACCGACGCTCCGGGTGTGCGGATGGGACACCCCGTATCCACACGCCCACGAGTGGTCGTACTTTCCGGGGCCCGATCGTGTCGGTCGTGCGATGCTGAAGCTGATGGCGACATGAGCCTCTTTGAAATGAAGCTCCCCGACGTCGGCGAAGGTGTTGCCGAGGCCGAACTCGTGGAATGGCTGGTGGCGGTCGGCGATCAGGTCACCCCCGACACCGTCGTTGCCGAGGTGCTCACCGACAAAGCAACCGTCGAGGTGTCGTCGCCCGTTACCGGCCAAGTGGCTGCCCTGCACGGCGAGCCTGGTGACGTGCTCGCCGTGGGCAGCCCACTCATCGGTATCGAGACCGATTCCGATGCAGTCGCGTTGCCGCCCACGGCCGACATCGAAGGACCGTCCGAAACCGAAGAGGCTCGTGACCCGGCCGCACTTCTGCCACCGAACGCTCAAGCCTCCTCGGCGGATCGTCCGTCAGCGGCGCCCGCCGTACGCGCTCGGGCGGCCTGCCTCGATCTCGATCTCGGCACCATTGCGGGGACCGGCAGCGGCGGTCGCATCCTGCACGCCGATCTTGACCATGTGCTCCTCGACCAGGGCTCCAGTCAGCTGATCCGCACAACGCCGTCGCCCGCGACGGCCGACTCCGACGGTCGCCGCATCGTTGAGGTCCGTGGTGTCCGACGACGAATCGCCGAACGGTTATCCGACGCCTGGCGTGAGATTCCACACATCACCTACGTCGACGACATCGACGTAACCGAACTCGACCAACTCCGGGTAACACTCAACGCGCGACCGGATGAGCGCGCAGAACGACTCACGCTCCTGCCATTTATCGCGCGTGCCGTCGTGCTTGCTGTGGCAGAACTCCCGGAACTCAACGCCCACTACGACCATCCAGCGGAGACGTTAACGACGTTCGCAGCCGTGCACATCGGAATTGCCACGCAGACCAACGACGGGTTGCGCGTCGCCGTCGTGCACCACGCAGAGCGACGTGGCGTCGCTGACCTCGCCGCAGAGATCGGCCGGGTAACAGGCCTCGCCCGCGACGGATCTGCAACACGTGCCGATCTCAGCGGCTCCACGA
>CAWUXP010000212.1:0-4164 GCA_963926495.1 Candidatus Ilumatobacter herschelensis
GTCTCGATTGCGCGGATGGCACCCAAGACCCGCGCTGAATTGGGAAAGATCTCGGGCGTGGGGCCAGCCAAGCTCGATCGGTATGGCGCTGCTGTGACTGAGTTGATCCAATCACTCGACAGCTGAGCACCGGCGTGACCAAAGCAACCGCGCCCGATCCGAAGCGATTGCGACATCAAGGTACGGTGGCCGTATGACCATTCGTCCGCTGATGCCGCTGGCCGAGCGCCCGACGTGGCGTGGGCGGATGCATGCGTGGGCTTTCGCCGTCTCGATCCCGGCCGGTGTTCTGTTGATTCTTTCAGCTCACAGTGCCGCTGAGCGCACCTCGGCGTCCATCTATGCCGCAACGTTGCTCCTGGTGTTTGGAACGTCGGCGGCCTATCACCGGCTTGCTCGGACCGATCGTGTCCGGCGGATTATGCAGCGGCTCGACCACACGATGATCTACTTGCTGATTGCGGGTACCTATGTACCCGTCTGCCTCGTGGCGCTCCCGCGGTCGTGGGGAATCCCGATGCTGTCGGTCGTCGGTGCACTTGCCCTCATTGGGATGACCATAAAACTCGGAGGGTTCCAGCGCGTTCAGTGGGTCGGCTACGCCCTCTACCCGGTCATGGGCTGGGCGCTGGTCGTGGCGTTTCCGGTCCTCGCCGACAACCTGTCGGGTGTGCAGCTCGGGTTGATCATTGCGGGCGGCCTCGCCTACACGATCGGTTTCCCCGTGCTCCTCATTAAACGGCCCAACCCGTGGCCGAAGGTGTTCGGCTATCACGAGGTGTGGCACTCCTTCACGGTGCTTGCCGCTGGGCTGCACTTTGCCGCGGTCAGTTCCGTTCTCGCCTGAATCGAACCGTGCTGTTCGAGTGCATCGTGATCGTTGATTGGAGCGCCAGTAGCTCACCGACGACTGGGGCAGATTCGATCTGGATCGCCATCGCCGATGCTGGTGTCGGTACTGGTCGCATCAGACTTTCGAACCCGTCAACGCGGTCCGCCGCGCTGGCCGAGATCGTTGCAGTAACCGACTCGGGTGGCTCGACGTTGATCGGCGTCGATTTTTCGCTTGGGTTTCCTCGCGGTACCGGTAAAGCGCTGGGTTTGGCCGGGCGACCCTGGCGAGCGATGTGGGAGCTGCTCGGTTCCGACATCATTGATGACGATCGCAACAGGAACAACCGGTTCGCTGTGGCCTCGAGCCTCAACGCCGAGGTGGCCAACGGCGCTGCCGGTCCGTTCTGGGGGTGCCCGCCTGCACAGCGGACCGATCACCTGACGTCGACCAAACCGCCTCGGGAAGTTCGCTGGCCACCGGAATGGCGCCACGTCGAAACCCGCCTGAGGGACGAGGGGCTTCGGCCGTTCTCGGCGTGGCAGCTACTCGGTGCCGGAGCGGTCGGCAGCCAGAGCCTGGTCGGAATCGCCGCACTCGAGCGGTTGCGTTCGAACCTCGGTGAGCGATTGTGTGTCTGGCCGTTCGACACAGGATTGGCCGCACCAACGGATGCCGACGTCGTGGTGGCCGAGGTCTGGCCATCCCGGTGGCCGGTCACCGTTCCATCCGACATGGTCAAAGATGCCGCGCAGGTGCAGGCGACTGCACAACGGCTGGTCGACATGAACACCGAGGGCACGTTAGGCGCGCTCTTTGCGCCGCTGGTCGAATCGAGTCAACTCGACGAGGTCCTCGGCGAAGAGGGCTGGGTGCTCGGAGTCACCTGATGGCACGCATCGACGGCGTCGACGCGAGCGGACCCCGCGGCGTCCTGCCTAGCTCAGGCGAATCACCCTGTGCGGTCAGCTGAGTCGGTCAGTCGTTGCGCAGGAGTCGGCGTGCCGCTACAGCGCGCTGGGTGACCCCGATTGCAACTCCTGCGGCCATCACCGCGAAGGTGATACGGGCGTGCTGGGGGAGGGCCAGCGCGATGGTGAACAGGACGATGGTCTCGGTTCCTTCGATCAGCCCGGTCGGCATCGTGACACTCGTCTGCTCGCCGCTCGCTCGTTCGCCGCGTTTTTCAAGTAGGGCGCTCAGCATCAGCCACGACACCGAGTTGACGTAGAACGATCCGAGCAACACAGCAATGACCTGCCACGTTCCGGGTTGGTCGACACCGAATGCGATCCCAAGCGGCACAGCGGCATACCCGATTGTGTCGAACAGCAGATCGACGTAGCCGCCGAAGTCGCTCGCGGAACCGTTGGCTAGTGCAATCGCACCGTCGAGACCGTCGAGCACACGTCCGACCAGCCACAAGACAACCGACAGGATCACAGCGCCCCGCCACGCAACGACACCAGCGCCAACACAGCAGGCGAGGCTGACGAACGACACCGCGGCTGCCGACAGAGAACGGGGGCAGCGTGCGGCGATGGGTGCGAGCAGGCGCTCCTTGGTGGAGCGAAGTTGAAGGTCAAGCATCGAGGTTCTAGTGAACCGATGTTCTGTCGGTCTGCGCTGCGGACGCTTGATCAGCTTCGCCAGGGCAGGGGGTGTGTGGGCTAGACCGTCCAGGTGCCGTTCGATCGCAGCAGCGACTGCAGGTCGGCGGGGCCTTTGGCTTCGCTGGCAGCAATGACCTGGTCGTTGACCGCTGATGCGTATTCGGTGCGTTGGACATCACGGAAGATTCCGAACGGTGTCGGTGATGCATCGTCGGAGTTCAACCGGGCAAGCGCGAACGCAAGCGAAGAGTCATGGCGTGTTGCGTCGTGGACCAGAATGTCCTCGGCTGTGACGTCGGCGAGTTCGACGAGGCGAAGCTGCCCGTCGTTGCCCATCTTGACGCCGCGCTGACCGTTGGTTCCGAACGTGATCGGTTCGCCGTGGACGAGGTTGATCATCATTTCGTCACGCGCGCTCTTTTTCGTGATCTCGTCGAATTGTCCGTCGTTGAAGACGTTGCAGTTTTGATAGATCTCGACGAACGATGCGCCCTTGTGGGCATGTGCTGCACGAAAGGTGTCCATCATGTGCTTGCGATCGAGGTCGTGCGTGCGAGCCACGAAACTCGCTTCGGCTCCGAGCGCCACCGACAGCGGGTTGAACGGCGCGTCGACCGAACCCATTGGCGTCGACTTGGCGACCTTGCCGATTTCTGATGTTGGCGAGTACTGGCCCTTGGTCAGCCCGTAGATGCGGTTGTTGAACAGCAGAATGTTCAAGTTGACGTTGCGACGCAGCGCGTGGATCAGGTGATTGCCGCCGATTGAGAGGCCATCGCCGTCGCCGGTGATCACCCAGACATCGAGGTCGGGGCGCGCCGTTGCGACACCCGTTGCAATGGCTGGGGCGCGGCCGTGGATCGAGTGCATGCCGTAGGTGTTCATGTAATACGGAAAGCGGCTCGAACAGCCGATACCAGAGATGAACACCGTGTTCTCCGGATTGACCCCGAGTTCGGGCATCAGGGTCTGGACTGCGAGCAAGATGCCGTAGTCGCCGCAACCGGGGCACCAACGCACTTCTTGGTCGCTGGTCCAATCGCTCTTCGTGGTCACTGCGACCTGTGCCGTGCTCATGATGCACCTCCTGTGCTTGCTACTGCTTCGTCGATTTCTGCTTCGATCTCACGTGACTTGAACGGCAAGCCCTGAACCTTCGTGATTGCCTTGGCGTCGACCAGATAGGTGGCCCGCAGCAGGTTGGTGAGTTGGCCCATGTTCAGCTCGGGGACGAGTACACGTTTGTATCGACCGAGGATCTCGCCGAGGTTCGGCGGGAGCGGGCTGAGGTGGGTCAGATGTGTTGACGCCACTTTCACTCCTACTCGGCGACGTCGCTGCACGGCGGCGTCGATCGCGGCCCAAGTGGAGCCCCAGCCGACAACGAGGACATCGGCATCAGTGTCTCCGTGCACTTCGGCGAGTGGGATGTCTTCGGCGATCTTGGTGATCTTGGCGGCTCGCAGTTTGACCATGAGCTCGTGGTTCTCGGGCGTGTAGTCGATGTTGCCTGTTCCATCTTTTTTCTCGAGGCCACCGACGCGGTGCATCAACCCGGGTGTGCCGGGGATGGCCCACGGCCGAGCGAGGTTTTCGTCGCGCAGGTACGGCCAGAAAACTTCGTTGCCGTCGTCGTCGACGTGGTTCATCTTGGTGGCGAACGGCACCGAGATGTCGGGAAGCGAAGCCAGGTCGGGCAGCAGCCACGGCTCTGATCCG
>CAWUXP010000213.1:0-3923 GCA_963926495.1 Candidatus Ilumatobacter herschelensis
GGCGTGTTCGGATCGATCAGATTCTCAATGCGTTCGCGAACAAGCATCTTGCCGCGCTGGCGATGGCGGTCGACGTAGCGCTGGCCGCCGATGCCGGGCACGTTCGCCATCTCGGCAGCGACCACGTCCCAGAGCTTTTGCATCTCTGCGAGGTTCGCCTTGTAGTCGTCTGACTTCTTGTCGAGACGGCTCTTGATCACACTGCCGATTGCCATGTGGTTTCCTGTTCTGATGGACTGTTCTGCGTACGTGTTGTCGGATACTCGGCGTTCGCGAGAAGGCCCGACAGATGTTACGGTACCAGATCATGACTTTTGGTACCGCACCGCAACCGTTGCTGCCGCGACGCGCTGAGGAGCGGTTGGGCGCGCGACACCGCGAGATCCTCGATCAACTCGAGACGCAGTTCTTGGAACGCGGCTTCGCCACTGCAACGGTGGCAGCACTCGCGAGCGCTGTCGGCTGTTCACGCCGAACGCTCTACGAACTGGCACCTTCGAAAGACGCACTCGTCCTGATGGTTCTCGACAGGTTCCTGCACCGCGTTGGGCGCAGCGCGCTCGACACGCTCGATCATGACGCTCCAATCGCCGACCAGGTCCGCTCCTACATCAACGGCGCCCTCGAGTTGCAGCGACTCACCGCAGCGTTCGCTGACGACCTCGACGACGACCCAGCAGCGCGCCGACTACTCGATCGCCACTTCCGATACGTGATGTCGGTAAGCGAGGGACTCATCAAAATGGGCATCGAATCCGGAGAATTCCGGGACGTCTCCCCCGCTGTCGCAGCGGGCATGCTCGCCGGCACTGGCCTGTACTTCAGCCAACCCGGCATCCTTGCCGACATGCACATGACCCGCGACGAGGCGAGCGCCGAGATGACAGACATCATCCTCCGCTCGCTTCGCAAGGACGAGACCTGAAAGCCTGACCACATGAATGACACAGCCCCCACCGTCGAAACGGTTCGTGCCGATCTGATCGCCGAGCAGGATGCCCTCGACTCGATCATCGCTGACCTCGAGCCCGAGGCCTGGGCGCTCGCTACCGCGAGCCCGCGTTGGTCGATCGCCGACCAGATCGGCCACCTCACCTACTTCGACTGGACCGCGGCACTGGCCATCACCGAACCTGATCGATTTACTGCATTCACCGGCGAGCTGATGTCGACGATGAGCCCAGACGCCGCAGCCGACGCGATGGATCTCGCCACCCTTGGCGACTACCGGGCGATGTCGCCAGACGAATTGCTCCATGCGTGGCGCACCAACCGAGGCGTGCTGTCCGAAGCGTCGGCCTCGCTCGGCGAACAGGACCGCGTGATCTGGTACGGCCCATCGATGGGATCGAAATCCTTTCTCACCGCGCGCCTGATGGAAGCGTGGGCACACGGCCAAGACATCGTTGACACTTTGCAACAGAACGGCGTCAACGCACCGGAACGCCCACACACCGACCGCATTCGCCACATCGCTCAACTCGGCTTCATCACGCACAAGTGGAGCTACATCAATCGCCGACTCGAGGCGCCGTCAGCTCCGGTTCACGTGTCGCTGACCTCACCGTCAGGCGCCACGTGGGACTTCGGCCCCGACGACGCAGCGGACACGATCACCGGCCCAGCAGTCGACTTCTGCCTCGTCACTACCCAGCGTCGACACGTCGACGACACCGGCCTTACAGTCATCGGCGACGTCGCGACCGCCTGGATGAACATCGCTCAAGCCTTCGCCGGCGGTGCCACCGATGGCCCCGCAGCCGGCACCTTCTGATCAGGAGACCACCATGACCACCCTCACCCCCGGCGCCTTCGAACTGAACGACGTCCAACAGCAGATCCTTGACGAAGCCGAGCGCTTCAGCCGCGAGCAACTGCTCCCGCTCGCAGCCGAGATGGACAACACCGAAGAGTGCCCGGACGATCTCTTTCAATTGTTTGCCAAGCATGGCTACCTCGGGATCACCATGCCGGAGGAGTACGGGGGCCAGGGGCTCGGCCTGTTCGAGCAGGGCCTCATCTGCCAGGCAATGGGCAAGTACAACGCGTCGGCAATGCTCACCTGGGGCGCTCACGACAACCTGTGCGGCAACAACATCCTGCGCAACGCGAACGACGACATTAAGCAGCGTTACCTGCCCGGCATGTGCGACGGCTCGATCATCGGTGCGCTCGGACTGACCGAGCCCGGCGCCGGCTCCGACGCCCTCGGCTCGATGGCCACAACTGCAGTGAAGGACGGCGACGAATACATCCTCAACGGCTCCAAGACGTACATCACCAATGGGCCGATCGCCGACATCGTCCTCGTCTACGCGAAGACCGATCTCGCTGCCGGCCATCGCGGCATTACTGCGTTCGTGTTAGAGACCGACACACCCGGGTTCGAAGTTGCAAAGAAGCTCAGCAAGATGGGCTACCGCGGCAGCCCAACCGCCGAACTGGTGTTTAACGACTGCCGTGTTCCGGCGGCGAACATCGTCGGCGAACTGAACGGTGGCGTCGGTGTGGTGATGAGTGGGCTCGATGTCGAGCGGATCTTCCTTGCGCCAGCCGCCGTCGGCATGGCCGAGCGATGCCTTGAATTGAGCTTGGATTACGCCCTCACCCGCAAGCAGTTCGACAAGCCGATCATCGACTTCCAGGCAATCGAGTTCAAGCTCGCCGACATGTGGGTCGGCGTGCAGATCGCCAAGGCCTACGTCTACCGGGTGCTCGCAATGTGCGCCGAAGCTGAAGATTCAGAAGCTGGCCGCGGCGCCGTGCACGCCCACTCCGCAGCAGCGATCCTGTACGCCACCAAAATGATGCGCGAGGCAGCCGACGAGGCCGTCCAAATCCACGGCGGAGCTGGCTACATGTGGGAGATGGAAGTCAACCGTCTCTACCGTGACGCCAAGCTGCTCGAGATCGGCGCTGGCACCCAAGAAGTCCGCCGCGGCATCGTCGGCAAATACCTCCGCGGCACGCAAAAGTAGCTGCCAGCCGGAACCCTTTGCGCTCGCTCTCGGGGGCTGGCAATTGCGGGCGCTTTGCGGCGCCTCGGGCGCCGACCAGGCCATCGCCATCTCAGGCTTTGATGGCTCACGCGATCCGACCTTCCTTGCGTTGGGAGCGGAGCCAAGAGAGATCGTGCAGCATTCCGATCTCGGTGGGTGCGCATGAATCGAAGTATCGCATCTCCCTTCGAACGGCTCCTTGTACTTCGAGGTTGAGCCCCTGAATGGCAAGAAATACCCGTTCCAATATTTGCAATACGAACATATGTTCGATATACTGCTGTCATGTTCTCATCCCTCGTTGCAGAGCTGATCGTCACCGACGATCCGGCACTCATCGAACGGCTGCGAACCAACGAACTCGACAACCGCAGGATCGCAGCCGAGCAAGCCGCAATCACTCGCGAAGTCGAACAACGCGGCCTGTTCCACAACGACGGACACCGATCAGTCAAAGCATTCCTGCGCGCCAACCTCAACTGGTCCAACAGCCAAGCCGCCAGCACCATCAAAGTCGCAGCACTCCTCGACACCGTCACCGGTGCCGGCAACGCCCTCCTCAACGGCCACATCGGCACCGCCCAAGCCAACGAACTCGCCCGACTCCGCGCCAACCCCCGAGTCGGCGACCAACTCACCAACACTGCCGACACCACCGGCACGGCCGACGCGGTCAACACGCTGCTCGACGCCGCCGAACAACTGAAATACGAAGACTTCCGCATCGTTGGATTGCGCTGGGAAACACTTGCCGACACCAACGGCGCCGAACAACGCGCAGCCAACAACGTCGAACACCGCGACACCACCGTCATCGACGCCGGCGGCGAACTGTTCATGCGCGCCTGCGGCGGCACCGCACTCAACACCGCCGAACTCGTTGCCATCTTCGACTCATTCGTCGACCACGAATTCCGCCTCGAC
>CAWUXP010000214.1:0-12075 GCA_963926495.1 Candidatus Ilumatobacter herschelensis
CCGGCGCGAACGACGGGCGTGTAGGGGCCGAGGGGCTTGCTCATGGGCTGAATCTAACCCAGCCAACACGTGTACTCAGGTGCCGTTGGCGAGGTCCGCTGTGAACTGTTGGAATTCGGCCCACTGTCCGGCGGCGAGCAGCCCCGCCTGGGCTGGCCATGAACCCGGCTTGTGCATCTGAAAGCGAGAGCCAGCATCATGCAACATCGACTGCAACGTGTCGACCTCGGTCGCGGCCAGCTGTGCCCACGTGGTGACACCGATGGCGTTGCACAGCTCGGAGATCTTCGGACCGATGCCTTCGACCACAGTCAGGTCGTTCATCCGGATCTTCTTGCCGAGCGCTGCAGATGCTGCAGCCGGATCAAGCTCGGCTCGGTCGGCGCCAGCGGGCGGGTCTGCAGTGGTGCTCGCATCAGCCAAGGAGGCAGGCAAAGCTTCGGGGGCGTCGTCAGCGACGAGCTCGTCGCTGACGATCGAGGTGTTTACCGTCGTTGTAAACCCCAGGGCACCAGCACTCGAACCACGGACGTCGGCGAGTTCGATACGGAGACGATCGCGTTCGGCAACCGCCGGTCCGAGGTTCGCAAGACGACCACGGAGGCGATCGAGCTCATCGTTGTCGACCGTGATCGCCTTGGCGCGAGAAATCTCAGCGCGACATGTGAGGCTCCGCAACAACCAACCAATGACGCCGCCAGCGAGCGCCATGAGGAAACCCCACAAGAAGAATTTGGCAAGTGTGTATGGCACGACGGTTCCTGTCTGGGTGCTCGCTATTGGACGCTGACGACAAATTCAACACGACGGCTGTTCGCCTTGTTTTCGACTCCAGCCGCATCAACAATCGGTTGTGAACCGCCGAAGCCTGCGGTGGTGAGCGAGTCGGCGGCGATCCCGCGGTCGACAAGCGCTGTGCCCACCGCCGCGGCACGGCCTTCGCTCAGCTGCTGATTCGTTCCGGCAAGGCCATCGGTGTCGGTGTGGCCTTGGATCTCGATGGCGATGCCTCCGAGACGGTTGGAGAGCGCCGCGACTCGATCGATGATCGCTGCTGATTCAGCGGTGATCATCGTGCTGCCCGAATCGAAGAGAATCGGGTTGGCGGCCACGAGGGCGTTGAGATCGGCCTCGAGCGTTACCGCGTCGGCCTCGGTGGCCGCGACGCGCTCGGTGAGATCGAAGGTGACGTCGTCCGACGACACGCTGTTGAGCGTCGTGCTCTGCTCGTCGGTCGCGTACACGCCGACCAGCGTCACGCCCGAACCGGTGAGCGTGGCCTCGCCACTGATGAGATTCGGGACCATCAAGGAAGCCAGATTGGCAAAACCTTCGACGTCGGCATCGGTCACTGCGCTCCCAGGGCCAACGACCAACTCATCGACAACGTTGGCCGGGTTGATCCGGACGCCTGCAGCCGCGATCAGTTGGGTTCGCTGCGTATCCGTCGCCACGGTGCCGCGCAGGAAGATCTGGCCGTCTGCGACCTCGGCGGCCAGGGTCGGCTCAGCGGTATTGGCCCGATCGTCATCCCGACCGGAATGAGCACATGGTCGATGGCGTGAATCACCCCGTTGTCGGCAATGAGGTCGGCCTCGGTCACCGTTGCTGTCGATGCACCGCTGATGAGCGTCACGCCGTCGTCCACCTCGACGGTGATTGACGATCCTTCGAGCATCTCGACGGTTCCACCACTGAGGTCAGCGCTCGCGACTGCCCCTGCGGTGACATGGTGGCTGAGCACGACGGTGAGCGTTTCAGTATCGCGTCCGAGCGCGGCGATCGCATCCGGTCCGAGCGCCTGGAACGCCTCGTTGGTCGGGGCGAACAGGGTGAACGGTCCGTCGCCAGCAAGCGTCGCGTCGAGCCCGACGTCACTCAGTAGTCCCTCCAACGTAGAGAATTGCGACCCACTGGCAACCAGGCTCGCCACGGTGTCCGCGTCGGCAGGTGGTGACGTGGCCTCGGACTCTGCCGTCGCCAGAGGTTCGGTGGACGGCACCGCTGAATCGTCATCCACCGAGACCGCAACCTGCATGCAGGATTCGTCGAGGTCGAGCGAGGCGACGCCCCATAGGTCGCGACTCCGCTTAAGGAGGTCAGTGGGGATGTCAACTGCACCTTCGGAGCACAGCAGCGTGCCGTTCTGGCCGTCGAATCTCGCTGTAACGGGCCCGACTTGAGCATCGTTGAATTCTGCGACAACGCGCTGCTCCAGATCGTCTTCGACGCGGGGCCCGAAGATCGCCACGCCGACACCAAAGGTCCCAATCACACCGACTGCGCCCCACCCTAGTATCCGGCGGCGATATCGTCGGAGAGAGAGTTGGCTTCCAGGCACGTTCATGACCTCCAGAGATTCGCACGTTCGCGATGCTCAGTGCAACGACCGGCCTCGCCTCCTTTCATCTCTCCCTCCCCTCACCCTCTCGCTCCGTCTCCACCCCCCACAACAGTTTGCGACCGGATCACATGACGAACTTTCCTCGGCTCATCGACCTCGGAGCCGGTATCAGCCGACGACGCTTTATTGTCGGTGTCGCCGCGTCTGGCGCACTCGCTGCCTGCTCGGGCTCTGACGGCGGCGCTTCGTCTGGCGACGCTGCCGATGTCGCTGGCCCATCGGGCGAAGGCTTCACCCTCGTCCAGCGATTCCCGAACAACGTGCTGGTCCCCGGCGAGATCCGCATGCCGATCACGCTGTC
This sequence comes from Candidatus Ilumatobacter herschelensis, assembly GCA_963926495.1. Classification (GTDB taxonomy): domain Bacteria; phylum Actinomycetota; class Acidimicrobiia; order Acidimicrobiales; family Ilumatobacteraceae; genus Ilumatobacter_A; species Ilumatobacter_A herschelensis. The sequence continues at coordinate 2,706 of CAWUXP010000214.1, forward strand.
GACCGGCGCTGCCGAATTCATCCAAGACGGCCCGGCCACGCTCGGCGCCCGCGTGGTAGACATCGATGGCAATCCGATCGGCGGTGCGTTCACCGCGGTGAAACGGACCGTCGCTCCGGCGCCGTACTACGACTTTCGGACCACGATCGACACGCCCGGTGTCTACGCTCTCGTTGTCGATGGCGGACCCGACACCGGCGCAGCTTTCCAGGTCCTGGATCCTGGCGAGGTCGCTGTGCCAACGCCAGGACAGTTGCTCCCGGGCTTCGACACACCGACGATCGGCAACGAGCAGGGCCTGGCCGCACTGTGCACCCTCACTCCGGAGCCATGCCCGTTCCACACCGTGTCGTTGGCCGATGCACTCACCCTCGGCAAGCCGGTTGCGTATTACGTGGGCACGCCAGCGTTCTGCTCAACGGGCAGTTGCGCACCCGCCCTCGATGCGCTGATCGCCAGCAGCGAACTCTTCGGCGACAAGATCATCTATGTGCACGCTGAGGTCTTCACCGACAATGCGGGGATCGACATCGCTCCGGCAGTTACCGCCGTCGGTATGACCTACGAGCCAGCGCTGTTCCTGACCGATGCAACCGGCGTGGTCGTCGAGCGCCTCGACGCAGTCTGGGACTCCAGCGAGCTCAACGGTCGCCTCACCCTCCTCACCAGCTGAGCGGCGGGAGGAAAACGCAAAACGCCCGCGGTCAAACCGCGGGCGCTTCAAACAGTTTCTTCATCAGTTCTTCGACTCAGGTTTTCCGAGGTCAAGGCGCCGAGGACGGAGTTGAGCTTGCTCAATGACCGACGACGGCAACGCAGAGATCGGGAAACCTGGGTCAGGAGAACGACTGGCCGCAGCCGCAGGAGCGGGTTGCGTTGGGGTTCGTGACGGCGAAGCCGCTCTGCTCGAGCCCATCTTTGTAGTCGAGTGTGGCGCCTTCGAGGAGCTGTGCCGAGGCCGCGTCGACAACGACGCGGACCTTGCCATCGTCACCAAATTTGGTGACGTTGTCGTCGGCGGCGATGTCGCCGTCGAAGAACATCTCGTACGAGAAACCGCTACAGCCGCCGGGGCGAACAGCAACGCGGAGTGCGAGGTCTTCGGCACCCTCTGCTTGGAGCAGTTGGCCGACCTTGCTAGTTGCGGTGTCAGTAAGTGTGATCATGTGACAGTCCTCCTCAGGAGCTCTCTCAGTGTGCCATTAGATTATCTGGTGGAAACGGTGACTCGGCAAGGCGTGCGACTCGTGACATCGCAAAATTCACCGATCTGAGTGTCGCCCATGTCGGCAACGAACCCCGCGACGAACCCCGCGACGAGGCCGCGATGCAGGCTGCAGACCAGGTCAGGGTGTTGCTGAGCAAGGTCAGCGAACGGGCAATTGGCGAACGACACCACTGCCGCGAGCTCGTCATCAGCGGTGAAATCAGCTCGGAGATCGTCGCTGACTACCGGGTCGAATCCGAGGCGGTCAAGGTCAGCGACCAGGGCTTCGAGTGTCGACGGTGCGTCCCGGTATCCAATTGCCCGGTTACGGCCTTCGTCGTGTCCAACGGCTTCGGCGTCGTCTGGCGTGGCCTGCAGCCGCTTGGCCATCGACAGCACCATGCGGGCGAGCACCGGCATGGTGGGAGGCTCCAGCCCGAGCGAGGGAGCATCGGGTGCAATCGAATAGCGATGCTGCGGACGGCCGACATCGCCGCGCCCACCGACTTCGACCGACAGCAGGCCGACCTCACGCATCCGTTCAAGGTGCGGCCTCACTGTGTTCGCGTGCAGCGAGAGCGTTTCGGAGATCTCGGCGGTGGTCTTTGGCGCCGACGCTCGGGCGAGTTCGAGGTAGATGGCGTAACGCGTATTGTCGCCCAAGGTCTTGAGTAGATCGAGTTGCGACGTGGACACGTGAGGAGATTACACGGTTTTGGCCGGTAAAATGTTCGGTATGGCTTCAGCCCTGCCCACAACTGCTCCGCCTCCTGGCCGCGATGAGGTGATGGAAGTGCTCCGATCGGTGATCGACCCAGAATTGGGTGCCGACATCGTGTCGCTCGGCATGGTCCCCTCGCTTGTCGTGCATCCCGATGGCGTCGTCAATGTTGAAATCAAGCTGACGATCTCCGGCTGCCCGATGCGTGCCGAGATCCAGAAGGAAGTCAAAGATCGGGTCGAGCTGCACCCTGGTGTCTCGAAGGTCAAGATCACCTGGGGCGAGATGAACTCGGAAGAGCGCAGCGAAGTAATGACGAAGGCGCGTTGGAACGCTCGAGAAAATGCTCAGGCCACCGAAGTCCCAGCCAACTGCAAGGTGCTTGCAATTGCCAGCGGCAAAGGCGGGGTCGGCAAGTCGTCCGTCACGGTCAACCTTGCTGCTGCGCTGGCAGCGACAGGGCTCACGGTTGGTGTACTCGACGCCGATATCTGGGGGTTCTCCATTCCGCGGCTGCTCGGCATTTCTGACCGACTCGAAGCGCACCCCGTGACCGGCGAAGATGGCGAGCCCGGCACTCCGAAGATCTTCCCCAACGAGCGCGTGATTGGCGACGGCCTACTCAAGGTCGTGTCGACGGGCTTCATGGTCGACGAGGAAACCGCGCTCATGTGGCGCGGCCTGATGCTCACCAAAGCCGTCGAACAGTTCCTGCGTGACGTGCGCTGGGGTGAACTCGACTATCTCCTGATCGACATGCCGCCCGGCACCGGCGACGTGCAGATGGGTCTTGCCCGCATGCTGCCGAGCACCGACCTCCTCGTCGTCACCACCCCGGCACTCGCTGCACAGAAGGTCGCCCAGCGCGCTGCCGACATGGCCCGCCGCAGCTTCCTGAAGGTGCTCGGCGTGATCGAGAACATGAGCGCCTTCACCTGCGACCACGGCGAGTCGTATGCGCTGTTCGGATCGGGCGGTGGCGCTGCGCTCGCCGACGCCATCGGTGCACCACTCCTCGGGCAAATCCCGCTCGAACCAACGGTTGCCGCTGGCAACGACGCCGGCAAACCTGTTGCGATCGACGGAACCGGCGCTGCTGCCGACATGTTCCGGTCGATTGCCCAGCGCATCATCACCGACATCGCTCCCCCGTCGCTTCCCAACGACATCGACATGGCCGGTTGCTCAGCCCACATCGACGACGGCATCAACGAGGCGTTCGTGAAGGTCAACGCTCGGTCCAAACGCTGACGGCCAGACCGTGCCCGGCGTCAGGCGACCGGCCACAGAGTTGCGAAAGGGGCCTGACCCCATGCGTAACTATTGGAGGGTGTCGTAGTCGGCGTCGCCGGGCATAGCGATCGAGATCTTGCCGCCGTCAATCGAGCGGAGCTTCGGCAGGATGCAGGCAATGTCGGTCAGCGCCTCGCCGGCGGCGACAGCTTCAGCCGCAGTCGCCGACTGCATCAGGCGACGTAGGTTGTACATCGTGGGCGGCATCATCATCAACTCGCCAGCCTCTTGCATATCGAGCGCCTTCTGCGGGCTGACCCACAGGCTGTCGGTTGTCTCCTTGTCGTCGTGTAGACCCTCCTGACCGGCAGGTGCTTCGGTGACGAAGAAGCGTGTGTCGAAGCGCCGCTTCTCGCCGACCGGCGTGATCCAGTGGTCGACGTAGTGCGTCGTCGACAGGTCGAGAACGAGATCATGCCGCTTGCATAGTTCGACCATCGACAGTTCGCCGTCGTGCACCGCGTGGCGTTCGTCGTTACCGAGCTCAAGCGGTTCGCCGTCGCGGCGCTCAGCAAGCAACACACCGGCTTCTTCGAAACACTCGCGAATCGACGCGACCCAAAACGCCAGGCCGCCGTGGTCGATACCAAGCTGGGCTGACGCGTCAGCATCTTCGAGGCCATCACAGAACGGTGCAATCTCGTCGGCATGGTCGGCGTCGTCCACGCGGCCACCGGGAAACACGTACATGCCAGCGCCAAACGACGCATTGCCGGTGCGACGCAACATAAACACCTCGAGCCCAGGCTCGCCGTCGCGCACCATCATCACGGTGGCTGCAGCCTTGATCGGAACAGTGGTCGGGTCGAACGTCTCAGTCATGCACGCTCGACACTACGGAGCGACACGGCGCCGGTTTCAGTTGGGGTTTCAGTTGGGGTCAGACCCCAACTGAAACGCGGGTGTCAGAAGACGCTTTCTGACTCGGAGTGTTCTTCGATCTTCGGCTCATCTTCCTGGCGTAAAGCGACGAAGGCGACTGCTGCGGTAACCGTTGCAGCGAGGATGATCCCGACGACCTGCCAGTTGTCATTTAGAAACGCTGTTGCAGCCGCCTGACGAGCAAAGGCCCAGTCGGTGATCGGGTCACCGCCGTTGTCGAGGTCAACCCAGTAGAAGTACCAGGCAAGGTACAGGCCCGACAGCACCACGAATGCTGCAGCAACCCTGTCGATGTACTGCATGGAGTTGCGGAGGAACTTGAGCAGGCCCGTGTTGGCGAATGCGAAGCCGACCGTCAAAGCGCTGACGAGGAGCGCCATGCCAGCCCCGTAGGCAACCATGTTGCCGACACTGTTCATGAACGTCTCGTCCGGGCGGGCGCTAAAGACGGTGGCGAGGAACAAGCCGATCGTGCAGCCGATCGATGCGACTGCGTATGCCACGCCGTAGATAAACATCGACGTGACGGTCTGGTCTTTCTTGCCGGAGTCGATCTGCGGCGTCATGAACGGCGGCTTGTAGCCGAATAGCATCGCGAGGCCAAGGACGATCAGTGCCACAGCGATGAAACCGGTGACGTATTTGGAGTTGGACGAGATCGTCGAGCGCAGTGGCACCGACAGAAACCCGATGACCAGGAAGACGGCAAGGAATCCTGTCGAGACGGCAGCGCTGACCTTAAGCGCTCGCCTCAGCGACGCTTTCTGCGTGCCCGGCGCGCCGCCGGATACCCCGAGGAAGTACATCAGGTACGTCGGCAGGAGGATGAACCCGCACGGGTTGACAGCGGCAACAAGGCCCCGGATGAACGACAGGCTCATGCTGAGGCCTCCAGCAATTCTTTGATTTCAGTGCGAAGATCGACGGCCTCGATGACGCCGGTCTGCTCGATGATTCTGCCCTCGGGCGTGACGAACAGAGTGATCGGGAAGTTCACCGCGCTGATCGCATCGGTGAACTCAGCGAAGTCGTCACGGTAGAGCTCGTAGTTCACGCCTCGTTCAGACGCGAAGCGCTCCATCTTCTCGATCGAGTCACGTGGATTGACTCCGATGAAGCGCACCTGATCGCCGAACTCGGCGTGGGCTTCGGCGAAGTCGGGGAGTTCCTTGGCGCACGGAGGGCAGTCGGCGAACCAGAAATTGACCACCAACGGCTGACCGAGAAACGACGCAGTGTCAATGTCGTTGCCGTCACGATCGCCCAGCGTGACGAGCGGCAGCGGATCGCCTTGAAGGTCTCCGTTAGCGAGGCCGTCGTCAGGGAATGCAATGACCGCACGGCTGTCGGTGAGCTGGGCGTCAAGTTCGTCATCGCCACCGTTGCTGGAAACAACAGCGAAGGCGACAACGAGCAGTGCAGCGACTGCAAGCGAGCTGGCGAGCAGTCGTGGTCGGGCGATCTTCACTGACTCAAGGGTAGTGACGCTGCCCATGCTGCCGCTCGACACCCAGCGAAACGATTTCTTACAGAATCTGGCTCAACATTTCGTCTGCCACCGCCCGGTCCGGGCGCAAGACACGGTGGGGGAACCCGTCTCCGCTACCCGAACCGAACCCAAGCGAACCCGGCCCAGCCGAATCGGAAGAGGAACCAGATGGAATTGGGAAGGGATCAGGCCGAGATGAGCGGCGCGCTGACCGGACCCATCTCGTCGTAGATCACTTCGGGACGAGGGTGCTTCGGCGGTCGCCCGCAGGGCCGCTTGCCAGCGATGATCCGGCCGCCCGAGAGCAACTGGCCACCCCAGACACCCCAGGGCTCTTCTCGTTCGAGTGCACCGGCGAGGCACTGCTGAGCGAGCGGGCAGAGTGCGCACATCGCCTTGGCCCGTGCGACGTCGACCACGTGGTCAGAGAAGAAGAGGCCAGCCATGGTGCCATTGCCGTCGGCGCATCGAGCGACAGGCGCACCAGCACCACGCAGCTCATTGGCCACGGCATCGCCGGGTAAGTCCGGCGGGCGCTGTCTGGCGAGATCGAGTTCATCGAGGTCGTCGAGTGGAGCGAAGGTACTCATGGGAAGTTCCGTTTCAAAAGAAGTGTCAGGGTTGCTCATTGCGATGGTGCGATCCCGGCTGGGCCAGATGCCTGCCGGATTGGCGTGGGTGACGTTCGGAAGGGTCTTCATGTCGTTGGTGCTTTCTGTGTTGATGTTCTGGTTGATACTGCGGGCGGACGCACTGGATGGGGAACCGAAACCGGAAAACCAAAAAGGCCGCCGGGTTGGTGAACCCGGCGGCCTCGGAAGAGGTGATCTGACGTAAAAAGTTACGTCAGCACCCTGTCGAGGCGGCCGGTAGCGATTCGCTTGGTGAACTGCTTCTTCGAGACACACACGTTCTCGCCAAGCCCACCAAGCCATGCCATGCCGTTACCGAGACTGGTCACGACAGCGTTGCCAGTGGTTGCCGGGACGGCGTGCACGGGCGTGGCTTCGGAGACATACGCATGGCCCGAAACGGCAAACGCATGGGCTGCGCCGGACGCGTGGAAGGACAGACGCTGGGCGAAGCGAGGGGAAATCAACGTCGTGGTGCTCATTGGCTGGTCCTTTCTGGGCGTGTCGTCGGTGTCGGTCGCAAGCGCGACCGGCTGAGTTCAACCGCTAGGCAAGCATGATGCGCTGTGCTCGGTCAAGCGAGTTTCCAGAGTTGTCGAACTTTCTTACGCCACGAGGTGTGAAGGAATCGGTGCTTGGTCACCCAGGTGCTCGGCAGGTTTTTTTGCAGAAAGTTCTCAGCGGGTGCACAGTGGGCCAGTGCAACTCGTCCCCAGTGTCATTGATTTGGCGATCTACCTGGTCGGATGGACGATCGGCTGGCTACTGCTCTGGCGGCCTCGGCCCCTTCCGACCGTCGGCGCCGGCGATGCCCGCCAGGCGATTGCGGTAGTTATTCCGGCGCGCGACGAAGCAGCCGCGCTCCCCCATCTCATCCCTGCGCTGGTCGCTCAACTCCGACATGGCGACCAACTCGTCGTGGTCAATGACCACTCGACCGACGACACCGGCGATGTTGCTGCATCGCTCGGGGCGACGGTCGTCGTGCCGCCTCCGCTGCCAGCCGGATGGCTCGGCAAGCCTCACGCCTGCTCGATCGGTGCCGGGGCGACAACTGCCCCGCACCTGCTTTTTCTCGACGCCGACGTCCGACCCGCGCCCGACCTGCTCGATCGAGTCGGTACCGAGTTGGCTGCGCATCCTGACGCCGTCGTTTCCGTCCAGCCGTGGCATGCCACTGGCCGGTGGGTCGAGCAGGCGAGCATCCTGTGCAACGTCACGGCCCTGATGGGGTGCGGTGCCTTCACCGCCGCTGGTGATCGGATCACCGCGCCAGTGGCGTTCGGCCCGGTGCTCGCTGTCGATCGGTCGGCCTACAACGCAGCTGGTGGGCATGCCCATCCAGATGTCCGGGCGATGCACACCGAAGACATCGGCCTCGCCCGCACCATGGGCCAGTGCCGTCTCTTCACCGGGGCCCCCGACACATCGTTTCGGATGTATCCCGACGGCCTCGCGCAGACAATTCGTGGGTGGACACGCAGCATCGCCACTGGTGCTCGCTTCACCACGTGGTGGCTGGCACTTGCCACTCTGCTGTGGGTCTGGTCGCTCGCCGGCGGGTGGCTTGCATCCCCGTTGCTCTATCCGCTCAGTGCGCTGCAGGTCTGGGTACTCGGCCGTCGCGCCGCATCGGTCCATCCCGTAACGGCTCTGCTGTTCCCTCTCGCCGTCGCTGCGTTCGTGGTGATCTTCGTGCGCAGCCTGTTCGCTGTCGTCTTCGGTCGCCATGTCGCCTGGAAGGGCCGCACGGTCCCAGCCCGCTGATCGCCTGTCACACTTTGGTCAGACCGGAGTGTGACAGGACCGCGCTCCTGCACCTTGTTTGCCCTGGTTGAATAAAGGCATGCAAGGCGCCCCCCGTCGCATCCGAATTGTCGCAGTAGTCGCAGCTCTCGCTGCCGCTGCGAGTTTCTCCAGCGTGGCATTCGCCCACGACGAGATTGAGTCGTCGATCCCCGAGCATCAGTCGCAAATCAACGAACCGATTGACGAAGTCACGATCAACTTCGGCGAGCCGGTCGACGGCGTCGAACTCGGCCTTCGTGGCCCAGACGACGAACTGATCGCCGGTGAAGTAACTGTCATTTCCGGCACCGAGGCCCGCCTTGATTTCGCCACACTGACCGAAGAAGGCCAGTACGTCGTCCAGTACATCGCCGAAGAAGACGGCCATCTCGTCAATGGCGCAATTACCTTCACCTACGGCGACCCAGCTGGTCAGGGTGCCGGGATCGGTATCTGGATCATTTTCACCGTGGTCGCTGTCGCAATTCTCGGCACTGGCGCGTTCTTCAGTTTCCGCCGAAACAACGCTCCCGACGACACCATCGACGACGACACCGTTCCCGCCTGATCCACGGTCGCCGTTCAGGAACCGTTCAGGCGATGTCGATCAGGATTTTGCCGACGTTCGCATTCGTCTCCATGTAGGCGTGGGCCTCAGGGAACTGCTCGAAGCTGTAGCGCGAGTCGATCACCGGGCGCAGCGCGCCTGATTCGAACAGCGGGAGGATCTCGCTGATGAATCGTTGCATCAACGTGATCTTGCGTTCCAACGGCCGTGCCCGGAGCGTCGTACCGATCCAGGTGATGCGCTTCATCAACAGTAAACCCATGTTGACCGGAGCGGACCCGCCGCCCATCAGACCGACCTGTACCAGCGTGCCATCCATGGCGAGCGCCTGCAGGTTCCGATCGGCTTCCTCGCCGCCAACGACGTCAAGGATTGTGTCGACACCATCCGGGATCTCGGCTTTGAGCGCGGCCAGCCAGTCGGCCGGACTCCGTTCAAGTACCAGGTCGGCGCCCAGCTCGCGGCATGCCTCGGCCTTGCCGGCCGAGCAGGTGACGGCGATGCGCGCACCGAGTGCTTTGGCGATCTGAATTCCTGCCGTACCGACACCAGATGCTCCGGCGTGGATCAAACCCCAGCGGCCCGATGTCAGGCCCCCCTGCACGACGAGTGCATCCCAGGCGGTCAGGAACACTTCAGCGATTGCTGCAGCGTCGGCCAGTTCGACATTGCTCGGCACCGGCAATGCCTGACGACTGTGCGTCACGACCTTCTCGGCGTAGCACCCGCCCGATTCGATGCCCATTACTCGATCGCCAACTGACCAGTTGGTGACGTCGGTTCCGATTGC
>CAWUXP010000215.1:0-31606 GCA_963926495.1 Candidatus Ilumatobacter herschelensis
CATCGGTTCAGGCATCGTTGGCCATTCACTGATGAACTGGTCGCTGCAGCGAATTCCGCTCTGGGTTGGTTCGACGTTCACGCTCTTCATCCCCGTTGCCTCCGCCATGCTCGCCTGGCTCATTCTTGACGAGGCCGTCGCCGCATTGCAGGGCATTGCCATGGCCTGCGTGATCGGCGCGCTGGCAATGATCGTGCGCGGCCAAACCAAAGCCCGTGTCAAAACTGCAGCAGACTCGGCTGCATGATTGCCGTCGCTGGTACCGAAATCCTCGGTTATGCAGCCTCAGCAATCGTCGTCACCTCGCTCACGATGAGTTCGGTCGTCCGCCTACGACTACTCTCGTTCTGCGGCTCACTCACGTTTTTCACCTACGGCTTCCTGATCGAGTCCACGCCGATCATGGTGACCAACATCGCTATCTCCGCGATCAACGTCTGGTTCCTGACTAAAGAATTCCGTGCCGGAGCCATCGACCTCGGCGTGTCCGACATTCGGGCCGACTCACCGTTCCTCCTCGACTTCATCCGCTTCCACACGAGCGACATCGGCACCTTCCAGCCCGACTTCACCATGCCCGTCGGCGATGACGCCTTGGCCCTTCTCCTCACTCGCGACGGGTTGCCCGCCGGCGTGCTGATCGGGCATCAAAACCGCGGCACACTTACCGTCGACCTCGACTATGTACTCTCCGCCTACCGCGACTCGCGGCTCGGCGACTGGCTCTACGGGCGCGGCTCGAACGTATTCAGCCAGCACGGCATCACGCAACTTCGAGCCGAGGCGACCACCGACATGCACGATCGGTATCTGCGCCGCATGGGCTTCAAACCCACGCCAGCTGGCGACCCCGGCGACTTCGTTCTCGTTCTCTGAACTGATTTGGGCGGCCAGTCCCCCCGCCGCCGCCAGAGCGGTACCATCTCGGCGTTGGATACGTTTTCCAATATCGACGCTGACGATTTGTCATCACTGGCTTCCGTCGACGACGGCAAGCCTGAGGTCGACGAAGCTGCCGCGCTGCGCCCGATGCACGCGTTCGTGTCGACGGGCGACTATCTGACGCAGATGTGGGACCGCAGGTCGTTCGCGAGTGCTATGCCGTTCGAAGAGATCCGGTCATCGCACCAAGACACGCTGCTCGGCAATGCCTGGCATCTCTTGAACCCGATGCTCTCCGTCGGTGTCTACTACCTCGTATTCGCCATCTTTCTCAATGCTCGAGGCGGGATCGACAACTATGTCCTGTGGCTGACGGTCGGCGTGTTCACGTTCGGCCTGACCAGTCGTTCGGTATTGGCCGGAGCAACGGCAATCACCAGCAACGTCGGTCTGATGCGATCGATGCGGTTCCCGCGCGCTCTCCTGCCGGTCTCGGCGGTCTTCGGGCGCCTCGTCACATTCGGATTCGAACTCGCGGTCCTCTTCGTCGTGGCGGTCCTGACGGGTGGCGGGATAAGCCAACGCATCATTGCCCTCCCGCTGATCCTCGCCGCGCACACCGGATTCAACATCGGCCTGGCGTTGATCGCAGCGCGGCTCAACGACAGCTACCGCGACGTGCAGCAGCTCATCCCATTCCTGTTCCGACTCCTCATGTACATCTCGGGTGTGATGTTCCCCGTCCGCCAGTACATCGACAACTCAGATGCACCCGGCATCGTCAGCCGCGTCGTCTCGCTCAACCCCATGGTGCAGATCCTCGACCTGTACCGCTGGGTCTTTCTCGGCGGCACGGTCGACCTCTGGCACACAGCACAGTTCCTGTTGATCACTGCGCTGCTCATCGTTTTCGGATTCCGATTCTTCCGTGTCAAGGAGCTCGCGTATGGCCGTGCCTGATCAGCCAAGCCAGCCTCCATTGTCGATGCGGATCTCCGACGTCCACGTCGAATACGAACTATTCGAGGAACGACGCGCGGCGCTGCGTCAGCGTGTCTCCACTCGTAGAGGTTCGGGCCGACGGGTGATCCACGCCGTGAAGGGCGTGTCGTTCGACGTGCGCGAGGGAGAATCGATCGGAATCATCGGCTCGAACGGTTCCGGCAAGTCGACGTTGCTTGCGGCAATCGCCGGGCTCCTCACACCCGTGTCGGGAGAGATCCTCGTCAACGACGAACCACAGCTGATGGGCGTGGGCGCCACGCTGATCCCCACAGCGACAGGGCGACGCAACATCCGATTGGGCTGTCTGGCACTCGGGATGTCGGCCGACCAACTCGACGACGAGATCGAGAGCATCATCGAGTTCACCGAGCTTGGCGAGGCCATCGACCGGTCATTACGTACCTACTCGTCCGGGATGCGGGCTCGTCTGCATTTCGCGATTTCGACGTCGATCTCGCCTCGAATCCTGTTGATCGACGAGGCCTTGAGCACCGGTGACCGCCGATTCCGTGAGAAGGCCGCAGCACGTCTCGACGTGCTACTCGGCTCAGCCGGGACCCTGCTCCTCGTAAGCCACACCCTCAGCGACCTGCAGGCCCGGTGCGAGCGCGGTATCTGGCTCGAACAGGGCGTCTTGCGAGCGGACGGCCCGATCGACCAAGTGATCGAGCAATACTCCGCCGACGATGCACTCGTCATTCGTCGCTGACCCGTCCCGCCCAATCAGCTGTCGACGTCGACACTCACCGACGACCGGTCAGCCACCGAGCCGACGGCATCTTGCGTGCCGCCTCGCACCACGACCCGCCCCTCGGACACGGCAGCCACACCGAAGAGCCGCGGTGCAGCAGACGACCCTGTACCTGACACGATGATCGAGCGGGTCCAGACCAACCCATTCTCGGTGATCAGCGGAGACATCGGCCCGAACTGCACCTTTGACCCATTCGCGTTGAGCAAGGTGATCACGCGCGCCAACTCGGGGTCGGCGTCGATCGCACTTTGCGCAACCTGCGGGCTCTGTAGCGGAAGCCCACCCTGGAGATCAGGTTCGATGAGCGTGATCCCACCTCCGAGGCCATGCTCGGCAACGGCAATCGCGGCGAGTTCGTCACGCGTGGTTGAGGGGTTCGATCCGGTGCCAGGCCCGAGCGGACGAACCGCAGCGAAGCCATCGAATCCATCGGCAAGCGGCGTGAACATGTCGACCGACGGTGCCGGCGTGGTCGTCGGTTCGCCGACGGTAATCGCTGCTGCGGCGCTCACTGCCCACCGGCCGGTGCCGTTAAAGAGTTGCTCAGCTGAGTCGACGTGGTAGCGGCCGATCAGCGACGACTGCACCGTCCACAGGTCGTCCGGGTACCGCACGTGCGGCCGGAGTTCATCAGGAAAATCATCACTCGATTCGAGAAGCCCGGGGTACACCTCGCTCCACGCATCGAGGAACGGATCGTCGCCAACGACCCGATACAGGTGTGTCTCACCGGTCTCGGCATCGACAGTTGCCTTCACCGCAGCGTGCAGGTAGTTGATCTCACGCCCTGCCAGATCGCTCGCGCCGGGAACCCCGGAGACCGTGACGAACTGCGCCGCAGGGAACTCGCTCGATGTCGTGTAGCCGTCAAGTACCCAGGTGACGCGTCCGTTGGCAATGATTGGATACGGGTCGCCATCGAGGTCAAGGAATGGCGCGAGTGCGCCCACCCGCTCGCGCACCGAACGTCGGAACAGCAACTCGGAGTCATCTGTGAGTTCGCTGGTCAGGAGTGGTTGCGACTCCCCCACCGTCAGCGCCAACACTGCCCGGCGGAAGAGCGACGACATGGCGATTCCCTCGCCTTCGAACACCGCCCCGCCCTGTTGGGTTCGCTGTGTGCCCACAATCGAATACCACCCGTCGAGTTGCTCGCCGAAGTAGAGGGGCACATGGTCGACACCGAAGTGGCCGTCGAGCATCTCGACATCCGGACGCCCATCTGAATCGGCTTGATCGGCCAGAACCGCGATCACCCCATCGCCATGGGTGTAGACGAGATGCTCCTGCACCCAGCCCGACTCAGGGAGGTCTTCACGGCGAGCGGATCGCGCAGCCAGGAACACCGGCCGATTGACCCCGTCGATCTCGTAGCGGTCGAGGTCGACGTCGGTCACCCGTGTGCCTGTGGTGCCGGCCAGCACCTGGAGTGCCGGTGCCATCATCGACGTGGCAAAAAGCGGCACTCTGACGATGCTTGCCTCAGTGTCCGACTGCTGCACCGCTGCGAGGTCGTCGATGTCGACCACGTCGGTCGTCACCGTGTCGAGGCCAAACGCCTCATTGGTGGCGAGCAGATTGTTTTCGATCGACCAAAGCTGCCGATCAGCCTCGGCCGGAGCGACCACAAATCGTTCGGTCAGCGCCGGAAGCGCCACCACGACCGCACCGTGGACCAGGACCGCAAGGCTGAGCGCGATAAGTAACGGTCGCCAACGTCCGGTACGGCCCAGCCAGACCGCAGCGCCCCCGACGGCCAGGGTGAACAGCGCCGAGACGATCAGCCCGGGCTGAGTGACGTTCGCCTCGGTGAAGCCAGCCCCGTCGAACGTTCCCACGCGATTGGTTGCCAGAGCCGGGCGGGCGACGAACACATTGTGGAGTGCCTGCAACAGGCAGACCAGTGCAGCGAGCGCTCCCACATGAGCGATGGCGCGCCGCGAGGAGCGGACCCTGTCGCCAGGGAACCGAAGCGCGCCGGAAGCAACATGGCCGAAGACTGCGAGCAGCAACGTGAACGCACTCAACTGCCGAAGGAACGAACTCGCCCCCTTCAGAAACGGAAGTCGGAACAGGTGAAAGCCGAGGTCGCGACCGCCGACGGGTGCGGCCCGCCCGAGATCCGAAGCGTGGTGGAAGAGCAACCACAGCTGCCATTGCCCAACCGCCGAATTAGCAATATGCCAGGTGAGGTAGGCCGCGATACCAACCAGCAGCCAACGATGGCCCGGTCCCATCCGCTCGTGGTAACGGGTGATGATCCGAGCCGGTGCAGCTCGATCGAGCTTCGACACCCGCAACACAAACCAGACCGTCGAGCCAACGAGCCCAGCGGTCACCACCCCCACGCCGAGCCCGAGTTGGGTCTTCGCGACGAGATTCGTGCGCCACACCGAGGCATCAGTCACCGTCTCAAACCACCAACGGTCGAGCAACACCGACGCCACGCCGTTCCCCATGAGGAGGAGACCAATGAACACCGAGGTTGCGAGCAGGATGCCCTGAGTCCGCCGACCGCGCTCTTCGATAATCGAGACGAACAGAAACCGCTGTACCGGGGCTGCTTGGGACACGTCTGGAACATACGCCCCAGAGCCGACTCTCCCAGCCCGGACGTGACTATCAGCGAACCGGAACCGTCTTTATGGCTTCGGCAATGGCCTCGTCGGGCAGTTCGTAGTCGACCATGTCGCCCGACGGGTACTTTTCGTAGCTGGCCAGGTCGAGGTGGCCGTGCCCACAGAGCCCGGTGAGGATGACCTTCTCTTCGCCGCCCGCATGGATTGGTTCCGGGATGAAGCTGTGGCTGAGCGTGTGCATCTTGAGCTACGGCGTCATGCCAGCGCTGACGCTGAAGTTCGACCCGCCACCGGTGCAACCAACGAGCACGTCCGATAATCCTTCACATTGGCGAGTTGCAGCAAGGCCTCTTCGCCAAAGATCGTCTGGTGCGTCAGCACGTGGCTGAGCACAGAGTCGAGCGCATAACAGGCTTTGGGATGTTGAATGCACACCACCACTGCTTCGGCATCTCCGATTCTTCGAGAAGGATCTTGTTCGGAGTGTCTTTGCCAGCGATGACCCGACAGCAGTCAGCTACATTTCGGGTTGGACCATGGGACTCTTCGGCAAGAAATCCAACAAACCAAATCCGATCGACGTGCTCCGCGCCGAGATTGTCGACCTCAAACAGCGACTCGATGCAGCCGATCAGCAGAAAGTCGAGCTGCTCTCCGCAGTCGACACGGTTGATCAAGCGAACTCGGTCCTGCACCAGCGCCTCGATTCCCTCGATGCCGCCAGCACCCACCTCAACCAGCGCGTCGGCACGATCGACAAAGCCGGCAACGAGATGCAGTTGCGGCTCGGCGCAGTTGTCGGCGATGTCGGAGCGGTTCGCGATGGCATCAGCACGATGCGGCAGCAAGTCGGCGAAGTCGGCCAGCGGTTCGGTGCAGTCACCGAGCTCTCCGGCCAGGTTCGTGAGCTTGCCGACCGGCTCGACGCCGAGTCCAAGAAGGTCCCGCCGCTCCCACGCCCGGACCTACGATTCACCGAACTCATCACCCGCATGAACACCCTCGCGGAAAAAGTCAGTGATCACAGCGGACGCATCGACGAACTCACTGAGTCGGTCAACGACCACAGCGGAAGCATCAATGCAGCCCAGGCAGCCTTGAGTAACGCCGACGCGGCACGCGCCGAAGGCGAGCAGGCGCGCTCCGTTGAGCTGGCTGCGATGCAGCAGCGCGTCGACGAGCTGGCAACACAGCTCACCGACGGTCCGGCCGGTCCCGACACTGCGAGCGCGGCCGACGTACAAGTCGTGCAGAAGCAGGTCGGCCAAATGACCGAAAAGATCTCAGCGCTCGAAAACCGGATGAGCAAGGTGTCGCTCGAATTGGCCAACCAGCTGACCGAGCTGAGCAACGATCTCGATGTGCTGCTCGATCAGGACGACGTCGAGCCAGCGCCATCAGCCGACGATGCAGTCGCTGCGACCGAACTCGTTGCCGAAGCAATCGAGTCGGTCCAGCGCAGCACCGAGAAACTTGCTGCCGAACAGGCCCGCTACGAGATCCAGTTTCGGGCCGATCTCGCCGAGCTGGCCGAACTTTTCCGCCGCCCCCTGATCGACGGCCCACGCTCAACACGGCAGTAAAACCGACCGCCCCATGAAGGCCTGGTGGAATCAGCCAGGATCGAGGATGGCGAGCGCATCGGCGAGTCGAGCACGGGCCTCTTCGACCTTCGCCTGATACCCACCGAGGTCGCCGATAGCGAGTGCCTCATCGGCTTCGTCGAAGAGCGAGTCGGCGAGCGTCAACAGTTCGGCTGCGTCGACAGGCAACCCGGATACGTCGATGCCATCGTCCTCGACCGGGACGACCGGAACAACATCGCTAGCTTCGGTCGGAACGCCGAGGACATCACCGACGTCGCCTTCGAAGCCGGGGAACAGCCGTCGAACGCCTTCGGTGATCGTGCTTGCCAGTACCGAGTTGTTGCCGTTCGAGACAATAACGAAGCGGAACTCACTGACTGAGCGGACCGTGCCGGTTTCCTGTGGAACTGCGACGTAGTAAGGCCGTACCCAGATCAGGCCGTCGCCGACGGGAACCAACTGGAGATCACCGAAGCGCACCTGGGTGCCACCAGCATCCTGGTTGTCGAGTGTAATGCGGTCGGAAATCTCGGACTGTGACTCAGCGTTGCCTGCCACACGGAGCGGCCCGTCAGGAAGCTGACCGTTACGTTCCTGCACCACGTACGTCGTCAGCTGTCCATATGTATCGGGGTCGCTCGACGCCGTCATGTACGCCTGCAACTGGGTGCGCGTGTCGCCCGTCGAGAACGGCACAAACGGGCGGAGGATGACGAACTCTTCCTTGCGCTCCTCGCCGGGCTTGCTGGTGTCGAATACCGTGTAGTACGGGGTGAAGCGTGCGGCGTTCGACTCGGTGGCGAATGTGTTGGCGGCCGCCGAAGGAGCCTCCGTGGCGGCGTCAGCCGTGGACGTCCGGGTGTTATTCGCCGGCGTCGCGCTCGGGGCCTGAGCCACCGACCAAGCGTTGCCATCGCGCTGGAAGAACAGCGCCGGGTCAAGGCGATACTTCGAGTAGACGTCGGTCTGAATGCGGAACAGATCTTCTGGGTAGCGAAGGTGTTCGCGAATCAGACTCGGCATTTCGTCACCAGGAGTGAACAGGTCTGGGAACGCGCTCTGCCACGCCTTAAGGATCGGATCGTCGTTGTCGACGATGTAGAAAGTGACGTCCCCCGAATAGGCATCAACAACAACCTTGACGCTATTGCGCACATAGTTGTCGCTGTTCGACAGTCCGGACTGCGGCGAGCGCTGCACGGCGCCGATGGCCTGCGCATACGGGTAGCGCGACGAGGTCGTGTAGCCGTCGACCACCCAAACTGCTTTACCGTCGACGGCGACCGGGTAGGGGTCAGCGTCGTACGACAAGAAGGGTGCGAGCTTGGTCAGGCGGTCATTGACGTTACGCACCCAGAGCATCTGGGAGTCGGACTGGATTGCACCCGAGCCAACGACGTTGTAGTCAAGAAAGGCAAGGGCAAAGGCAGCGCGGCGAGCAAACGAGCTCATCGCCACGCCCTGGGTACCTTCGTACTGGTGGGGCTCGTCGCATTCACGTTCGCTCGAGCCGGTGTTGGCAATTCCGTAGCCGCTCATCGTCGGGCTGAAGTAGAGCTCGGGGCGATCGAGTTCGAGCGTCCGATAGTCGGGGCGTTGATTCGACTGGACCTTGCTGGTCGGTGCTGCCACAAGGCCACACCCGCGGGTGTTGATCAGGTGGATGCCCTGCCAACTGCGGTTGGTCACACCACCGAGATCGAGTTCGCGGGCCGCCACAAGGACCTCTTCGACCTTGCCGTCGAGTTCGTAGCGATCGACGTCGAGATCTTCAATGCTCAGGCCAGCGACTTGGCCCTCATCGACGAGGAAACGGGTTTCCATCTCGGCCGGGTTGAGGAGACGTACGTTGGTGAGCGGATCGATGTCGGCCTCAACCTCGGCTGCGGTGAGCGTGCCGAACTGCACTTCACGAATGCCAACATCGGTCAGACTGAGCGCTTCGCGGGTCGCATCAACGTTGCGCTCGATGAACGGTGCTTCTCGAGTTTCCTGGTTCGGATCGACAACGAGCGACTGGACGATGGCTGGGTAGATCACACCACCGACGATGGACACTACGAGCCAGAGTGCCGAGGCGAGGAGCGGCAGACGCCACGAGTTGGTCTTGATGACCGACAGGTACAGGCCAGCGGTCAGGACGGCGATCAGGATAAGCAGCATGATCGCCGGGATCTGTGCATTAACAACCGAGTAGGTGGCACCGTCGACGATGCCACGGGTGCTGTTGGTCAGTTCATAACGATCGAGCCAGTAATCGCCAGCCTTCAGCACGGCCAGGACCGCAAGAAGTACCGCTATGTGCGCCTTCGTTGCATTGCGGATCACCGGGGCGGGCGAAACGAATACGACGCCACCATTAAGAATGTGGGCCGCTGCGGTGAGGAGCAGGACGAGGATGACAGCGACGAACATCCAGTCGAGCAGGAACGTCAAGAACGGCAATTGGAAGACGTAAAAACCCACGTCGGCGCCGAACTGCGGGTCGGGCGTCCCAAACGACTTGGAGTTGCGGAACAGCAACCAGAGCTGCCACTGCGCCACAGCGGGCAGCGCGACCAAAACAGCGAAGACAAGCGCAGACGCGTAGCGAACGAGGCGAAGTCGCTTGCCAAACACCTCGTGGAATCGTTCGACATACGGATGCACATTGGCCGGAAACGACGTCGGCGCTGTCCGGTCTGCGATGAAAAGATTGACGCAGGCGAGCACCGCAAAAAACAGGAAGAACATCGCGAACAGCGTGAACTTCGCGCCGATCACACCCCAGAAAACGTCACCGCGATCGAGGGCATCGTGCCACAGGTAGTCAACGTAAAATCGAGCGATCGCACGCCCGAAGATCAAGACGAACATAAACAGTCCGCCGAGTGCAATCAGGATGCCACGGCCGGTGAAACGGCGTCGTGGGCGATCGACCGGAAGGTCTTGTGAGCGCCGCATTGGGGCAAAGATTATCGGTCCGCAGCGGCCAACAGGCAGCGGCACCCCTGGTGGGCCGGAGCAAAGACGTCACCCGTCGGGAATTCGTTGCCCGCAGCGATGGCCCCAGCGAGCACATTGTCTTCGCAATCGGGGCAGGCGGCGAAGCGCGGATCGGCCTCCCACACGATGGGCGTGTCTGCTGCGAAACCGGCGAGCACGCCACGGCCGTGGGCCCGGCGCAGCACATCGTCGAGGCTCTCATCGATGTGCTGAGTCTTCCATTCGCGGTAGACCGAACGGACCTTCTTGGTGACCACTGAGTTGTCACCGGCACCTTCTGCGATGCATCGAGCGAGGCGATCCCGCAACGGCAGCACCAGCCACTGCTCAACAGCATCGTTCGCAGCGTTGACCGATTCGATCACGAGGCCCTTACGCAGCTTGGCTGTGCCGATTCTTGATGTCGCGCCACCAAACCGGACGGCGGCCTCAAGGTCGTCGGCGATGGCCGCTGTGTACCGGGCGACATGCTCGCTCGGTGTCGGAATCATCTCGTCGAGTTCGTGCACCGGCTCGCCGCGTCGGAGCGCATCGAGGACGTCGTTCTGCTCGTCGGCGAGTGCTCGCTTTAGCTTCTTCGCGCTCGACACGATCAAGGGTGTGACGACCTCATCACGTTCGGCGAAAGCGACCGCTGCTGCATCGATTTCCGACTCAACTTCAGCAACTTCAGCAACTTCAGCAACTTCAGCAACTTCAGCAACTTCCATGGTCTCTTCGTCCGCTGCTACCGCGGTGTCGGAGGGAGCCGCTACGGGGACGTCAGCCCGGATCCGGGCGAACAGATCGACGACCACGTCGCTGTGATCCTCGTCGTCATCCACTTCTGACTGAACGGGCTCCGCGACCTCTGCAATGTCGTCGGTCTCCTCATCAACTTCCTCGACCAGGGCCACTTCCTCAACCGCACCCACTTCCGTCTTCGCTGGCACTTCCGTCTCCGCAGGCACTTCCAGGACTGCTTCCACTTCCGGGACTGCTTCCACTTCCGGGACTGCTTCCTTGGCGGCGTGTTCCACGACGTCGTCGACCACGCGAAGTACACCGGCGACCCTCGAGATAACTGCCACGGCTTCGCCGTCAGCTTCGGGCTCGATGGCCTCGACCTCAGCAACGACGGGTAGGGCGACCGTATCTTGGGGGCGGGGCGAGTTGGCGATCATCACAGGAAGCGGCCCGGTGGTCGGCGTGAGGTTCACGTACTCGTCGGGCTCACCAAGCGGCTGCATCTCGGCAACGACATCAACGGCGACAAGGCGGGCCCGTTCGAAGGCCTGCATCAGGCGGTCACGACCGTGGATCAGTTGTTCGATCTGTTCACGGGCCAGTTCGCGTCGCCGGGCCAACTCGCTGAGCACGCGCTCTCGGTAGGCACGCGCCTCATTGACCATCTCGCGGCCCTGCTGCTTGGCCATCGACAGCTCGGCCTCAGCATCAGCTGCAGCATCGCCGCGGCGGCGTGACGCCTCAATGTCGGCTTCCTCGCGCACACGATTAGCTTCGTCTCCAGCATCGCTCAGCATCTGCGTCGCGGACTGCTCTGCTTTTTGGCGGATCTCGCTGGCACTCTCGCGAGCGGTGATGAGGACGCGCATTGCTTCTTCACCTAGCAGCCGGGTCATTGCCTCGTCATCAACGAGCGCAGCAGCGCCCAAATCATTCTGGGCCAGGCTGAGTTCACGTTCGAGAAAGTGCTCCCGTTCGCGCATTCGACCGAGCTCGGCAGCGACCATTCTCAGGAAATCTTTGACTTCGGCCTGATCGAACCCACGGCGGGACGTGCCGAACGACGCATCGGCGATCGACGACGGCGATGAAGGGTCGGGGCGCGAAGCTGACATGGCCATACGACGAAGCTACGCGTCTCAACAACTGAGATGGTGGCAATCAGCTCAGAGCGATGACGACGGGAACCAGCGGGTCGCCGCCCAAGTCTTCCAGTGCCTGGAGCGCCTCTTCGAGCGTGGCCACCGGAACGATCTCGACATCCCCATGGCCCGCGTCGGCGAGCTGCTGACGCAGCTCGTCTTCGTCCTCTGCCAATTCGCGCTGCGAGGCCGGCACGAGGAACACGTCGACATGATGCTGCCGGACCGCACTGACCTTCTGCGGCAAGCCACCGATCGGCCCGACAGAGCCGTCGAGTGAGATCGTGCCAGTCACAGCGATGTTTCTTCCACCAGTCAGATCACCTTCGGTCAGCTCGTCAATCAGCGCGAGCGTGAACGCCAGGCCAGCGGACGGGCCCCCAATTCGGCCGGTGTCGATATCGACCTCAAACGGCAGGGTGACGACTCGGGTGTCGAATGGACGGAATCCGACGATCGTGCGGGTCGGATCGTCCGGGGACGCCGCGAGCTCGACCGTCACGTCAAGAATGCCCACGTCCGGGCGACGGATCTTGAGGTCGATCGTGTCGCCCGGCAACTTGGCGTCGAGTACAGCGGAAAGATCTTCGACCGAGTTGAGTTTCATGCCCTCGGCTTCAAGAATCGTGTCGGACGGGTCGATGGCAAGGTCCGACGGGAAGAATTCGGCGCACAGGCCGTCGTCACCGATCTCGCGACACAGGACTTCTTCCACGACGACTTCACCGAGGCTGATCTCGGGGTCGTAGCCGGCGGCGGTGAGGGCCACGAATTGAGCCTCCTGGGATGCTGTGCGCATCTGCTGCAACGCTGCTTCCCGGCGCTGCGACGGTGTACGAACACCGAACTTGTCCTCGGCGGTGAGTAGGTCGATCGCAGGGTCACCCCGACCAGCAAACCACGAGAGCAGCGACTGTTCCGGCGCGCTGACGGTGACGAAGAAAAAGTCTCCGTTGGTCTCGAATCGTTTGACTTCATCGGGAAGATCACCGAACACGACACGGTCGTTTACCGACTCGGCCGAGGCCGGAGTCTGCGCAAACGGCGCCGGCTGCAACTCCATTAAGCGACGGTTTTCCTTTTCGGCTATCAGAGTTGCTGGGGCCAGCGCTGCGACCACGATTCCCACCATCGCAACCAAGCCGAGGCCGCCGAGCAGCCATCCGAGTCGTCGAAGCCACTGTGCCCGCAGCACTCCAACAATGGTGCCGTTGGGCCCCAGCATCTCCGGTGGGACCATCGCAGGGTTGACTACTATGTCATTTGTTGTGTCGGTCACAGATCTCACCACTCAGGCCGGTTGGATGGTCGGGCTCGCCATAGTGGCCCTGCTGGCGTCCGGCTGGCGAAAGACTGCCAGAGCGACGGCCCGAACACCACGCAGGGAACCAGTTGTTGGCAGAAAATGGGTTCCGATCAGCATCGCTGAAACCACCGTGTCGCTTTACAAGCGTCCAAATGTGGTCCGCCGCGTGTGGGCTGTTGCCGCGAGCTCGGCCATCGCCATCGTGATGGGCGCCGTCCTTGCCATCGTCATTGCGTTCGGATTAACGTTCGTTGTCATCACCCTGACTGATCTGTTGAAACAATGACCGGACCGACCCGCCGTGACGTCGCTGTCGCCGGCCATCAAGGCGATCTCGACACCGCCACTGCCGGGCTCACGAGCGACGACGGCAACATTCGTGCCACCGCGTTGGGTGCCCTCGAGCGGCTCGGCGCACTGGCCGACGAGCAGTTGACCACAGCATTCAGCGACGCCGACCCGCGTGTCCGCCGCCGAGCCGCCGAGTTGGCCGCGACGCACCCGGCCGTCGACCTCATCCCGCTCCTTGCGGACCCCGACGTGAACGTGGTCGAGATGGCCGCCTGGACCACGGGAGAACACGAATCAAATCGACCTGCAGTGCTCAACCGTCTGCTGGAACTGGCGCAGCACGCCGAGGAGCCGCTTGTCCGTGAGGCATCCGTCGCAGCGCTGGGCGCAATCGGTGATCCAGCGGCCGTCGACGTAATCATCGCCGCGTGCAGTGACAAGCCTGCCGTCCGTCGCCGCGCTGTCTTGGCCCTGGCCCCCTTCGAAGGGCCAGATGTTGAAGCCGCCATCGACCACGCCCTAGAAGACCGCGACTGGCAAGTGAGACAAGCGGCAGAAGACTTACGAAGAGCCCAAGCCCGACCCGACTAACAGCGCAGGACCGATCCGGCCAGTCCACGAACGAAAATCAATTCAAAAAACAGTCCACTGAGTCGGGATCAGATCGTTCGAGGCCAGGAAAGCAAGAACCCGAGTTGGCCTCTGCCAACGAGCGGTGAGGGCTGACGCAGGGATCGGGCGATCTGGACCGACTCAGAATTTGAAGCGGTAGACATTGGTTGATCGTGCTTCGAAACCAATGCGCTGGTAGAGGCGATTGGCAGCCACGCGTGACGGCCGGCTGGTGAGGCTGACATCTTTTGCTCCGCGCGCTTTGGCTTCGGCGAGCGCTGCTTCGTTCAGCTTGCGACCAACGCCGTGTCCGCGTGCAGCATCGTCGACGACGACATCTTCGATCCACGACTTGAGGCCGGTCGGGATGCGGTAAAAAGCAAGCGTCAGACTGCCAACAATCGTTCCGTCAACACGGGCGATGAACAACACCGTGTCGTCGCCGTTGACGAGCAACTCGAGCTGATCGGCATCTGGCGCCGTTGACGATGACGAGAGCTGTGGGATCAGACGGGCGAATGCTGAAACCAACTCGTCGTCGACAACGGTGGCCGCCTCGATCGCGACCGAGGTATCGGCGTCGGTTGCTGCAGTATCGGCGTCGGCTGCTGCAGAGTGGTTGAAGTCGCTCACGTGAAGGGACGGTAGCGTGCAATCTGTGGGGTCCGAGCACGTTCGTTGGCAGAAGCAACCGTCATTGACGCGACCTGTACTGATCGCTGGGTTCACCGGCTGGAATGACGCCGGCGATGCCGCGTCGACCGCCTTGCAAACGATGATCGAAGCATGGGGTGCCGAGGCAATCGCCGAGATCGACCCTGAGCCATTCACCGACTTCGCCACGGTGCGCCCACAGATCAAACTCGACAGCGACAATCAGCGCAGCATCATCTGGCCGACTGTCGGCGTGTGGTCGGCCTCCTTGCCCGGCACCGACGTGATTTTGGTGCTCGGCCCCGAACCCGCCCTGCGCTGGCGCACCTTCTCCGAACAGATCCTCGGCATCTGCGACAGCTTCGGTGTCACGATGGCGATCTCGTTGGGCGCACTGCTCGCCGACGTTCCGCACTCGCGGCCAGTACCCCTCATTGGAACCGCGACCGACGAGGGGCTCATCGAACGATTTGAGCTCCAGCGATCCGAGTACGAAGGGCCGACCGGCATCGTCGGAGTCCTCCATGATCAGTTGCACCGTGCTGGCCTCGCCACCGCGTCACTCTGGGCAGCAGTGCCCGGCTACGCATCCCAGGTGCCGTCACCGAAGGCTGCGTCGGCACTGGTCGAACGTGCCTGCACCATGATCGGCACTCCTGCACCACTGCAACCGCTCGCAGCCAGCGCTGCCGACTACGACGCCCGAGTTGCCGCGTTGATCGGCGACGACGACGACATGATCGAGTACCTGTCTCGGCTCGAAGAGATCTCCGACGATTCAGCTGACGACGATCTCGTCACGGCTGAACCGGTCGATCCGGAAGGTCTGGTCGACGAAGTCGAACAGTTCCTTCGCGATCAAGATTGAGTCGCTCAGCACGACGACATGGTGCCTGGCACCAACTCGTCTTAGGTTCGCCAGATGGGGTCGCGAACGCCGTCGAAAGTTGCCGGGGCTTGTATCCCATTGATGGCGTCGAATGCCATGTCGCCCCACCAGCCGGCGCCGGCCGTGGCCGCAGGGAGCTGATCCTGGGCGAACCAGCCGACGTCGCCAGTCTCGAGCGGGTGCGGATCCAACAACCCACCCGTTGCGCGGCAGTGGAACAACAGCATGTACATGCCGAATCGGCTGAAGCCCATGCGTTGGCCGTCGACCACGCCGAGCAAGCGAGTCGGCTCGCACTCAATACCGGTCTCTTCGTGGACTTCTTTGACGGCAACCTCAGCGGGTGAGTAGCCGACGTCGGCCCAGCCCGTGGGGTACAGCCAGACGCCGGAATCCTTGCGCTGGACCAGCAGCATCTGACCGTTGTCGTTGCCGACGATTGCACCAATTGCGACCTTCGGTGTGACGTAGCCCGGGACGCCCTCGCCAATCGACTCGACCCACTCGCCCACGAACTGGTCGCGAGCGGTATCCGACCCAGAAACGCCTGCCGCTGCGGCCTTGATGTCGCCGGCAACGTGTAGCACCTCTTCGAAGCGTTCGCGTTCGTACAGGCTTTCCGTGAAGCCCATCCCGGTCCGGGCAATGCCAGCGAGCGTTTCGCTCCAGCGCGCCAGATCCGATGCCATGTCAGGGCTCACCGCATCACCATCGGAATTGTCGCTGCTCACCTCGTGCACGCTACGTCATCGACACGGGTACGGCAGGTTCGTGCCCATCAGACCGGAACTCAGGTGGCAGCGTGCAGAAGGGCGCGCTGGATTTCTTTGCGGTGGAACTTGTCGGTGACAAGCCCCCCCGCCGATGTCCGAACGTAGAACGTGTCGATGACCTCGATGCCGATGGTCTGCACCGTGGCATGACGGATGTCGAGGCCGAGCTCGCCCATTGCCTTCGTGATCTGATGGAGGATCCCGATCTTGGTGACCGCACGAACTTCGATCACCGTGGCATTACTCGATGCCGCGTCGTGGAACACCACCTTGGGCGGCTCCGGCGGCTGCGCCTGGGTCCGGCGACGACGCCGGTAGGTCTTGGCACGTTCGACGAGCCGCGACTCGATTGCCAACTGATGACCGAGGGCGCGACCGAGATCGGTCTTGAACGTGCGCCAGGCAATCCCACCTTCGGGGATGATGATGCGGAACTCGGATGCCGCCATCCCCTGCTCGTCGGAGTGCGCCCGAGCAGTAAGGACGTCGAGACCGTGCAGCGACAGAACGCCGGCAACCTGGCTGAAGGTGCCCGCCGAGTCGGGACTGACAACCGTGATGACGTCGTCCTTGCGAAGCATCGCGATCTCACCGGCTGCCATCAGCATTAGCGTGCTGGCGTCGGGGAAAAGGCTCCAGGTGACCTCCGCGACGTCGCCGCCACCAAGCACGTGGCGCACACGGGCCGCCAATTCGTTGACCAGGTCTTCTTTCCACGAGCCCCATGCGGACGGGCCGGTGGCCAGCGAATCGGCCTCAGTGAGTGCGTGCAACAGATCGAGTCGTTCGACCGAGCCAAGGGATTCCGCGACCTGGCTAATTGTGGCTTCGTCAGTGAGGTCACGGCGGATAGCGACGTCGGGAAGCAGCAGGTGATGCTCCACCATGGCAACGAGCGTGTCGACGTCGGCGGTCGGGAGCCCAAGCTTCGGACCGACCTGACGAACCAGCTCCATCCCGACAATCGTGTGGTCGCCCGGGTAGCCCTTGCCGAGATCGTGGAACAATCCGCCGAGCACGAGGAGGTCGGGGCGAGCCACGCGATCGACGAGTTGCGATGCGTTGGCAGCG
The DNA here is from genome assembly GCA_963926495.1 of Candidatus Ilumatobacter herschelensis. Classification (GTDB taxonomy): domain Bacteria; phylum Actinomycetota; class Acidimicrobiia; order Acidimicrobiales; family Ilumatobacteraceae; genus Ilumatobacter_A; species Ilumatobacter_A herschelensis. Next base: position 17,256 of record CAWUXP010000215.1, read on the forward strand.
GCTTCCCACAGGTGCCGGTCGACGGTGAAGCGGTGATAGGCGTTGCGTTGCGGCTTGGACCGGTTCGGTTCCCACTCGGGAAGCAGGCGGGAAAATAACTCTCGCTGGTCGAGCGCTTCGAGCACACGGATCGAACGGTGCCCTTCGAGGAGCAGCGCCACCAGTTGGGCGGTGGCACCAACGGGCCACGTGCCAATCCATGGTTCGACCTCATCGTGCAACCTGTCGAGCGTGCTGCGCCCGATCCGGCAGTCGTTGCGAGCAGCAGCGACCGCTGCTTGGAGAACGAGCGTGGGGTCAGCGACCGGGTCGGCAGCGTCGGCCAATTCGATCTCACCATTCCGCAGCACGATGCCCGACGAGATCGCACGGTCTGGCAGGCGGTCAGCGGTAGCGACTGACCGGCCCCAGTTCTCGTCGACGAGCCAGGCAATGGTGCGGCCGGCCGCGGCGATGTCGGCCATCAGGTCGTCGGCATCGCCCCAACCACCGACTTCAGCGGTCGCATCCTGATCTTCGAGGCGAAGCACGTCGCCAGGTCGTCCCGTGGAACGATGGAGCGCGACCCGCGCACCGAGCAGAACGTCGTAGCAACGTTCGAGTTCGACGAGATCTTCGGGAAGGATCGACATCCCGCTCTCGTGAGCCCACTTCAGCGACTGCACGTCGCGCAGACCACCGTGGCCGAGTTTAAGATCGGGTTCGAGGCGATACGCCACATCGCCCGCATTGTCTTGGCGCTCGCGCACTCGAGCCCGCAGACTGGCCAAGAATGTGCCGCTGCTCTTGTCCCAGCTGGCCCTTCCCTTAGTCGTCACTTCATCGGCGAGGTCGCGGTCGCCAGCCAGGAATCGAGCCGTCAACAACGCCGTTGCAGAGTCGAGATCTGCACTGATGATCGTCAGCTGTTCCTTGACGGTGCGAACTGCGTGACCAAGCTTGACGCCTGCATCCCAGAGCGGATACCAAAGCGCACTCGCCACAGCCTCGACAGCGGATTCGGATTTCTTACCTTTGAGGTCGTGGACGAGCAGCAGATCGAGGTCGCTCCACGGGGCGAGTTCGCCGCGTCCGAACCCGCCAACGGCGAGCAATGCGAACCTGCCCTTTGCGGGGGCGCACTCACTGACAGCTGCGGTGAACAGCGAACGAACCCAATCGTCGGTGATGACAGCGAGCGACTCGCAGTACGCCGACCCGCCGTAGCGGAGGTCCTCAGGGTGCGCAGACGCCGCTGCGTCGAGATGGCCCTGCCGGCTGCCCGGCAACGTCGACGTCACGCGACATCGACGGCGAGGGCGAGGACGGCCAGGCAAGTGCCGTCGATATCTGAGGTGACTTCGATAAGGAGGTTCTCTTCTGGAGCGTCGATCATCAAATCATACGCAGCTGATGCCCGACCTGACGGCTCCCGCTCTTCTACTGTGCAACCCATGAGTCGTCCAACACTGCAAATCGTTGGTGTTGTGTGTGTGATGGCCGCCCTGGCGGTCGCCTGCAGTGGTGGCGATGACAGCGCTCCTGAAACTACCGCTCCCGCTCCGACCACGACGATCGCTCCTCAACGGTCGGGCGACCGTCAGCTCACGATCGGCCTGCTCTTGCCGTCCTCGGACCCGATTATCGGACAGGGCCTTATCGAGGCGTCGAACATTGCTGTCGAACGAATCAACGCAGCCGGTGGCGTGCTTGGCCGCCCAGTCCAAATCGTCGAACAAGACGAAGGGCTCGACGACGGCGGCGCAGCTGGTGTTGCAGCGCTCCTCGCCAGCGACCCGCAAATCGATGCCGTGGTCGGCCCAGCATCGTCACTGACGGCGCTGAACGAACTCGACACGCTCGTGTCGGCCGGAGTGATGTCGTGTTCCCCGACAGCAACGGCCTTGGCGCTCGACGACTTCCCCGACAACGAACTTTTCTTCCGCACAGCGCCGAGTGATTCCCTACAGGCGCTGGCTATCGCCGATCTGGCCCAACGAACGGGCCTCCAGAATATTGCTGTTGCCCATGTCGACGACGTCTACGGCCGACCCTTTGCCAATGCCGTCAGCGACGCACTTTCCGAAGGCACCCGGACCATCACCACCTATCCATTCATTCGCGGGGACGGAATTGAAGCCGTTGCTCAAGACGTCGTTGAATCAGGCGCGCAAGTCGTGGTCGTGCTCGCCGGAAGCGACGATGGCACCGCGTTCCTCGAGGCGTTGAGTCGAACCAACTTCGGGTCGCTGATCGATGTCATCGTCAACGATCAACTCAGCGATCCAGCCGCGGCACAGCGCATCGAAGCACTCGACCCCAGCTTGCGCGATCGCGTCCGCGGCGTGGCACCTCAAGCTCAGTCAGCCGACGAAGACCGGCCGTTCGACCCGCCTGGCCTCTTCGCAGCGAACGCCTTTGACTGTGTCAATCTGATTGCGCTCGCCGTCGACCTGGTCGATACGGACGATCCATCGGTGTTCTCCGCGCAGATTCCGGCGTTGACGACTCGGGGCCGAGTGTGCCAATCGTTCGACGAGTGCAGGGATCTGCTCGATCAGAGCTTGAACATCAACTACAACGGGCCAGACGGAATCACCGAGTTACTCGTCGTTGGCCACCCGGCGCGGGCACGCTTCGACGTCTTCGCGTTCGACGAGACCGGCCGCGGCGTGTTCGAGCAGTCAATTATCGCGTCGCGACTCTGACTCACACCCGTCAATCAGAGAGGCAAGCACAACGTCAGATCAGAAAATATTCTCGATGTACTCGAGGTAGCCGACGTAGAAAGCACCGAACTCGCCATAGAGGGCTGAGCCTTCGTCGAATCGCATCGTGTAGACGACGTCTTTGACCACGTCGGGGCTCTTGGCGAACAGCGTGACACCCCACTCGAAGTCGTCGAGGCCAGTGGAGCCGGAAATGACCTGGGCGACCTTGCCCGCGAACTGGCGGCCGCTCTTGCCGTGCTCCATCATCATTTCGTAGCGACGTTCGAACGGCGTGGCAAACCAGTTGGCACCCTGCTCACGCTTCTTGCTCATCGGGTAGAAGCAGAAGGCGTTGAGGCCCTCTGGCGGGATCGTCGGGGTGAGCCGGCCGCGCAGCATCTCCTCGGGCATGCCCTTGGTGTACTCCGAGATCTCGGTGATCGAGACGTAGCTGTCGACGATGTCGAGGCCCGCTTGCTGGAGCTGGGTTTGTAGCCGACGTAATGTGCGCCAGTCGGCACAGAGCGCCATAAACGCCACATCAGACTTATGCCCGAGCATCGCAGCCGTGATCACCTGACAGTCGGCTTCTTCTGCCTCCTTGACCGCAGCGATGATCGCCTCTCGATCGAGAGTCGGGGTCGACTTACCGAAGAGGTGAACGACGCTGAGACCTTGCTCCATCAACATGTGAACCACGCTACTGGCGAATCGGCGGGCCCCCGGCTTCGGCAGGACGAACCCCCGGTGATCAGAGGCGTTCAGGTGCGTAGACGTTGAACGTGGTGCCACGAACGAAGCCTGCGAGCATCAGGTTCGCTCGACGCGCGGCGTCGACGGCCAACGCTGTCGGAGCACTCACTGCGACGAGTGCGCTAAAACCTGCAGCCCACGCCTTCTGCACCATCTCGATGCTGGCCCGGCCGCTGACGAAGAGCCCGAACTGCTCGTCGCTATCGGCAGGAAGCGTCTGGGCAGGGTCGAGCAACATCGAACCGATGACCTTGTCGACGGCATTGTGACGGCCGACGTCTTCGCGCATCAACAGAACGTCGCCAGATCGGGTGAACGCAGCGGCGGCGTGAACCGAGCCTGTCCGCGCGAACAGTCCCTGGTCTTCGAGCACCCGGTCGGGCATTGCGGCAATCACGTCGAGATCGAACGCTTCGCTCGGAGGAATCGGCGCAAGCCTGGCACAGAGGTCGTCGATCTGTTCGCTCCCGCACCATCCGCAGCTCGACGACACGTTGCCAAGGCGTGGAGTCGGTTTGGGGGCACGACCACCGGTCTCGACCGTGACGATGTTGAACTCGCTGGCGGCAGCAGTCCCGTCGGCGCAGTAGCGAACGCCGATGATCGAAGCGCCGCCGAGCAGTCCTTCGGTATGGCAAAACCCAGCCGCCAACTCATAGTCGTTGCCCGGTGTCCGCATCGTTGTGGCAACCAGTATTCCGTCCAGCTGGATCGACATAGGCTCTTCGACGATCAATTCGTCGGGACTGCGCTTCACTTGGCGCGCTTCGCCAACGCCGATCACCTTCGTGACGAGCATGCGCTCGGAGCGACGACGTGCCATGCGAGCAGGCTACGCACAAGGTTCGACCGACGGGGCCCCGCCCGTACTGGCCAAGAACCGCTGCCATGAAGATGCAGCCCGATCAGCGCTTCCATCACTCGCGCTGAAGTGGAACGACGGCTCAATCAGTTCGAGCTCCATCAGCACTGGACCGGCCGATGTCGGGACAACGTCGACCCGGGCATACGCGAGCGGGCCGACGGCGCGCACAGGGGAACTGGCCAGCACCCGCTCTGCCAGCCCGATCTGCTCGTCGGTCGCCTCACGCGGGCCGATTTCTCCCTTGACGAACAGGCGGCCGTTTGGCTTTGGTTCGGCTGCCTTGAGGATCGCTGCTTTGCTGAACGCATGGTCGTAGCGGAGCCCCGCACCGTCGTTGATGAAAACGAGCGAGGTTTCTGATTCGGCGTCGATCATGTCGAGATACGGCTGGACCATTGCGGCCCGACCGAGCGCGTGGAGTTCGACGATATGCGTGTCAACCTCGGCACCGGTGCACCGTTTGGCACCGCTCGAGCTGGCACCGATCGTCGGTTTGACCACCCACACAGCGCGCTCGCTATCGAGGCCATCGGCGGTGTCGCCAACTTCCACAAAGGTGGTCGGAACGATCGGCACAAGAACTGCGGCCAATTCGGCGAGGTAGTGCTTGTCGATGTTCCAGTCGATCGCACAGCGTCCATTGACCACACGAGTCTGCGGTTCGATGCGATCAAGCCACGCGACGAACTCGTCGAACCGGTTGACGTAGTCCCAGGTCGAACGTAGGAACACGGCGTCAAACCGACCCCAGTCGACGGACGCGTCGTCCCAGTCAGCTACCTCGACCGGCACATTGCGATCAACAAACGCACGTCGCAGCGGTTCGAGGTCGGAGTCGAGCCCTGCTGCCGCGGCCGCAGTCACCAGAGCGATCATCGTCGGAAGAGTACGGATGAGAGATGTCGAACACCACGCTGCGAGTCCGCGTTGGCAGGCCAGCGGCAATAGCGTCGGCGACATGAGCAGCCGTACGACCCGATTGGCCCGGCTGCCGTTATACCTCGGCGGCATGATGGGCCCTTTCGGTACCATCGTCATTATCCCAATGTTCCCGGAGCTCCGGGAGACCTTCAGTGCCTCGTCGGCGACGGTCAGCTGGGGATTCACCATCTATATGTTCCCGTTCGCCGCAGCGCTCCTCGTGTCGGGCACCCTCGGCGAGCGCTGGGGACGACGTCGATCGGTCCGCTCAGCGTTTCTGCTCTTTGCCATCGCCTCACTCTTGTGCGCCCTCGCACCCAACCTCGCCGCGTTCCTCGTCGGGCGAGCGCTGCAGGGCGTGGCAAATGCGTTCATCACGCCGCTGCTGGTTGCCGGGCTCGCCGAAGTGGTCGAGCCAGCCGCATTCGGCCGATCGGTCGGCATCTACTCGAGCTTCCAGGCCGCGGGTGGGGTGCTTGCACCCGTGGTCGGCGGGCTCGCTGCGGACGTCAATTGGCGATGGGCATTCGTTGGCGTGGCGATCATGGCAACGCTCCTGGCAACCGCTCCCCCGCCGGGCGAACCACGGATCGACGCCGCGCCTCCCGAATTCCGGCCGCTCCTCACGCGCCGGATGTTGATCTTTGGTGGGGGCGTGTTCTTCGCTGCGGCCGGCCCAATCGGCATCGCGGTATTGGTCGGCGTTGCGGCGCGCGACGAGTTAGGTCTATCCGGCGGCGAAGCAGGCCTGTTACTACTCTGCGGGCCTCTCGCGGCGATGATTACCGGTCCGTTTTGGGGTCGGCTGCTCGACAACTGGGGGTCACGGCGCAGCAGCCTGATAGCTACTGCCGCTGCAACGACGGTTGGTGGGCTCCTCGCCCTGGGCACCACACCCATCTCACTCGCAGTGATCAGCGCTGCGAGCGGCGCGCTGATCGGGTTCGTCGTCGTTGTCGTGCAGTCGCTGGCGAGCACCGCAGTCGACGGCAACCGAGGCGGCGCTCTGTCGTTCGTGCTGGCCTTCCGATTCCTCGGCCATGGAATCGGCCCAGTGATCTGGATTCCTGTGCTCGGCATCAGCGCACCGGGTGCACTTATCGGTGCTGCCTCGCTCGGCATCGTCACGTTCGCGGCCTTCTGGACCACGACTCAGCCATCAAACACAGCGGTGTATTCCCCGGCATGACGTGACGCTTCCCCGGTAATCCCGACCAGTCTGGTAGGGATTACCGGTAGTGTGTGGAAATGGCAGTGAACGTTCGAATCCCCACCACGATGCGCCCGATCACGGGAGGCGAAAAGCAGGTCGCCTTAGAGCCCGGCTCGCTGTCCGAGGTCATTGCTGCCCTCGAAGCCAAGCACCCTGGCATGGGCGAACGCCTCCTCGACGAAAACGGTGCTTTGCGCAAGTTTGTCAACGTGTTCGTCGATGACGATGACGTCCGGTATCTCGACGGCCTCGACACCGCCGTCGAAGACTCCTGGACCGTGAGCATCATTCCCGCTGTCGCTGGCGGCTGATCAGGGTTCAGGCTCCATGTCTGACTCTTGAGGCGTAGGGTGCCCCATGCGCGTGTTAGCGGCACCGGACAAGTTTAAGGGCACGGCGACCGCGCACGAGGTGGCCCAGGCGATCGGCCATGCATGCTGGGAGCTCGACATCGAATGCATCGAACTCCCGATGGCAGATGGTGGCGATGGAATCCTCGACGTACTCGGAGGCCCCAATCGCACCTCGATCGTCACTGGGCCACTCGGTAAGCCGATCGAGGCTGCTTGGCGGTTCCACAAGGACACCGCTGTGATCGAGATGGCCCGGGCCAGCGGCTTGGTGCTCGCAGGGGGCAAGGCTGGCAACGACGCACTCGACGCCACCACCGCTGGCACCGGGGAACTGATCAACAAGGCCCTCGACGTCGGCGCCAAGCGCATCGTCGTCGGCCTCGGAGGTTCGGCATCCACCGATGGCGGGTTCGGGGCAATCCGCGCGATCAGTGCGATCGCGCGGCTCAAACAGGTCGACCTACTCGTCGCCTGCGACGTGCAGACAACCTTCACCGACGCTGCAGTCGTCTTTGGCCCACAGAAGGGCGCTTCGCCCGCACAGGTCAAGATGCTCACTGGGCGGCTCGAACGGCTCGCTCAGATGTTTGTCGAAGACTTCGCCTTCGATGTCACCGCCATCGAAGGCGGCGGAGCCGCAGGCGGCCTCGGCGGCGCACTTGCGGCGATCGGTGGCCGACTCGTCCCCGGCTTCGAGCTCGTAGCCGACGAACTTGATCTCTACGACGTGCTCCCGACCGTCGACCTGGTGATCACCGGCGAGGGCCAACTCGACGAAACCAGTTTCGGTGGCAAAGTCGTCGGCGGCATCACGGAACTGGCTGGCGAGCACGGTGTACCGGTCGCAGCGATCGTCGGTGTTGCCGATCCTGCGGTAACGCTCAAGTGGGCCGACCGCATCACGGTCGAATCACTCGTCGAACGTTTCGGGGAGAACCCGGCGCTCAACCAGACCAAAGAGAGCATCCAGCGCGCAGCAACGCTGCTGCTTCGCGCCCACCTCCATCAGTAGACACGAACGAGGTTCGCCCTATTGCCGACTATTCGCCCGTCGCCGTTGTGACGTTCGGATCTGCCGGTGCAACCACACCGTCACCGGCAACAGCCGGAGCCGAACCGAGTTCAGCCGTTTCCACCCCACCTGCTCCAGCAAGCTGCAGGAGTGTCTTGTCGGCCTGGTTGTTACCGAGCACGACAAGAACGCCCGCCTCACCGAGTGAGCCGTTCACGGTCGGCGCAGGGGTCGAGACAGTGAGGACCGACACGTTGCCGAGTGTCCGACCAACCGATTCGGCAACAGCCTGAGCGGAGGTGTTGGTCGGGTCGAAGTAGACGATGCTGTCGTCGATCGTCTGTCCGGCGTCGACGGGCGTACCCATGGTGTAACCAGCTCCCACCAGCGTTTCGGTCATCCGGCCAGCCGAGCCACCGACGGTGTTTCCGTTGGCGACGACAACGACGGCACCTTCGGTCACGAGCGCGACGGTGGTGGTGGTTGCCAGCGCTGCCGTGGTGGTGACGCCGACATCGATCGTGGTCGTTGTGCTGTTGGCCCCGCCGACTTGTTCAGATGGATCGCCTGAACTGATGGCCGAACTGTCTTCCTGAGTCAAGTTACGGAGGATCAAAAAGCCGGCAATGACAGCCACGACAGCCAGCACGATGCTGAGCGTCGAACCGACCGGCGAACCGCCAACACCCTGGCGAGGGTTCCGCCGAACGGGGCCTGCGTTTCCACCGGTTACGACTTCTTCATTGCTCATGCGTGGACTCCTTTTCCAGAATCGGACGCGGCGACGCCGTCAATCCGTGCCTTACGTGCCCGGAGACGGAGCCGTTTGAGCCGACGAACCACAAGTGGATCGTGCTCTACAGCGTCAGGGTTTTCGAGCACCGCGGTTATCTCCATGTCGTATTCTTCAGGCGAACACTGGAAACGAGCGCGAACGACCTGGTCGCGGTGCTCGTCGTTACTCCACCATGAGCGTTCAAAGTCGAGCATGGCGGCATGTCGTTCGCTGAGCATCACTGCACAGACTGCCTGTTCCGCGGCGCAAATTACAAGCACCAGGCAAGATATGTTTCTGCACCATGGCCGAGCATGCGACCAACCGCCCCTTCATGATTGGTGTCGCTGGCGGCAGCAGCTCCGGCAAGACGACCATTTCTGCGCGGCTCGTCGAGCTGACGGGCGAAGAACACCTGTCTAGAATCGAGCTCGACTCGTACTATCTCGATCGCACAGATCAGCCCAGGTCAGAGCGTGCAACGGCCAACTACGACCATCCCGACGCGTTCGACTGGCCGCTGCTGAACGACCATCTGGCCGCACTTGCCAACGGTGCATCTGTCGAAGTTCCGATCTACGACTACGGCGACCACAACCGCAGCGGAGAGACCCGCACGGTAGCGCCGAAGAAAATCGTCGTGGTCGACGGCATTCTCGTCCTCTGGGACCGGGCGCTCCGCGAGCGCTTCGACCTTAAGATCTTTGTCGACACCGCCCCGGACATCCGCTTCATCCGCCGCCTCACCCGCGACGTCGCCGACCGCGGGCGCACCGTCGACAGCGTCATCGACCAGTACCTCGAAACCGTGCGGCCCGCCCACGAGCGCTTCATCGAACCGAGTAAGCGCCATGCCGACGTGATCATCCCCGAAGGCGGCCTCAACCGCCCCGCCCTCGAAGTGCTCTTGGCTCGCGTCCGCGAACTCGCCGTCTAAATCGGTCACTCCGAGCCGGACACAGTCTGACCGGATGTCACTGCAAGTTGAGTGAACGTGGCCACTTGAGTGAGAATCGGCAGATGAACTCGATTTACGACGAGACGCACGAACTGTTTCGCGAAAGCTTCGCTGCCTTTGTCGAGGCGGAAATGGTTCCGAGCTACCACGACTGGGAAGTCGCCGGGATCATGGACCGCGAGCTGTACACCGCGGCCGGTAAGCACGGCTTTGTCGGCCTGGCCGTTCCTGAGCGGCACGGCGGTGGCGGGACCAATGACTTTCGGTTCAACGCGATCATCGCCGAGGAACTCGCCAAGCGCGGGATTAACGGCGCTGGCCTGGGCCTGACGCTCCACAACGACATCGTCACCCCGTATTTCATTGAGTACTGCACCAACGAGCAGGCCGACCGCTGGCTGCCAGGGATCGCATCAGGCGAGCTGGTCACGGCAATTGCAATGACCGAGCCTGGGACCGGCTCTGACCTCGCCGGCATCAAGACCACTGCCGTGCGCGACGGCGACGAGTTCGTACTGAACGGCGCCAAAACATTCATCACCAACGGCATCAACTCCGACCTTGTCGTCGTCGTGTGCATCACCGACTCCGAGGCTGGCCGTAGCGGAATGTCGCTGTTGGTGGTCGAACGGGGGATGGCCGGTTTCGAGCGCGGCCGCAATCTCGACAAGATCGGGCAGAAGTCCGCCGACACCGCCGAACTTTTCTTTGCAGATGTCCGTGTCCCAGCCGCCAACGTCCTCGGCGAAGAGGGCCGGGCGATGGAGTACCTGGCGTTCAACCTCGCTCAAGAGCGGCTGTCGATCGGCATTTTTGGCGTTGCTGCCGCAAAAGCCGCCCTCGACTGGACTGTTGAGTACGTCAAAGAGCGAACCGCCTTCGGCACGACAATCGCCTCGTTCCAGAACACTAAGTTTGTCCTCGCCGAGGTCGCCACCGAGGTTGCCGTCGCCCAGCCGTTCATCGACCAGTGCCTGCTCAAGTTGAACGAGGGCACGCTCACTGCAGCTGAGGCCGCCATGGCGAAGCTGCACGGCACCGAGCTGCAAAACCGGGCAACCGACCGCTGCCTGCAACTTTTCGGCGGGTACGGATTTATGACCGAATACCCGATCGGCCCGGCCTACGTCGACGCACGCGTCACGACGATCTACGGCGGCACGAGCGAGATCATGAAAACGATCATCAGCAAAGACGTTCTGAAGTAGAACGTTCTGAAGTAGGACGTTGCGAAGTAGGACGTTGCGAAGTACGGCGTTGCGAAGTACGGCGTTGCGGAAATCTCGGGACGCCACACAGCGGATTCCGCCTCAAACCGTCCCGAGTTCCCACGTTGCGCCGTAAATAATCGAGGCTGAGGATCGTGACGTTGATGAGCTAGTCGGGTACATCTTGGTCCCTGACCCGCCACGCCGCTGACGATGCGATTGCTGCGCCGAGCTGACCGTGCGTTTCGGCCTCGCCTTCAACCATCGCAAGTAAAATTGCGCTGAGGGTGAGTTCGGGATGTATCTCCCACGAGTTTGAACAGGTCTCCCATTCGTTGGGACTGCTCGATCCGACGTTGTAGAGGAACGCTTCCAATGCTGACGCGACCTCCGTGCTGGCCGCGGCGCTCTGGCCGATACCCGCGATGATCGGCATGATCAGATCGGGGCGACCGACCGCCGTGGGGACAGCACCGATGATCCCAACGGGCACAGTTGCCACATAGCGTCGTGAAGTTGTGGTGCGAGAAGTACCGCTGATGGTCTGGAACCGAATCCAGGAAGAGCCGCCAAATCGCGCCGTCTGTCATGGCCGAGTAGCCGGGCCGGTCGGCGCGCAGTTGACGGGTGTCGTTGCGATCCTTGGTCAATTTTTCGAGATCATCGACCTTGGCGAGTGACAGTGCCCAGCTGAAACTGCTGCGGATCTTCTCGGTCGCCGCAAGGTTTTCGTCACCGTCGGCAGCTGCGTAGGGCGCGATGCCGGGCTGCGCGCCGACGAACTGTTCGTCCATGTCCTTCCACGTCAGGCCTGGGGCGCGCTCGCCGAAGAGTCGGATGATCGACGCGTTCAGGTAGCAGTAGCTGCCAACGATGCCTAACTGGGCTATCTCGTCGGCTGGGAACTCGTCCATCTGGAAGGCCCAATGCGCTCCCATGCTTCGCGCCATGCGTTCTCGGTGCGTACCCATGAGTCCCGAGCCGCTGAGGGGCGTCACGGGGGACAGGAAAGACCTCACCGACGTTGTACCAATGGTCACGTTGCACAGACGTGGAGACGGGAGCCAGCCCACCGGTCACACTGCACCTGACACAGTGAGACCGCTAGACGATCTTGTTCTGACCTTCGCCCCAGTAGCGGTCGCGGAGCACGCGCTTGTAGAGCTTGCCGGTCGGAAGGCGCGGTAGTTCGGCGTCGAAGTCGATCGAGCGCGGCACCTTTTGGCGGGAGAGATGTTGACCACAGAACTCGATGAGCTCCTGGGCCAACGCATCGTCGCTCACCACACCCTCAAGCGGTTGCACAACGGCCTTGACCTCTTCACCGAGATCGACGTTGGGCACGCCGAACACAGCAGCGTCGGCAACCTTCGGGTGCGTGATCAGCAGGTTCTCGGTCTCTTGCGGATAGATGTTCACGCCGCCGGAGATGATCATGAAGGTCTTGCGGTCGGTGAGGTACAGGAAGTTGTCCTCGTCGACGTATCCGACATCGTTGACCGTGGTCATCGTGCCGTCACCCGAGGTCGACTCGGCGGTCTTGTCGGGGTCGTTGTGGTACTGAAACTCGGTCCCCGATTTAAACCACAGCGTGCCCGGCACACCGGCTGGCATCTCGTTCATGTCGTCATCAGCAACGAACACTTCACCCAGCACAATCTTGCCGACCGTGCCCTTGTGGGCAAGCCACTCCTGCGAGTTGCAAGCGGAGAAGCCGAGCCCCTCAGTGGCGCCGTAGTACTCGTGGATGATCGGCCCCCACCACTCAATCATCTGCTCTTTGACCTGCACCGGGCAGGGCGCTGCTGCGTGAACCGCAAACTCGAGCGACGAGAGGTCGGCCGCTTCCCGCTCGGCGACGGAAAGCTTGAGCATGCGGCTGAACATCGTCGGCACGAGCTGACTGTGCGTCACGCCGTACTGCTCAACGAGGCGGAGGTATTCGAGTGGGTCGAATCGCTCCATGATGATCGCTGTGCCGCCCTGGCGAATCGTGAGGTTGACCGCGGCCTGGGGTGCCGAGTGATAAAGCGGAGCGGGCGACAGGTAGATCATGCCGTCGCGGTACTGCCAGAGGTGGGAGAGGAAGTCGAAGATCGGCAGGTTCTGCGACGGTGCCTGCTCAGGGAGCGGCCGAATGATCCCCTTCGGTTGCCCCGTGGTGCCCGACGAGTAGAGCATTGACGTGCCAAGTAGTTCATTGTCGATTGCCGTTGTCGGTTGATCACCGATCGCGGTGGCGTAGTCCCGGATTCGCTCGTCGGAACCGGCCGGTGCACCGCCCACCACGAGGATCAGGGACACGTTCTCGAAGGTCGGCATCGCTGCAACGATGAGGGACAGCTTCGCGGCTGACGTGATGACCACTTGCGACTCGGAGTTGTTAACGATGTACGCCATCTCGTCGGCGTTGAGGTACGAGTTGATGCACGTGTAGTACAGCCCGGACCGTTCGCCTGCCGCGCACGATTCAAAGTACCTGTTGTTATTCTCCATGAAGATCGAATAGTGATCGAGCGGTTGGAGCCCATGTTCAACGAGGAGGTGAGCCAGCTGATTGCTGCGCCCCTCGAACTCGCGGTAGCTGACAGCCTCGCCGGTCGACGCCATAATGAAGGCCACTTGATCCGGATGCTCAATCGCATGTTGCGCTGCGTACATGTGCTGTCCCCCAAGAACTCGCTGTGCTCAAATGCCTGCGGCCGACCATATACGGTCGGTACTTCGGGGACGAATACGAAGCGACAATCACGGCGCTGACGATGACGATGAGGGAACAACATGCAGGGTGAGCAAATGCCGGATCGCAAGATGAAGGTCACGGTGCTTGGCGCCGGTTCGTGGGGCACGACGGTCGCGTCGCTAGCCGCTCGCCACAACGATGCAACGCTGTGGGGTCGCGACGAAGCGCAGATGCATGAGATCAACGACGAGCATAAGAACTCGAAGTACCTCGCCGACTACGACCTGCCCACGAACCTTAAGGGCACTTCCGATCTCGAAGCAGCGGTGACCGGAGCACATGTCCTCGTCGTCGGCGTTCCCTCTCACGCATTCCGCTCGACGCTCGAAGCTGCCAAGCCGTTTGTGCATCCGTGGATCCCGATCGTCAGCCTGACGAAGGGCCTCGAAGCCGACTCGATGCTGCGCATGACCGAGGTGATCAAAGACGTGCTGCCGGGCCGACCTGTGGCCGCGCTTTCGGGCCCCAACCTCGCCAAGGAGATCATGGCGGGCCAGGCCGCAGCGACCGTCATCGCCACCCACGACCGCGAAGTTGCCGAGGCGTTGCAGCGCGTCTTCCAGAGCGGACTGTTTCGCGTGTACACCAACCACGACGTCGTGGGTTGCGAGATGGGTGGCGCACTCAAAAACGTCATCGCAATTGCGGCTGGCATGGCCGAGGGGCTCAGCGTTGGCGACAACACTCGATCGGCAGTGATCGCGCGCGGGCTGGCGGAGCTGTCTCGCTTGGGCGAGGCAATGGGCGGCGAGGCAGCAACCTTCGCCGGCCTCGCGGGCCTCGGTGACCTCGTCGCCACGTGCGTATCGAAGCAGAGCCGCAACCGTTATGTCGGCGAACAGCTCGGCCAGGGTCGTTCG
>CAWUXP010000216.1:0-5825 GCA_963926495.1 Candidatus Ilumatobacter herschelensis
TCTGACGACGTGATCCGCTCGCTGTGTCTGAGTCAGCGTGCGCTCGGCACCAGAGAGATTCTTCTTGTGCACCACACCGACTGTGGGCTGCAGAAGGTCACCGATGACGGCTTCCGCAACCAACTCGAAGCCGAGCTCGGCATCAAGCCCTGGTGGGCTGTCGAGTCGTTCACCGACCCGTATGCCGACGTGCGCCAATCGATGCAGCGGTTGAAGGTCACGCCGTTTATCGACGACACATATGTCCGGGGGTTCGTCTACGACGTCACCACCGGAGAACTGCACGAAGTCACCATCGACGACTGACAGCCTGACGACTGACGCTCAGAAATCCAATGGGGAGTCGCGGGGCGCAGGACCTATCGTGAACTACATGGCTGACGTTCGGATTTACCACAATCAACATTGAAACTCTTCGGTCAGTGCCGTGCGCATTGCAGAAGAACTCGGTGTCGACTTCGAGACTGTCAACTACATCCATAACCCGCCGGACGCCGACGAGTTGCGGAGCATCATCGCCAAGCTCGAAGACCCGGCCACAGACATGGTGCGTCGTGACAGCAAGTTTAAGAAGCTCGAACTGACGAACGACGACGTTGCAACCGACGACCAGATCGTCGCCATCCTTGTCAAGCACAAGCAACTGCTCCAGCGGCCTATTGTGGTGACCAGGACACGCGCGATTATCGGTCGGCCGAAGGGGCGGGTCACCGAGCTGCTCTCCCGAGCAGTTTGATTCCCTCGATGGCCTCATGACCGACACGCGCGCCGACGCAGCGAAGCGCTCACGCTGGGCATTACTCCAGGCGACGCTTGCAACGCAGCGTCGAAACCTGACGATCGCGACACTCATTGGGCTGCTCTGGATGTGCGGCAAGGTGGCAGTCCCTTGGCTGGTCGGGATCGGGATCGACCAAGGTATCGAAGCCGACGATCGGGTCTGGCTGTGGGCAGGCCTTGTCGCTGCAGCGGGCATCGCATCGGGCGTGTTCACTGCGTTCCGTCGCTACTACGCCTTCCGCGAAGCGCGTTGGACCGAAACTCAGTTGCGCGAGCGGCTGTTCGGCCACATCTTGCGGCTCCACATCGGCTATCACGATCGGTCACAGACGGGCCAGCTGATGAGTCGCTCGTCGAGCGACCTGCAACAGATCCAGGCATTCGTCGTGATGATCCCAATCACGTTGTCGAACCTCGCCATGGTCATCTCGGTCACTGTCATCTTGGCGCTGACCAACCCGCTGCTGACTCTTGTCGCGCTCGCCCCGCTGCCTCTTGTTAACTTCGCCGGTCGCCGGTTTTCGTCGTCAATCCATCCGGCTGTACAGGCTGTACAGCAAGAGCAAGCCGAGCTGGCCACGGTTGTCGAAGAGACAGTCAGCGGTGTCCGCGTGATCAAGGGGTTCGGCGCCGAATCGGTGCAGTCAGCCAAGCTCGAAGTCGAAGCTGACGACATCCGGCGGGTGTCAATCGACGCCGCCAAAATTCGCGCCAAATATCTCCCTGCGATCGAACTGCTGCCGCAAATCGGCTTGATCGGCGTGCTCGGTGTCGGCGGCCTTCAGGTCATCGACGGCACCCTCACCCTGGGTGAACTCGTTTCGTTCAACATTTATGTGTCCCTACTCGTGGCACCGCTTCGCATGCTGGGCATGACCATTGCCTGGGGTCAACGTGCTGCTGCTGCGATCGAACGGATCAACGACGTGCTCGACACGGTTCCGCTGATCAGCGATCCTGGGAATCCGACTGTGCTGCCGACTCGACAGAGCAACTCGGCGCTTGGCGCAGTGCGTTTTGACGGTGTCGATTTCGGCTACGACGACGATCTTCGCGTCCTCAAGAACTTCAACCTCGAACTTGCCGCAGGCCAGTCGATTGCGCTGGTCGGTGGGACTGGATCGGGCAAGTCGACCGTGGCGCGTCTCTTGATCCGGTTCTACGACGCCGATGCCGGATCGATCACGATCGACGGTGTGCCGATTGGCGATCTCGCCCTGCACGAACTTCGTCGTGCGGTCGGCGTGGTGTTCGAGGACACGCTGCTCTTCGGTGATTCGGTCGCCGCGAACATCGCGTTTGCCGACCCGGCCGCGAGCCACGACGCAATTGAGCGCGCCGCGCGGCTTGCCGGTGCACACGACTTCATCATGGGGCTCCCCGATGCCTACGACACACAGCTCGGCGAGCGCGGCTATTCGCTCTCGGGCGGTCAGCGTCAGCGCATCGCCATTGCCCGTGCGATCCTCGCCGACCCCCGAATCCTCGTCCTCGACGATGCAACCTCGGCGGTCGACCCGTCAAAGGAACACGAGATCCGGTCGGCGATGTCCACGGTGATGGATGGGCGCACAACCATTGTCATTGCACACCGCCCGGGAACCATCGCGCTGGCCGACACCGTCGCGCTCGTCGACGAAGGCCGAGTCATCGCAACCGGTACTCACGACCATCTACTTGCCACCGACGCGCGCTACCGGGAAGTGCTTGCTGCCATGAGCGACGCCGACCGGGCCGCCGCCGGGCCCACCGGATTGGGCCGCAGCTGATGTGGGGCATGAGTGCGATCGAAGAAGAGGACCGCCTCGACGCCGACGCGGCCAAGCAGGTCATGCGTCGTGCAGCCCGGATGGCGGCGCCGTTCAAACGAACGGTCCTGTCGGCAATCGGCTTTACCGCCATGACGACGCTCGGCCTGCTCATGGGCCCGGTCATTGTTCGCTACGGGATCGACAACGGCATCAAACCGGCTGATAGCGCCACGCTGCGGACCGCTGTCATTGCGTACATCGTCGTGGTGTCGATTGTCTACGTGTCGTCCCGTCAGCAATACATCTTCATCAACCGCGCCGGCGAGGGTTTCCTCCGGCTGCTTCGCATCCGAGTGTTCGGCCACATCCAGAAGCAGTCACTTGCCTTTTTTGACCGCAACAAGTCGGGTGTCCTCGTCGCTCGAATGACTGCCGACATCGAGTCGATGGCCGAACTGGTCCAGTGGGGCCTCCTCCAGTTCGTCTCAGCGGCACTGCTCTTGACCTTCTCGTTCATCCTGCTGCTGGTCCTGTCGTGGCAGCTCACGATCGTGGCGCTCCTGGTGATGCCGGTCATCGTCATTGCGTCGCGCAAATTCCAGCGTGACTCCAACGCTGCGTACCTCGACGTCCGTGACAACGTCGGCTCGAACCTCTCGACCCTGCAGGAAGGGATCACCGGAGTCCGAGTCATCCAGGCTTACGCCCGTGAGCCCGAGCAGACCCGTCGCTTCGAAGAGTCGAACCGCGGCCTGTTCCGTTCGCACCTTTACAGCCTCCGGGTATCGACCTGGTTCTTCGGGCTGGTCGAAGCGAGCGGCGTCATCGCGTCCGCACTGGCGATCGGTATTGGCGGCTGGCTCGTCAATCGGGGCGACGTCAGCGTGGGGACGGCGATTGCTGTGCTCTTGCTGCTGGCGCAACTCTTCGAGCCGGTCCAACAGCTCAGCCAGCTGTACAACACGGTGCAGTCGTCAACGGCCGCGCTCGACAAGCTGTTCGGCATCCTTGACACCACGCCCGACGTGCTCGATGGTGAGCTCGCCCTACCGGCGTCGGGTGCCGTTGTGGTGTCGGCCGTTGGCTTCCGGTATCCGGAGACCAAATCACTGGTGCTCGACGATGTCTCGATCACGGTGGCGAATGGCGAGCGATTGGCCGTGGTCGGCGCGACCGGATCGGGCAAGTCGACGCTCGCCAAGCTGATGGCCCGGCTCTACGATCCGACCGCAGGAACCATCACCTTTGGTGGTGTCGACCTTCGTGACGCCACGATCGACTCGCTGCGTCAGCGCGTCGTCGTTGTTCCCCAAGAAGGGTTCCTGTTCGGAGGCACGATTGCCGACAACGTCCGAGTTGCCCGGGCCGACGCCTCTGATGACGATGTGCGAGCAGCGCTTGATGCCATTGGCGCACTCGACCGGTTCGAGCAGTTCGAAGAAGGCATCCACACCGAGGTACGAGAGCGTGGCTCGCGCCTGTCGGCAGGGGAGCGACAGCTGGTGTCGCTCGCCCGTGCGGCCCTCGTCGACCCTGCAGTCCTCGTGTTAGACGAGGCAACGAGCAACCTTGACCCGGGTACCGAGGTGATTGTCGAACACGCACTCGAATCGCTGATGGGCAGTCGCACCACGATCGTGGTGGCCCATCGCTTGAGCACGATCAGGCGGGCCGACCGCATTGCCGTCATCGACGCCGGCAAGCTCGCCGAGCTCGGCACCCATGACGAACTGTTGGCCCTCGGGGGTCACTACGCTCGCCTGGCCAGCGCCTGGGCCTCCTCCCAACCCAACTGACTCTTCGCGAACGCAGCGGTGGTGGCGGTGATGGTGGCGATTGGTTAGAGGATTTGCGAGAGGAAGAGCTTGGTGCGCTCTTCCTGCGGGTTATCGAAGAAGTGTTCAGGCGTGCCGACTTCAACGATCTGCCCGTCGGCCATGAAGACGACGCGGTCAGCAACTTCACGGGCGAAGCCCATCTCGTGGGTGACACAAATCATTGTCATGCCCTCGGTGGCCAAGGACTTCATGGTGTCGAGCACTTCTTTAATCATCTCGGGGTCGAGCGCCGAGGTCGGCTCGTCGAACAGGATGACCTTCGGGTTCATTGCCAGCGACCGGGCGATTGCAACACGCTGCTGCTGACCGCCGGACAACTGCCCGGGGAACTTGCGAGCTTGCTCGGGGATCTTGACTCGTTCGAGCAGTTCCATTGCTGCCTTTTCGGCTTCGCCCTTGGGGACGTTGCGAACTTGGCGGGGTGCGAGGGTGATGTTGTCGAGCACGGTGAGGTGCGGGAACAGGTTGAAGCTCTGGAAGACCATGCCGGTCTCGCGGCGGATCTCTTGGATATTGCGGACGTCGTTCGAGAGCGTGATGCCATCGACGATGATTTCGCCGCGGTCGTGCTTCTCAAGCCGGTTGATACAGCGGATCATCGTGCTTTTGCCCGAGCCGGACGGGCCGATCACGACGACCACTTCCTTCTCGCCGACATTCATGTTGATGTTCGTGAGTGCCTGAAAATTGCCGAAGAGTTTGTCGACATTCCTCATCTCGATGATCGCTCGGCCAGAGCCCAGGATCTGGGTGGCGTCGGCATTGACGGCGCCAGTTGGAGTGTTACTCATCGCGCTACCGGATTCCTTCTGAGAGTTGCTTTCATCGGACGCCGACCCCGAGCTGGACTTCGAGGCGGCGGCTTTCTTTGGACATGGTGTAAGCGAACGACCAATATCCGACTGCTACGAACGCGTAGGTCACGAGCTGCAAGCCCTTGCCGAGGAACTCTGGCTGGGAGTTGGAGATGGCCACATATTGAAAGAACTCGGCGACGCCGATCGTCGCGATGAGCGACGTGTCTTTGAACAGCGAGATGAACTGCCCGACCATCGCCGGGATCACGGCCCGTAACGCCTGTGGCATGACGATCAGCCGCTGGATCTTTGCTGCAGACATTCCCGACGCTTGCGCCGCCTCGGTCTGGCCCTTTGGTACGGCTTGGAGGCCACCGCGGATGATCTCGGCAATGTAGGCCGCACTGAACAGGGCGATCACGATCATCGCTCGTGTGAGTGTCTCGGGTGTCTCCACTGATGGCGGGAACAGCAACGGCAAGATGAAACTGGAGAAGAGGAGCAACGAAATGAGCGGCACGCCGCGGACGAACTCGATGAACACGACGCAGAACCCCTTGATCACCGGAAGTTCTGATCGGCGACCAATCGCAAGCAGGATGCCGATCGGCATGCCCGAAGAAATGCCGACCACCGTGGCAAACAGCGTGAGGTGCAGG
>CAWUXP010000217.1:0-6787 GCA_963926495.1 Candidatus Ilumatobacter herschelensis
CCGAAGGCCTCCGCAATGTCGCTGCCGGCGCAAACCCGATGGCGCTAAAGCGCGGCATCGAGGCCGCAGTGACTGCCGCGGTCGCAGCGCTGAGCGACATGGCCGTTCAAGTTGACAACCAGTCCGACATCGAGAACGTCGCAGCCATCTCCTCCGCCGATCGCCACGTCGGTCAACTCCTCGCCGAGGCATTTGAAAAGGTCGGAAACGATGGCGTGATCACCGTGGAGGATTCCAATACCTTCGGGCTTGATCTCGCCTTCACTGAAGGCATGCAATTCGACAAGGGCTACTTGTCGCCCTACTTCGTCTCCGACCTCGAACGTATGGAAACTGTCCTTGAGGACCCATACATCTTGCTCTACAACGGCAGGATTGATGCCCTTCGCGACCTGCTCCCGGCGCTCGAGATGGTGGCGCAGGAAAGCAAACCGCTCCTGATCATCGCCGAAGACATTCAAGGCGATGCCTTGGCCACCCTTGTCGTCAACAGGATCCGCGGCACCTTCACTTCGGTCGGCGTCAGAGCACCAGGATTCGGCGACCGTCGAGCTGTCATGCTCGCCGACCTCGCGGTGCTCACCGGGGCTGAAGTCATCAGCAGCGAAGTCGGCCTCAAGCTCGACACCGTCACGCTCGATCTTCTCGGCACCGCCCGCAAGGTGATTGTCACCAAGGACAGCACCACGATCGTGGAAGGTGCCGGCGACCCCGTTGAGGTTGCGGCACGAGTCGCGCAGCTCAGGAACGAAATCGACGTCACCGACTCCGACTTCGACCGTGAAAAGCTGCAGGAACGGCTCGCCAAGCTTGCTGGTGGGATCGCCGTCCTCAACGTTGGGGCCGCCACCGAGGTCGAACTGATTGAACTCAAGATGCGCATCGAGGATGCGATCTCGGCAACGCGTGCTGCGATCGCGGAGGGCGTCGTCCCTGGTGGCGGCACGGCGCTGCTCCGACTCCGCGATGCCGTCGACCGTGCCGGATTGGCAATGGTCGACCCGGACGAGGCCATCGGCGCCCAAATTGTCTCCCGGGCACTGGCAGCCCCTGCACGTCAGATCGCCATGAACGCTGGCTACGACCCGGCAGTGATTGTCGCCCAGATCGAGCGGGAGCCCGGTGCGGTTGGCTTCAACGCCGCCACAGGCGAATTCGAAGACCTCACTAAGGCGGGGATCATTGACCCGGCGATGGTCACTCGTGCTGCGCTCCAGAACGCGGCTTCGATTGCGGCACTGATTCTTACGACCGAGTGCATCATCTCAGACAAAGAACCGTCCAACGGCTGAGTAGCTGCAGCTGGTTTTGCAACGACGTCGATATTAATTCCAAGCATCGTGGAGTAGCGTGAAAAAGTGAATACTCACCAGTCGGGGCGGTTTGCCCTGGCATTCGGAACGCTCGGGATCGTGTTTGGGGACATCGGGACCAGCCCGATCTACGCATTTCGTGAGTCGTTCGAGGTGTCGAAAATTGAACTCACTCAGGCGACTGCGTACGGCGTTGCATCAGTCGTGTTCTGGTCGCTCCTCATCGTGATCTCGGCCAAGTACCTGTTCTTAGTGATGCGTGCCGACAACCACGGCGAGGGCGGCATCTTGGCCCTGACGGCGCTGGTGATGCCGTAGCGGGACTCACCGCCTTCGCGCCAGGTTGCTGCGATTGTCACGCTCGGGGTCTTCGGAACAGCACTGTTGTACGGCGATGGTCTGATTACGCCGGCCATCTCCGTGCTCTCGGCGGTCGAGGGGTTTGAGGTGGCTACAACGGCCTTTTCCAGCTTCGTGATTCCGGTGTCGATTTTCATTCTGGTCGCGCTGTTTGCTGTCCAACATCGCGGCACCGCTGGCATCGCCCGGGTATTCAGCCCAGTGATGGTCGTCTGGTTCGGTGTCCTCGCAACCCTCGGTGCCCGCCAGATCGCCAAGCATCCCGACGTGCTCAAAGCAGTATCGCCAACATATGCAATCGATTTGTTTGTTAGCCATCCGTTGCGGGCATTTTTGGCGCTTGGATCGATCTTCCTGGTGGTGACAGGTGGTGAGGCGCTCTACGCCGACATGGGCCATTTCGGTCGGATTCCGATCATGCTGTCGTGGTACGGACTCGTGCTTCCAAGCCTGCTGCTCATCTATTTCGGCCAGGCCGCTCTGCTCGGAAACGGGAACGGTGAGATTGGTAACCCGTTCTATGACATGGCGCCGAGTTGGGGTGTAGCACCGCTCGCCGTGCTCGCGACGTGCGCGACCGTGATCGCGTCGCAGGCCTTGATCTCAGGTGCCTTTTCGCTGACGGCTCAGGCTGTTCAACTCGATTACTTCCCTCGTCTCGCGATCCGTCACACGTCCCCGCATCACGTCGGCCAGGTCTACGTGCCGCTGGTGAACTGGCTGCTGATGATCGGCTGTGTGGCGCTGATCCTGATCTTCAAGACGTCCAGCGCGCTGGCCGCCGCCTACGGCATCGCAGTGACGACGACCATGTTGATCACGACGTTGATCTTCTTCCGACTTGTCAGGGATCGGTGGGGTTGGTCGCGCTTCAAGGCCCTCGTGGTGCTGGTCCCGTTCATGGCGGTCGATCTCGCGTTTTTTGCTGCCAACATTCCAAAAATTCCGGCCGGAGGTTGGCTTCCACTGCTCGTCGCCGTCGTGCTCGTCGTACAAATGACGACCTGGCGCCGCGGGCGCGAGTTGGTGAAAAATCGTCTGCAGGAGTCGAATCGGACACTTGCAGATGTGATCGCTGAGGTCGAGCGCAACGGGCTGGGGCGGGTGCCTGGGACTGCGGTCTATTTGTTCCGCGATCACGGCAACGTTCCGCCAGCGCTCGCGGCAACCGTCCGGCACCATCGGGTGCTCCACGAGCAGGTGGTGCTCGTGTCCGTCGAGGTTGCCGATGAGCCCTACGTCGGGGCCCGCAAACGCGCGCATCGGATCAACCTCGTTGGTGGTGTCGTTCATGTGAAGATCACGTTTGGGTTCATGGACGAGCCTGATGTTCCGGCAGTGCTGAGCGCGCTTGAGTTCCCGCATCGCGAGTTCGATACCGACGAAGTGACGTATTTCCTCGGCCGCGAGTCGGTGACGGCCGGCAACCTGCCGGGGATGCACCCGCTACGCGACGAGCTCTTCGTGCTGCTCCATCGCGGTGCGGCGAGCGCTGCGAGGTTCTACCACCTGCCGCCCGGCCAGGTCATCGAGGTTGGTGCGCAGGTCGAGTTATAGAGCTTGCGTTGCCGGGTTGCGTCTTACAGCAGCGGGTTAAACGGGGCGACAGATCACGACGGATTCAGCCGGTTCAGGCAGGAGCCCCCGGAGTATCGATGCGACGAGGTTGTCGAAGCTCGCGTTCTTGCTGACCTTTGAAGTGAAAGCGTCTACAAACTCGAGAGCGACGAATCCGTGGATCCCAGAGCGGACGGCGCGAGCGGCGTGGACAGCGGCATCGCCGGTGATGCCCGTGCTCTGCGTTGCGCGGATAAAGATGTCCACGATCTGGCTCTGAGCCAGCGCGAGGGAGCTGTCGCGCGCTGTTGGCGGAAGGAGGAACGCCGCATATTGCCCTGGGTGTTCGGCGCCAAACCCACGGTAGGAGAGTGCGATGGCTCGGATCGCGGCGGGGCCGGGTGTAGCGACCACAGCGTTTAGTAGACGATCCGCAACGTGGTTTGTTGCCCGAATAGCCACCGCGCGCTTCAGCTCACCGAGCCCGCTTATGTGGTTGTACAGAGCTGATGGTCGAACCCCGAGATCGACGGCTAATTTGCCGATCGTCAGGTCGTTCCTTTCTGACTAATCGATCCTTGCGGTTGCCGCGGTCAGGATCTTCTCGAGAGACAAGTCTCGTTTCGTCATGCAGGAACCGTAATAGAAGAGCAATAATTAGAAATGAATCTGCTTCGTATTACCAACAGCGAGCACGCAAGATTCCAGTGGACAGCAAGGTCGTAGGGGTTTGTTCTCGATACCTTGATCTGCATGAAGATCGGCGAACTTGCCAACACCGCGGGGGTCACGACGAAGACCATTCGGTACTACGAGTCGATTGGCGTGCTCGATGAACCAGCCCGAACGGGATCGGGATACCGCTCCTACGGACCTGCCGCGATCGAGCGCCTCGACTTTGTGAAGCAAGCCCAGTTATCAGGCCTTGCGCTGGCGGAGATCCGGTCGATTCTCGAGATCAAAGACCGGGGTGGCCAGACGTGTGAACACACCACCTCACTGCTGCGGCGCCACCTCGCCGAACTCGATGCCAAGATCGTCGAACTGCAAGCCGCGCGAGTCGAACTCCGGGCGATGTACGAGCGTGCCGGCGAACTCGATCCCGCCGAATGCAACGACGCGAATCGCTGCCAGATCATCACTGCTGAGTAATTCGCCACCGTGTGTGACCAACGTCGCTTGACCTTGTCCTCGACTGGAAGGCGTACGTTGATTGTATGACCGATCAGCTCGTCACCAGCGAACAGACTCTCGACCTTGATGTCGACGGCATGACCTGCGGATCGTGCGCGGCACGGATCCAGAAAGCCCTCGCCAAGCAACCCGGAGTCTCGAACGCAGAAGTGAACTTTGCGACCGGCCGGGCTCGCCTGTCAATCGACGACACTGCTGATCTTATTGCCATACAAGCCGCTGTCGAGAAAGCGGGCTACACGCTCCACGGTCCTGCGCCAGCCGAATCTGCAGTGGGTGACTTTGCCGTTGGCGGCATGACGTGCGGATCGTGCGCCGCACGCATCCAGAAGGTGCTCCAGCGTCAGCCCGGAGTTGCCGACGCTGAAGTCAACTATGCGACCGGCCGAGCCGTCGTCACCCCCGTAGTGGGCGAAACGTTCGACGCTGCCGTGCTTGCCGACGCTGTCAAGAAGGCTGGCTACGACCTCACCGACATCGCCGCTCGCTTCGACGTGGCCTCGGGCCCAACCGCAGCCGAACGGGCCGATCAGGCCGACGCCGATGAGGCAAAGCATCGGGCGCTGTGGCTCCGACGGGCCGTGATCTCAGCACCGGTTGCCTTGTTCATGGTCTCGACCATGCTGTATCACGACTTCGCCATGGAGAACACGTGGCTGCGATGGCTGCAGTTCGGGCTCGCGATCCCGATCCAGTTTTACGTGGGGTGGCCGATCCTCGTCGGTGCCGCACAACGCGCCCGCCACCTGACGGCGAATATGGACACGTTGATCACGATGGGCACGCTCTCGGCGTTCATGTTCTCGACGTATCAGTTGCTCACCGGCGGTATGGAGCTGTACTTCGAAGCTGCCGTGGTGATCATGTTCTTCATCACCCTGGGCAGGTATCTCGAAGCCCGTGCAAAGGGCCGTGCCGGCAAAGCGTTGCGAGCCCTCGTCGAGTTAGGCGCCAAAGAAGCACGCCTCGTTCGCGATGGTCTGGAAGAAATGGTGCCGGTCGAGTCGGTTCAGGTTGGTGACCTCGTGAAGATCCGACCGGGCGAAAAAGTGCCCGTCGATGGTGTAGTCGTCGAGGGTGCGAGCGCCGTCGATGAATCGATGCTGACCGGCGAATCGCTCCCGGTCGACAAGCAACCAGGCAACAAGGTTGCAGGCGCCACGGTCAACACCTCCGGTGTTCTTACGATCAGGGCGACCGCGATTGGCT
Source organism: Candidatus Ilumatobacter herschelensis (assembly GCA_963926495.1). Taxonomy (GTDB): domain Bacteria; phylum Actinomycetota; class Acidimicrobiia; order Acidimicrobiales; family Ilumatobacteraceae; genus Ilumatobacter_A; species Ilumatobacter_A herschelensis. The sequence goes on from CAWUXP010000217.1 coordinate 5,634, forward strand.
CAGAAACGGCACTTGCCCAGATCGTCAAGCTCGTTGAAGACGCCCAAACCGGAAAGTCCGCAGCGCAACGTTTGGCTGACCAAATCTCGGCGGTGTTCGTCCCGGTCGTCATGGCGATCTCGCTACTCACCTTCCTTGGCTGGACGGTCATTGGGGGCAGCGTCAGCGACGGCGTGTACGCCTCGGTTGCGGTCCTGATCATTGCGTGCCCATGTGCACTCGGGTTGGCGACGCCGATGGCGATCATGGTCGGCACCGGCCGCGGAGCGCAGCTCGGCATCCTCATCAAGTCGGTCGAAGTGCTCGAACGAACACGACGCATCACGACGGTCGTGTTCGACAAGACCGGCACCCTCACCGAAGGCGCCATGTCGGTCACCGACATCGTCACGATCGATGGCACGAGCGAAGCCGACCTCATCGCCCGGGCGGGCGCCGTCGAAGCTGACAGCGAGCACCCCATCGGCCAAGCAATCGCCGTCGCCGCGCGGGAATCGCTCGACTCGCTCGACTCGGTCACCGAGTTCGAGACCATCATTGGGCACGGCATCCGCGCCGACGTCGACGGCACGACCGTGTGGGTTGGGCGCCGCGAACTCGCCGCGCAGGCCTCGCTCGAACTTCCCGGCTGGCTCGACGACGCAGCAGTCGAGCTCGAGAACCAAGGCCGGACCACCGTCTTCGCCGGCTGGGACGGCGAGGTCCGCGGTGTCATTGCGGTGGCCGACACCCTTAAGGCGTCAGCAATCGACACCGTCAAAAAGCTGCACGAACTGGGCCTGACCGTGGCGATGATCACCGGTGATAACGCGCGTACCGCTCAGTCGATCGCCGATGCGGTCGGCATCGATCGAGTCATTGCCGAGGTGCTCCCGCAGGACAAGCAGCTCGAAGTGCAGCGGCTCCAAGAGGCCGGCGAGATCGTTGCGATGGTGGGCGACGGCGTCAACGACGCACCCGCACTCGTTCAAGCCGACCTCGGCATTGCGATCGGTACCGGCACCGACGTCGCCATCGAGTCGAGCGACCTCACACTGATGCGCGGCGACGTTGCCGGGGTGGTCACGGCGATCGAACTCTCCCGACGGACGTACCGCACCATCGTGCAAAACCTGTACTGGGCGTTCGGCTACAACACCATCGCTATCCCACTC
>CAWUXP010000218.1:0-7961 GCA_963926495.1 Candidatus Ilumatobacter herschelensis
CCCGAACGTCGGGAAATCTTCTCTGGTGAATGCGATCTGCGGACGCAAGATCAGCATCGTCTCCGACAAGCCGCAAACGACTCGGCATCGCATCATGGGTGTACTTACCCGGCCGACGAGCCAGCTGATCTTCGTCGACACGCCCGGCCTACACAAGCCGGTCACCGCACTCGGTGAGCGAGTCAACGCGACAGCAATCGAAAGCACCAAAGACGTCGACATGACCTGCCTCGTGCTCGACGCCACGATGCCGTTTGGTAAGGGCGACCGTTGGGTCTCCGACCGAATCGATGTGTCCAAAGCAATCGTCATCGTCAATAAGACCGACGTGGCCAAGCCGCAACAGGTGCTTGGCATGCTCCAGGCAGCCAGCTCGCTCGGCGCTAAGGAGTACTTCCCCATGTCGGCCAAGAATGGCGAGGGCATCGGGCCGCTTGTCGATTATCTCGCCGCTGCGATGCCCGAGGGCCCCCAGTACTTTCCCAACAACGAAGTGTCCGACCTTCCTGAAGAGAAGTGGGTTGCCGAACTCGTTCGCGAGCAGTTGCTCGCCGTGACCCGTGACGAGTTGCCGTACTCGATCGCGACCGAAGTCGCCGAATGGGAATGGCCCCGTATCCGGGTCAATATCATCGTCGAGCGTGACAGTCAGAAGGGCATGGTGATCGGCAAAGGCGGGTTGATTCTCAAGCGTGCCGGCGAACTCGCCCGCAAGCAGCTTCCCGAGGGCGTCTACCTCGAACTCCGGGTCAAGGTCGACAAAGACTGGCAACGCAAGCCGGAACGCGTCCAGCGCCTCGGCTACTGAACTATTCGGGCACGATTGTTCCGGTCGTCGGTTCGATCGGAATCTGAGCGGGTGGTTCAACAGACGAGCGGGGCGTGCCCGGGTCGAGCGACGCGAAATCGTCGGTTGCTGCGAGCTCTCGGTCTCCGCCGTCAGCCGGCACAGGGAACGGTTCGCCGTCAAGGGTGAAGGCCACCTGGCCGACCGCTGTACCGTTCTGGAGGAACGTCCAGACGATTTGGGCGATGGCCTGCCGTTGATTTCGGGCGAGAATCAGGTCGTAGACATCGGCATCGAGATCGACCGTGATCACGCCGCCTTCGACTGTCGGCTGGCCGACGATCAACCCGCGCTGCACGAACGAGGCGAAGCCGCTCCCGAATGGAGGACCCTGTTCCAGTGCCACCACGAGCTGATTGAAATCGCGACGTGCGACGAGTTCCGTCTCGACGACGGCGAGTAGCCCCCGTGAGATGAAGTACAGGTCGACAATTTCGGCCGGGACCGGGGTCGTGGTGGTTGTCGATTCGATAGTGGGTTCTGGAATATCGGGAAGCGATGTGGTTGTCGTCGTAGTCGATGTGGTTGTCGTTGAATCGTTCAGGCCACCTGGGATCTCGCGGCCCTCAATCGGCTCGAACGTGGAATCGCCTGTGGGAACAGAACAAGCAACAGCGATGACCGCGAGAAGCTGCACCAGTGCCGCAGCGAATATCCGTCGTTGGTAGAGGTGCGTCATGCGTTCACCTCGGACGGCAGTTCGACGACGAAGCGTGCGCCGCCACCTTGACGATCTTCGACCCAGGCAGCACCACCCATAGCGGCACAGTGTTCAGCGACCAAGGCCAGGCCGAGGCCTGTACCGATCCGATGGCGTGCGGCACTGCCACGGGCGAACCGCTCGAAGATGCGCTCTCGCTCACTGTGGGCAACGCCTGGCCCGCCGTCCTCGACCGTGATCAGCATCCGGTGTTTGGCCACAGGTGACAGATTGATGGAGAGTGCGCCGCCGCCGTGGTTTTGTGCGTTCTCGACCAAGTTGCTGAGAATACGTTCGTAGCGGACCTTGTCGATCGAGACCTCGCGGCGGGTGCGGTTGGCGACCTCGATCGGCACGTCAGCAGCGCCATAGCGGGCAGCGATGCGGCGAGTCAGGTCGACGATGTCGAGTCGCTCGACGTTCAAGTCAGTCGCGCCAGCGTCGAGGCGCGACAGTTCGAGCAGGTCGATCACCATGCTGTCGAATCGGCGCACCTGACCGACGACGACGTCGAGCGCCTGACGTGTGCGTTCAGGAACATCTTCCCGTCGAGCATCGAGCACCTCGACAGCAGCAGTGAGTGCTGTAATGGGGGAGCGCAACTCGTGGGAGACATCGGATGCAAAGCGAGCCTCGCGTTCGATTCGAGTCTGAACGGCGTCGGCCATGTCGTTGAACGAGCCGGCCAGTCGGTCGAGGTCGGGATCGGATTCCTCGTCAAGACGAGTGTCGAGCCCTCCCGACGCAATTTCTTCGGCAGCGTCGGCAACGCGGCTCAGCGGACGGAGCAGGCGACGGCTGGTCTAGAAGCCGAACAAGGTCGCCAGCACGAGCGTGCCGATGCCGCCGAGGGCGAGGGCGGTAAAGATTGCACGGAGCGTGCGTTCGGTATCGCCGAGCGGAAATGCCTCGTAGTAGCCAACGTCGAATGCGCCGATGTAGACGCCGACAACCACATAGTTCTGGCCATCGATCCCGACGTAAGCCGTACCGTTCCCGCGTTGTTCGACCGCGTTGACGATGACTTCGGGGTAGTCGTCGATCCTCCGTTGTGTGTCGGTGCCGGCTCGAGGACGCGCCGGGTCGAGCGAACCGAGGTTCGCAAAGCCATCGTCGTCGATCCTGAATCGAAGCTCCTTGTCGACGAAGACGTTGATCGTCTGGGGATTCTCTTCGAGCTGCTGTCGGATCAGGTCGGCATGGATGATTGTCTGATCGCGGGCGGTGCTGCTCTCGCGCTCGAGCAGCGTGCTTCGTGCGAACCCGTACGTGACTCCGATCAGGACTGACCCAGCGAACAGAGCGATGAACGCGAAGAAAAGGGTGACGCGAGTGCGAAGGCGGAGAGAGCGTTGCCGGGCCACAGGTGAGAGTGTTGCAGGTCAGCCAGGCGTCCGTGGCACGTCGGCGAAAGGTTCTCGCCGTACCAATCGGCGAAAGGTTCTCGCGCTGCCGGTGAGACACCAGGGGGAGGAAGGTGTCTCACCGGGGCAGCGTGAACAGCTATTAATCTGGTCCCTTTGTGTGACAGACCAATTCGCGACCTGTGCGATTTCTGTAACAAAGCACTCGCCAGCGAAAAACTCGCAGAAAAGCGATGCCTGCCTCGGGTGTTGTACCCTCCGACGCGATGGAGTCACTGCTGTTCATCGAAGACGACGATGCAATTCGGCTTGCGCTGTCGCTCGCTCTCGAAGACGAGGGCTACTCGGTACGCCAAGCCGCAAACGGCAGCGAAGGCCTCGTTGCGTTCGAGGCGTACTCTGCCGATCTGATCTTGCTCGACCTCCGGCTTCCCGATATGTCGGGCTTCGAGGTGTGCCGCGCTTTGCGCGTCAAGAGCATCGTCCCGATCATCATCATCACCGCACAGACCGACACGGTAGACATGGTCGCCGGGCTCGAAGCTGGTGCTGACGATTACGTCACCAAGCCGGTCGTCCCGAAAGAGCTTGCGGCACGCATTCGTGCTCTGCTGCGCCGTGTTCACCTCCAGGACGCAACCGCGGCGCCCGCTGCCAGCCTGTTCGGCGAGATCGAATTACGGCGCGAGCAGGGAATCGTGCTGCGGGGCGGCAAAGAAGTCAGTCTCACGAAGACCGAGTTCCGCCTGCTTGTCGAGTTCGCCGACCACGCTGGCGCCGTGTTGTCACGCGATCAACTCCTCGAACGCGTGTGGGGGTACGAGTACCTCGGCGACTCCAGGCTCGTCGACGCGCATGTTCGACGCCTCCGGGTGAAGATCGAAGAGCACCCTGACGACCCCAAGCTGATCGTGACTGCTCGAGGCGTCGGTTACCGCCTGCTTAATTGATCACTTCTGGTAGAGGGCTTCGATCTCGTCGGCGAACTTGCCGAGGACACCGCGCCGCTTGAGCTTCGAGGTCGGCGTCAGTAGATCGGTGTCCGGGAGCCATTCAGCGCCGAGCACCTTGACCTTCTTGACGGCTTCGGCGTTGTTGAAGTTGGACATGGCCTCGATGAGGCCGGCCTCGACTTCGGCAATCACATCAGCGTTCTGAGCCATAGCGGCCAACGTGGCGGCGTCGCCCTCGAGGCCATGTTCGCCAGCCCAGGTCGCAGCGGCATCGGGGTCGAGGACCACGAGTGCCGTCACGAACGGCCTCTGCTCGCCGACGGCGCACGCTTGGCCGACCAGCGGGATCATCTTGAGCGCGGCTTCGAGGTTGGCTGGGCTGATGTTCTTGCCGCCAGCGGTAATGATCAGTTCCTTCTTGCGGTCGACGATCTTGAGGTAGCCATCGTCATCGATTACCCCGATGTCGCCGGTGTGGACCCAGCCTTCGTCATCGATGGATTCAGCGGTCTTGTCGGGCAGCCCGAGGTAGCCCTCGAACATGTTGCCACCACGCGCGAGCACCTCGCCGTCCTCGGCGATCTTCATCTCGACACCGGTTGCGGGCCGGCCAACGTAACCCGGCTTGGCAGCGGCCGACCAAGAAAGCACGGCGGTGGTCTCGGACATGCCGTATCCCTCGCTCAGTGGTACGCCGATAGCGCGGAACCAGCCAAGAATTTCGGCGGGGATCGGTGCAGCGCCCGAGATGCCAATCTCAACTTCGTCGAGGCCGATCAATCCGCGGATGGCCTTGAAGCCAACTTCGTCGAGGAAGTTCCAGGTGGCGATCTCTTCGTCGGTCGCGGTGCCCGCAGTCATCTTCTCCATGATCGGAAGCGCAGCGGCGACGCCAGCGTTGAACTGCTGCTCCTTTTCGGGATCGGCGGCCATGGCAGCGTTGACTCCGGCGTACATCTTCTCCCACACACGCGGGACGCCAATGAACACGTTTGGCTTGGTCTCACGGACAATTGCGGGCATCTGCGAGGTATCAGGGCAGCAGTACACCTTCGTGGCGAAATCGATCATGTAGTAGTGACCGAGGAGGCGTTCCATGACGTGGGCCATCGGCAGGTATGACACGTGGCGTTTGCCGGCGAAGTCGGCGATGTCGGTTTGGTCGCGCATCGACTGGCCGACGGACTCAAGGGTCCAGGCCACGTTGCTATGGCTCAACATGACGCCCTTCGGCGGGCCGGTTGTGCCGGAGGTGTAGATGACGGTGGCGGTGTCGGATAATGCGGCCGTTTTGGCCTCGGCTGCAAGGTCGGCCGGTGCGAAGGCAAGCATGTCGCTGTAACGAATGATGTCGTCTGTGGCGCCCTCAGCCTCGATCAGTACCGTGTGCTTGATGGTCGGAATCTTCTCGCGGACGGCATCGAAGCGAGCGAGAAAATCAGCGTCTTCGAGAATTGCGACCTTCGCACCGCAGTCGTTGATGAGGTACTGAATCTGATCAGGGGCGGACGAGTTGTAGATCGACACGGGTGTGGCACCGCAGAACAGAATTGCCATGTCAAGGGCATGGAATTCCTGGCGGTTGCGGATCATCATGACGACTGTGTCGCCGGCGCCGACACCGAGGTCCTGCAGGGCAGTAGTGAGGCGTGCGGTGTCGTCTGCCATCGCGACGAGCGTCTTGGATTCCCAGTCGCCCGCAGAGTTCTTCCAGTTGAGCACTTCGACGCCGCCGTTGCGCTCGACGTTGGCAAGGAACCGCTTGGGGAGGTTCTGTCCGACGATGCGTTCGTGCAGGTCTGCGCTGGTGGTCATTTTTCCATCATCGCATGAACGTCAGCGATCGAGAAAGTTGACCACCGCATCTGTGAACACGTCGTTCTTGTCGCCAGCGATCATGTGCGCGGCGCCTTTGACATCGACATATTCGGCGTGCGGCACCATTTCCATGAAAGCCTGGACCTCGTCTTCGGTGACCAGGTCGGAGAGTTTGCCGCGGATTAAAAGGGTCGGCATCGTGATGCGCCGGGCCATTTCCTCCAACTGGTCGTGATGACGATCTCGGGCGTGCTCGCTATTGACTTGGCCACGCGACGTCATGAAGGCCGGGTCCCAGTGCCAGTACCAGCGGCCGTCGTCGCGAAGGCGGAGGTTCTTGGCCAAACCCGTCAGGTCCGTTGGTCGGGGTCGGTGCGGCTGGTAATCGGCAATGGCATCAGCAGCTTCGTCGAGGCTTGCGAAGCCATCGTTGGCTCGGGCCGCCATGAAGTTGAGGATGCGGTTTACCCCTGCCTTGGCAGGCCGCGGTGTGATGTCGACGAGTGTCAGTGATGTGTAGGAATCGGGGTCTCCGTCAACTGCATGGAGGCCAGTCATCCCGCCGAGCGATGCGCCAACCCAGGCAACGGGTTCGCCGATCCACTCGACGACGTGCTGAGCATCGGCACAATAGGCGGCCATCGAGTAGTCGCCGTCGGCATCCCACGACGAATCGCCGTGGCCACGGAGGTCGATGGAGACGACCCGATGACCGTTCGACGCGAGCTTTTCGGCGGTGCCGCCCCAGGAGTGCCGGGTCTGGCCCCCGCCGTGCGCGAGGAGGACCGGTGTTTGGTCGCCGGGCCAGTGGTCAGCGGTGAGGTGTTGGCCGGCCACTGTCGAGATCTGAATGGTTTCCATCAGATTCGCTCATCGCCCCAGATCGGCAACCGCTTTTCCTTGAATGCCTGCATACCGATCTGCGCCTCAGGACCGGCGAACAGCTCGTCCGAAAGGCGGCCCATCTCGTCGAACGCAACGTCGCGGTCCAACGTTGGAACCCTTTTCAGTAGGGCTTTCGTCTCTCGAACCGCCCGCGGTGCGCCGGAGCGAACGCCGTTGATCAGTGATTGCACAGTTGCGTCGACGTCGTCAGTTACGTGGGTGACGAGGCCGATCGACCGTGCCTCGGCTGCATCGAACTGCTCGCCGGTCAGCATCGCTGCAGCGATTTTGCCTGCCGGCACGCGCCGCAGGATCGGCACGGAGATGATTGCCGCTGCCACGCCGATGCGAACCTCGGTCAGCGCGAACGTGGTGCTGCTGTTGACGACCACAAGGTCACACGAAGCCATCAGGCCGATCCCGCCGGCGCGTACAGCACCGTTCACAGCAGCAATGGTCGGACGCTCGGTGTCCATCAGTCGTTGGAGTGCGGTGACCATCTGATTTGGCCCGATATCGGGGTCGTTGTCAGCGGCAGCGGCACGTTCCTTGAGGTCGGCACCTGCACAGAATGCTGGCCCCTCGTGGCGGAGAACGATGGCTCGAGCGTAGGCGGCCTCAGCGGTGTCGATGCCTGAGTGGAGTTCGGCGAGGAGCTGGCGAGAGAGCGCATTGCGATTGTGCTGGGAATCGAGAGTGATCGTGGCGATACCGCCATCGACCACAGTTCGAACGAGTTCCGTCATGGCGCTGAACGTACTCTTCGTGCAGATGTTGGGCCATGGTCGGAGCCAACGCGTAAGCTCGAAAGGTGACTGAACTTCGCAACGATTTCCCCGCAGGCGTCCTGACCGGCGAGGCAGTGAACGAAGTGTTCGCGCTCGCCAAGGCTCAGCGGTTCGCACTGCCAGCCGCCAACTGCATTGGTACGAACTCGATGAACGCCGTGATGGAAACGGCCGGCAAGGTCAACAGCCCCGTCATCATCCAGTTCTCCACGAGTGGCTCGGCCTTCGTTGGCGGCAAAAATGTCCCGGTCGACGGAGCCAAGGCATCGATCCTGGGTTCGGTCGCCGGTGCCAGGCATGTACAGACCATGGCCGAGGCCTACGGCGCTCGTGTCATTCTCCACACCGATCACTGCCCGAAGAACAAGCTGCCCTGGATCTCCGGCCTGCTCGATGTGGGCGAAGAGCATTTCGCCGCGACCGGTTCCCCGTTGTTTAGCTCGCACATGCTCGATCTCTCCGAAGAGCCAATGGAAGAGAACCTTGATATCTGCGTCGACTACCTGAAGCGCATGGCGCCGCTCGGCATGACGCTCGAAATCGAACTCGGTATCACCGGTGGCGAAGAAGACGGCGTCGATAACTCCGATGCCAACCCCGAAGACC
>CAWUXP010000219.1:0-13236 GCA_963926495.1 Candidatus Ilumatobacter herschelensis
TGGGGGTCGGTGACCCGGCCTCGGTCGTCGAGGCGGTCGCGCTCGGTGTTGACCAGTTCGACTGCGTCATGCAGACGCGCCTCGGCCGCCACGGCACAGCACTCACCTCAACGGGTCGCTTCCAGGCAAAGGCCGCCCGCAACCGCGAACTTGACGAGCCGCTCGACGCCACCTGCCCGTGTGAAATTTGCGCTCGTCATAGCCGCGGTTACCTCCGTCACCTGCTGCAGGTTGGCGAACCAACAGCGTCGAGGCTGCTGTCGATTCACAACGTGGCATGGACAATCGACCTGATGCAGCGAATGCGAAATGCCATCGCTGACGGCACGTTCGATGCGCTACGCAGCGATGTGCTCGACGTCTGGGGCTGAGAACTTCGACAACAACTGGGTAAGCAAGTCGCGACATACCCATGTCGACGAGGTCGTGCCGGTAGGATCGCCCGCCGATATGTCCTCCACTTTTGCGACAACCATTTTTTCCAGCGCTGGCTCCGGCGGGAGTTCGATTCTTTCGTTCCTGTTCCTGCCAATGATCCTCGTTGCCATGTACTTCCTGATGATCCGCCCGCAGCGCAAGCGGATGCGTGCGCAGCAGGATCTCCAGCAATCCGTCGAGGTCGGCGAGGACGTCGTCACCACGTCCGGCGTCTTTGGCACGATTACCGGCGAAGACGGGCCGAATCGCTTCTGGCTCGAGATCGATGACGATGTGCAGATCCGCATCGCTCGTGCTGCCATCCAGAACGTGGTCGACCTCGATGACGAAGCAGCCGTCGTTGCCGAAGAATCCGTCGTTCTGGACAACGACGTCGTCATCGACGACAGCCCGGCCGACGCTGCAGCGTCAACCGAAGACTGAACTACCCCATGAAACGCCGTCTCTGGTTCTCCTTCATCGCCACGGTGGTGGCTGTCATCGCCGCGCTCGCTGGCAACATCGCAACGGGCAATGCGCCCATTCTCGGTCTCGACCTGCAGGGGGGGCTGTCGGTCATCCTTGCCCCTGAAGACGGTGCGACTGGCGACGACCTGCTCGTCGTTCGTGACCTCGTGCGGTCGTCACTGGAGCGCAGCGGTGTCGCCGAACCCGACGTCCGCGTCCAGGGTTCGAACATCGTGGTCGACCTTCCGGGCGTCAAAGACAAAGAGGAGGCACTGCGCAGCGTCAGCGTCTCCGGCATCGTCGAGTTGCGATCCGTTGTCAACTTCACCGAATGCTCTTCCTCTGCAACGCCGGCGGTCTCACCCGAAGAGACCATCGCCGAAGGACGTGTCCTCGGCAGCGACGGAACGATTACGGTCAACGAGGAGCCAGCCACCGACGGATCAATATCGGTCGACGAAGAGGGCGCCGCCTTCCTCGACGATGAAGCCAAGATGAGCTTCCGCCGGTCGGTGCCCGATCCGGATGTGCCGGTCCAGACCGACGCACCTGCTGACACTGGCGCACCTGCTGACACCGAGGCGCCCATCGACTCGGTTCCTGCCGATGAGGTGCCGCTCGATCTGGCTCCGCCGATCGCACCGTCGATCAGCGGCGCCGAGTTCCTCCCGACCCTCGACGGCAGTGCACTTTGTGTCGGCCCGTCGCAGGCCAGCGGTGAAGTCTTTGAACGCGACAGTGCGTCCGTACAGTTGGGCCAGTTCGGCGGGTTCAGCGTCTCGGTCGACCTTCGTGGCGACGGTGAAGCAACCTGGAACGCTCTCGCCACCCAGTGCTTCAACCGGCTACCCAGCTGCCCGTCCACTGGCATCGACACAGATGGCTCTGCCCGGCCCGGCCAGATTGCGATCGTCCTCGACGGCATCGTCCAATCGGCTCCTGTCGTCAACGTTCCCATCTTTGACGGTTCCGTGTCGATCACCGGCAGCTTCACCCAAGACGAAGCCGATCAGCTGAGTGACGTGCTCAACCGTGGTGCGTTCCCCGTGCAAGTGACCCCACAGGAAACCCGAACAGTTTCGGCATCAGCTGGTGGCGATTCACTGCGAGCTGCAATCATCGCTGGCCTCATCGGCTTGGCAATGGTGCTGGCTTTCCTCGTGGCCTACTACCGCTGGCTCGCTCTCGTGATCATCGGCGGGCTGACCGTCTGGGCAATGGCGGTGTACAGCGCTGCGGCCTTCGTATCGGGTGCGACGAACTACGCGCTCAGCCTGGCTGGTGTGACCGGCATCATCGTGGCAATTGGCGTCACCGTCGACAGTTATGTCGTCTTCTTTGAGCGTATGAAAGACGAGATCCGCAACGGCCGCACGCTGCGCAACGCGGCACCGCGGAGCTTCAATAGCACGTGGCGCACCATTTGGTCAGCCGACCTCGTGTCGATCATTGGTGCACTGATTCTGTTCTCGCTCAGTGTCGGCTCGGTGCGCGGCTTTGCCCTGTATCTCGGCATCACGACGATGTGCGACCTCTTCGTGTGCTTCTTCTTCACCCGACCTGCGGTGTTGCTGATTGCTAGGAGCAAGTTCATGGTTGGCAAACGGGCCTTCGGGCTGGAGGTGGCGTCGTCATGAGCCGCGGTGACCAGATTGCATCATCGGGCCTCGGCCGACTCTTCCGCGGCCAGACCGCTGTCGATTTCTACGGGCGCCGTCGCATCAGCTTCGTCGTTGCCGTCGTTGTCGTTCTAGCGACCGTCGGCTCGCTGTTCACGCGCGGGCTCGACCTCGGCCTCGACTTCGAAGGTGGTGACGCCTGGGATATCCCGGCGAGCCAAACCTTCGGTGTCGATCAAGCCAAAGCCGTACTCGAAGACAACGGTGTGTCGACGAACGGTGCGCGTATCCAGCGTCGCTCATCCGATACGAACGATCTCATCACCGTGCAGATCGAAGAGGTGACACAGGCCAACGCCGATCAGATCACCTCGGCGTTCGCCGAGGCTGCCGGCGTCGGGACCGACGAAGTCAACTTCTCGTTCACCAGTTCAACGTGGGGTGGTGAGATCACCGACAAGGCCGTTCGCGCCCTCATCATCTTCTTGATCATCGTGTCGATCTTCATCTCGATCCGCTTTGAATGGCGAATGGCGCTCGCAGCGCTTGCTGCGATGGCCCACGACGTCATCGTGGTCGTCGGTGCTTATACGCTATTTGGCTTCGAGGTGACGCCCGGAACGGTGATTGCCTTCCTCACCATTCTGGGGTACTCGTTGTACGACACGATTGTCGTCTTCGACCGCGTGCGCGAGAACGAGGGCAAGTACGCCGGCGTGCGCATGCCGTACGAGGACATCGTCAATATCTCGATGAACCAGGTCTTGATGCGCTCGATCAACACGAGTATCTCGTCGATCATCCCCGTCATCTCGCTGCTGCTCATCGGGTCGGGTCTGCTCGGCGCCGTTACATTGCGCGAGTTCGGGCTGGCGCTTCTGATCGGCATGATCTCGGGTATCTACTCCTCGATCTTCGTCGCCACGCCGCTGCTTGCAGGGTTCAAGTCGAACGTCGGTCGCAAGGCCCGTCGCGACAGGCTCACGGGTGACAATCTGCGGGCCGCCGTGATCGGCAGCGGTGTCACTGGACGTGTCGGAGCCACGGCAAGCCGAGTGGACGCTGAGAGCACTGCCAAGGGTCGCAGTCACGATGATGATGCAAAGACGGCGGCAGTGCTTGAGCCAGCGGGTCGTCTACTCTCGCATCCGCCGCGGCCGCGCAAGAAGAAACGTCGCTGAGCGCCACGTGAACCCGGCTGCGGGGCTGGTCTTCGTTCGCGAAGTCAGGCCACGTCGGGCTGGTTCGGGCAGGATAGCCTCACCACATGACAGCTGACCACAGCTCCCTTCGGAGCTATGTCCGCGATATCGCCGACTACCCAATCGACGGGGTGACTTTTCGCGACATCACGCCACTACTCGGCAATGCAGCTGCCCTGGCTCAGGCCGTTAATGGCATGGTCGAACAGTTTGAGGGAGTCGAGATTGACCATGTGGTCGGTGTTGAGGCTCGCGGGTTCATCTTCGGCGCTGCAGTTGCGTACCGAGCTGATGCAGGCTTCGTGCCCGTCCGCAAGGCGGGCAAACTTCCGTGGGCAGTCGTGCGCGAGGAGTACAGCCTCGAATACGGCAGCGACAAACTCGAGATCCATCGCGACGCCATCCATCCCGGCGAGCGAATCTTGATTGTCGACGACGTACTCGCCACCGGTGGCACGGCAGCAGCCACCGCCAAACTCGTCGAAACGCTAGGTGGCGTTGTCGCTGGCCTTGCGTTCCTTATTGAGATCGACGAACTCGGTGGCCGAGCGAAACTCGGCGACCGCTCAGCGAAGGCATTGCTGCACTACTGATCATGGGGACGGTCGATCGAGTTCTGCCCTGGCGTCGCTCGCAGACCGCAGCGACCGCGATCGAACTCGCACCGCTGCTCGCCGCCTATCGCCGGCGTCACCCACGGGCTCCGATCAGCACGATCAATCGTGCGTTCCGGGTCGCTTCGGCAGCGCACGGATCGCAACGACGGGGGAGCGGCGAGAGCTATATCAACCATCCGCTGGCCGTGGCTCAGATCGTTGCCGACATTGGTCTCGACGAGATCTCGATTGTCGCCGCGCTGCTCCACGACGCAGTGGAAGACACCGAGATGACGGTTGCCGACGTCGAGCGCGATTTCGGTGCCGACGTCGCAGCGATCGTTGACGGTGTCACGAAACTCGAGCGCATCCGTTTCGACAGCCGCGAAGAGCAGCAGGCCGCGACGATGCGCAAAATGCTTGTGGCGATGGCCAAAGACCTTCGGGTGCTCATCATCAAGCTCGCTGACCGTCTCCACAACATGCGCACATTGGCCGGTATGCCGCTTGAGAAGCAGCACCGCATCGCGCAGGAGACCATCGACATCTACGCACCGCTGGCACACCGCCTCGGCATGCAGGAGATGAAGCAGCAGCTCGAAGACTTGTCCTTTGCTTCGTTGCATCCGAAGCGGTTTGCCGAACTCGATTACCTCGTCAGCAATCGGACGCCCGAGCGCGACATGTACCTGGCCAAGGCAGTGGCAGAAGTGCGTGCCCGCCTCGCCGATTTGGGCATCCATGCTGAAGTCACGGGGCGGGGTAAGCACCTCTGGAGCATTTACGAGAAAATGGTCGTTAAGAGCCGCGAGTTCGACGAAATCTTCGATCTCGTTGCGGTCCGCGTGATCGTCCCGTCGATGAAGGACTGCTACGCGGCAGTCGGTTGCATTCACGGTCGATGGCGGCCGATTGTTGGTCGGTTCAAGGACTACATAGCGATGCCGAAGTTCAACCTCTACCAGAGCTTGCACACGACGGTCATTGGCCCTTCCGGCAAGCCAATCGAGGTGCAGATCCGAACTCACGAGATGCATCAGCGTGCCGAATGGGGCGTTGCTGCGCATTGGGCGTACAAAGACCGCAGTGGTCTGCCCGAAGACATCGATTGGCTGAATCACATCATTGACTGGCAGGAAGAGGTTTCCGATCCTGCGCAGTTCATGGAGAGCCTGAAGACCGACCTCGAACAAGACGAGGTGTACGTCTTCACTCCTAAGGGCCGGGTGATCACGCTGCCCGTCGGTTCGACCACTGTCGACTTTGCTTACGCAGTGCACACCGAAGTCGGCCATGCCTGTATCGGGTCAAAGGTCAACGGGCGGCTGGTGTCGCTTGACCACGTCGTGCAGAGTGGTGACAACATTGAGATCTTCACCTCTAAGGTCGAAACAGCTGGTCCGTCGCAAGATTGGATGGCCTTCGTCGCGTCCCCTCGGGCCCGCAACAAGATCCGTCAGTGGTTCAGCCGTGAACGCCGTCTCGACACGATCGAGGCAGGACGAGACGATCTGACCGACCGGTTCCGCCGAGAAGGCTTGCCGGCTCAACGAATCTGGAAGTCCGAGCAATTGGCTGCAGTTGTCGAAGAGCTGAGTTACGTCGATCTCGACGCACTCCTGCAGGCCGTTGGCGAGCATCACGTGTCGGCCCAGAGCGTCGCACAGCGCATCGCTCGCCTCTTCGGGTCAGGTGATGACGCCGAGCAACGGCCGTCGACAGTCAGCGCCCCTCGTCGCGAACAGCCTGCCGACGGCGAGACCCGATTTGGTGTTCACGTCGAAGGGCTCGATGACGTGATGGTGCGGCTCGCCAACTGCTGTACGCCGGTACCTGGCGATTCAATCATCGGGTTCGTCACTCGTGGCCGCGGTGTGAGCGTGCATCGCAGCGACTGCGCCAACGCCGTGTCGCTGATGGCTGAGCAGGCAACAAGGCTCATCGACGTCGAGTGGGATGGCGAGGAGCGATCGGAGGCAACATTCATCGCCGCCGTGGAAGTGGCCGCGTTCGACCGGTCGCGGTTGCTGGTCGATGTCGCCATCGCTCTCTCGGAGCACAAGATCAACATTGTCTCGTCGCAGACGCTCACGGGCACCGACCGCGTGGCCAAGATGCGCTTCGAATTCGAACTGGTCAATGCCGCACACCTCGACTCGGTTTTGCGCACGATTAAGAACATCGACTCGGTCTACGACGCGTACCGGCTCAACCCCGGCAGCGCGCCGGCCACCGCTGCAGCCGGATAGTTACGCATGGGGTCAGGCCCCTTTCGCAACTCTGAAACGCTTCCGCACCTGGCCGGAGCACACCGATAACGTGGGGTGCCGTGTCGTCGTTTCAGACCAGCCCCGGTATGCGGGACATTCTCCCGCCCGAGAGCAGCCGGTGGCGTGCCTTCACCAAGGTCTTCGCCGATGTTGTGGAAGCTGCCGGATATCAGCAGCTGATTCCGCCGTTGCTCGAGGACCTGGGTGTGTTCACCCGAATCGGCGACGCCACGGATGTCGTGACCAAAGAGATGTACGACTTCGTTGACAAGGGTGATCGTCGCGTGGCGTTGCGGCCAGAACAGACGGCAAGCGTGTGTCGCTCGTTCGCCCAGCACCGGCCTGTTACCCCGTGGAAAGTCTTCTACTCTGGGCCGAATTTCCGCTACGAGCGACCACAGCGTGGCCGCTACCGGCAGTTCGACCAGGTTGGTATCGAAGTGCTCGGTGTCGATGATCCAATGCTCGACGTCGAAGTGATTGCACTCGCATGGGAGTTCTACGAGAGGCTCGGCCTGCAGCAGGTCAGCCTAATCGTCAACAGCCTTGGTGAGCCCGACGACCGGTCTCGTTACGTCGAAGCACTGAGGACTCATTTTGCAGCAGCAGGTGATGCGCTGACCGAGCAGAGCCGCACCACGTTGGCCAAAAACCCACTGCGCGTTCTCGACTCCAAGCGCGAACCCGACGCACCGTTCATCGCGTCGGCACCCCAGATCACTGATTTCTACAGCGACGAAGCAGCGGCCCACTTCGACGCAGTGCAGGCAGGCCTTCGAGCCCTCGATATTCCATTTACGCTCGAACCAAAACTGGTGCGCGGGCTCGACTATTACCGCCGCACCATCTTCGAGTTTCAGGGCGGCACCCTCGACTCAGCGCAGAACGCCCTCGGTGGCGGCGGTCGCTACGACGGCCTGGTTGAAGCCCTTGGTGGCCCAGCGACCTCCGGTATCGGTTTCGCACTCGGCGTCGACCGTACGTTGTTGGCATGCGACGACGAGGGCGTGTTTGCTGCCGAGCCACGCGATCTTGATGTATTCGTCGTCGATGTTGTCGGTGGTATCGAAGCAGCCAAGCTCACCGCCGAACTGCGTCAAGCAGGTTTCGCAGCTGATCGCGGCTACGACAACCGCAGTATGAAGGCGCAGATGAAGCTGGCCAACCGCAGTAACGCCGCGGTGGCGGTCATCGTCGGTGAAGACGAAGTCAACGCCAATACTGTGGTCGTCAAGCCGATGCGCGGTGGCGACCAGCAGACCATCGTGCGATCTGAACTCATCGCACATCTTTCAAGAACTCTCTCTCAGGAAACCGGAACTCATGACTGAACCCTCCACCCCGACTCAGGCCACCCCGACTCAGGCGACATCGATGCGTACGCACCTCTGTGGTGAGCTGCGCGAGTCCGACATCGGCAGCACCGTCAGCGTGTGTGGCTGGGTTGGTCGCCGTCGCGAGCATGGCGAACACCTCGCATTCGTCGACCTGCGCGACCATTCGGGCATCATCCAGTGCGTCATCAACGACGATGTCGATGTTCGCAGCGAATACGTGCTCAAGATCACGGGCACTGTACGTGTGCGCCCCGAGGGCACGGTCAACGACAATCTGCCGACAGGCAAGGTCGAGATCGGTGACTGCGAAGTCGAAATCTTGCGCAGCGCCACGCCTCCGCCTTTCCCGATCGACGCACGCGCCGACGACGTCGACGAGAACATCCGCCTCAAGCACCGCTACCTCGACCTCCGTCGGGAACGCATGCAAAAGAATCTGCGGCTCCGCTCGAAGATCAACGCTGCGGTCCGCAACGCCATGGACCTCCAGCAATTCGTCGAGGTCGAGACGCCGATGCTCGTCCCGTCTACGCCCGAGGGCGCACGCGAGTTCCTCGTGCCTTCGCGCAAAGAGCCTGGCTCGTTTTACGCACTACCGCAGAGCCCGCAGCTCTTCAAGCAGCTACTGATGGTGGCCGGCGTTGATCGCTACTACCAAATGGCACGCTGCCTGCGCGACGAAGACCTCCGCGCCGACCGTCAGTACGAGTTCATGCAAATGGACATGGAGATGAGCTTCGTCAACCAGGACGACGTGCTCGATGCCGTGTCCGAAGCCGTCCTCGCTGCCGCGGAGGCTGCCACGGGCGAACGCCCGGCACCGATTGAGCGGATCACCTGGCACGACGCAATGAACCGTTTTGGTAGCGACAAGCCCGACCTTCGCTTCGGGATGGAGCTCCAGGAACTCACGCCAGTATTCGCAAACACCGAGTTCAAGGCATTTGCCGGTGCCGGTGCGGTCAAGGCAATCAAGGTCGACGGGGGCGCCGGCGAGTACGGCCGCAACCAACTCGACAAGCTCACCGACAAGGCCAAGTCGGCTGGCGCCAAGGGCATGGTGTGGCTCAAGTGCACCGACGAGGGCTTCGACTCACCTGTCGCAAAGTTCTTGTCCGATGACGAAGTCCCGGCTGTCAAGGCAGCCATGAGTGCCGAAACGGGTGACCTCATCCTGATCATCGCCGACCAGTGGGACACGACCTGCGAAGTGCTGGGCATGCTCCGCAACGAGATTGCTCGTCCACCGGTACACGAGGGCCCGTACCGCTACGTTTGGGTCATCGAATTCCCGCTGTTCGTCGGCCGTAACAAAGAAACGGGGCAGCCGAAGTCCGGCCACCACCCGTTCACGATGCCGCACCCGGACGACATCGACATGTTCGATACGGATCCGATGTCGGTGCGTTCGATTGCGTATGACCTGGTGCTCAACGGCTGGGAACTTGGCTCCGGTTCGATCCGGATCCACGAGCCCGAGTTGCAGCGCAAGGTGTTCACCGCACTCGGCATTTCCGATGAAGAAGCCGAGAAGAAATTTGGCTTCTTCCTCAACCCCTTCGAGTACGGAGCGCCGCCGCACGGCGGGTTCGCCTTTGGCCTCGACCGTCTGGTCGCGATCCTCGCCGGCGAAGAAAATATTCGCGAAGTAATCGCCTTCCCGAAGACGCAAAGCGGTAGCGACCCGATGACCAACAGCCCGATTCCGGGTGACCCTAAAGCCATGGCCGAGCTGGGCCTGCGGGTCCTTCCGCCCACCAGCTAGGGGCGCGCAGTTCAGCGGCGGTCGGGATCACCTGAGCATCGTCAGAGGCTGGCGACGAACGCCTCCAAGGCTTTGTTCGTCGCCACCGGCTGCTCCTGGTGCACCCAGTGCCCTGCGTTCTCGATGATCGTGACGCCGCGGTTGTCGCCGAGTGAGGAGCCCGCGGCGGCAAATAGATCGACCCCGTTGACGAATTTTCGGACGATGTCCTTTGCGCCGCCGATGAAACAGGCTGGCTGAGCAATGACAGGCGCGCCGATCGCCTCGATGTCGGTGCCGTCGAGATATTGCGCTCGGTATCGATTGAACCAGCCGTGGGTTGATCGCCCGCGGTTGGCTTCAAGGACCGGAGCGAACCGCTCCGGTTGCATCCACGCCGGAGCGGGATCGGGGTCGTCGAGGAAATCGAGCAGCGCTGCGCCGTCGGGTCGATCGGTGAACCACAAATCGCTTGGTGCGTCGCCTGATGCCCCGAAGTACACCTTGCGCAACGCCGCCGGCAGGTTGGCTTCGAATGCTGCTTCGGCGACTCCGACCTCTTGAAAGTACTTCATGTAGAAGAATCGATCCGCGTAGAGCAGATTCCACAGCTCCATTGGATCGCCCGCCGTCGCCGGGATATACGGAACACTGAGCCCAGCAACGGCCCGAACGAGATGAGGGTGCAGGCGAGCAGTGTTGTATGCCGTCGGTGATCCCCAGTCGTGGCCGAACACGATCGCCGGATCGTTAGGCGACAGCACTTCGATCACGGTGGCCACATCGCCGCACAACTCGACGAGCCGGTACGCCTCGATCGCGTCGGGCCGCGAACTCGCGCCGTAGCCGCGCACGTCGATCGCTGCGACCTGGTAGCCGAGGGCGCCGAAGCGCTCGATCTGGGCATTCCACGAGTGCCAGCTCTCGGGCCAGCCGTGGACACACACAATGAGTGGGGCGTCGGCATCACCGGCCACTGCGACGTTGATGTCGATCTGACCGAAGTCGGTTGGCCGCGACACTGTTTGCATCTGCAAATTCATGCCACAACTCTCGCGCAGTTGGATGCAGAGAGCGGCGCTAGCTTCGGCGTGTGCGCAACTTCACACCGATCGACCATCACCGCCGAGTTGCGACGATGCAGGCACTGCTCGCTTCAGGAGAAATCGGCGTCGATGCGTTGCTGTTCACCGATCTGACCGACGTCAGGTGGCTGACCGGCTTTACCGGGTCGAATGGTTGGGTCGTTGTTCGTTCGGGTGTGACAACGCTCGGGACCGACACGCGCTACGGCGACCGGGCTGAGGCCGAAACACAGGGGAGCGGCGTCGAGATCGTGGCCCTCCAGAACCGGGCGAAATTGCAGGACTCCATGATCGATGCTGCGGGATCGGGCGAGGTCGGTATCGACGGACGATCCGTCAGCCAAGTGCTGTGGTCGCGGCTCGCAGCTGATCTCAAACTGGCATCGGTCGACTCGCTGGTTGCTACCGCTCGAGAAACTAAGGACGACGCCGAGATCGAACGCATTGAGGCAGCAGCCGAAGCAGCTGACGCTGCACTCGCCGAGGTTGAGCCCATGCTGTTCGGGACGATCGACGATCCGGTCACCGAGGCTGACGTCCGCAACGAACTTGAATATCGGATGCGGCGTCACGGCGCAGACGACCGGAGCTACGACACGATCGTCGCGTCGGGGCCAGAGCACGCCGCTCGCCCACACCACGAGGTCGGAGACCGAACAATCGTGGTCGGCGACACTGTCGTGATCGACGTTGGAGCGCTCGTTGACGGCTATCACTCGGACATGACACGGTCGTACGTGATCGGCGAACCGACCGCACAGCAGCGCGAGATCTACGACCTGGTGCAGGTGTCCCAGACTGCCGGCCTCGAGGCACTGCGGAACGGCGTCGCAGCGCACGCAGTCGACAGCGCCTGCCGCGATGTGTTCACCGCAGCCGGTTATGGCGACTGGTACTTGCACGGAACAGGCCATGGCGTGGGCCTCCAAATCCACGAGACGCCGTTCCACTCTCAGGTCTCTGATGAGGTGATCCAGACAGGAAACGTGGTCACAATCGAGCCGGGCCTCTATCGTGGGGGGTTCGGAGGCATTCGCATCGAAGATCTCGTCGTCGTCACGGGCGACGGGCATCGAGTGCTGACGCATCATCCGAAACAACCGTTCGCCAACTGAACCCGAATCGAAACCGAGACTTCCATGCCGCAGATTTCCGTGAATGACCTCAAGAACGGTGTGACCCTCGAACTTGAGAACGGGCTGTTCCAAGTCATCGAGTTCCAACACGTCAAGCCCGGCAAGGGTGGAGCGTTCGTTCGCACCAAGATCCGCAACGCGCGCACGGGTGCCGTCATCGACAAAACCTTTAATGCCGGCATCAAGGTCGAGCAGGCCATCGTCGACCGTCAGGACATGCAGTACCTGTACGCCGACGGCGACGACTATGTGTTCATGAACACGAGCACGTATGACCAGATGAACGTGGCGCGCACAGCACTTGGCGATGCCGCCGACTACATGGTCGAGCAGATGATTGCGCAAGTCGCCATGTACCAGGGCGAGATTATTGGTGTCGAGATCGCTGCATCGGTCGAGCTGACCGTGACGATCACCGAGCCAGGCCTGCAGGGCGACCGGTCCAGCGGCGGTACCAAGCCGGCGACGCTCGAAACGGGCAAGGAAGTCAAGGTGCCGCTCTTCGTGAACATCGGCGAACGCATCAAGGTCGACACTCGCACCGGCGAGTACATGGCTCGCGCCTGATCGATTCGCATGGCCGAAAACATGTCACGCCCGGACGAGCGTTCAGATTCCCGCGAGCGGGCTCTGTATCTCCTCTACGAAGCACATTCCAAAGGCATCAGTCCGAGTGACGCACTGAGTTTGCAAGTGCTCGCTCCAGACGAGATGACGATCGAACTTGTGAAGGGCGTCGAAGCCAACTCAGCGCATCTCGACGAGGCGATTGCCGGTAAGGCCAAGGGCTGGACTCTGGCGCGGATGCCAGTGCTTGACCTCAACGTGCTGCGGATCGGGGCATTCGAGCTGAGCGAGCGCCCCGAGGTCCCCGTGGCCGTCGTCCTCGACGAAGCGGTCACGTTGGCCAAGCGATTCTCGACCGACGACAGCGGCAAGTTCGTCAACGGCGTGCTTTCGGCTCTCGTTCCGTCGTTGCGCACTGAGCAGGCCTGACCCGCTGCGTCCGTCTGATGACGGAATGCTGTGGGACTCTTTTGCGAGAATGAGGCGGTGAACGATCAGGAGACGCATCGGCGCTCGTTGAACGAGTGGCTGAGTGATCGATCGGCGCCACAGGTGCTGATCGTTCTGGCAGTGGTGCTGTACACGTCGTACTTCACGCAGCGCAGTCTCGACATCCACCATGGGCTTGGCACTGCGTCGTACGACTCGGCGCTCTATGACCAGGGCATGTGGCTGTTGTCGCGTGGTGAAGCCCCGTTCGTCACGCTGATGGGTCGCAACATGTTCGGCGACCACACGTCATTTATCCTGCTGTTCCTCGTTCCGGTCTACTGGATTGCTCCCGGCGCGTGGATC
>CAWUXP010000220.1:0-3285 GCA_963926495.1 Candidatus Ilumatobacter herschelensis
GTTGGTGTGTAACGGGTGGTGGTTCATCGTGATCATGCAGAAGAGATGATCGTCGTATTCGGTGATCGTCTTGCCGGGCCAGTGCTTCAAAATGTCGCCGGGTGTGAAGTCTTCGAGATACTTGCCGAACGGGCGTTCATACGTTGTCATGAGTGGCGACCGTACCCGTCAGTCGGCCGCCTCGGCAATGTCGTCGCCATCATTGATCTCGTGATCTGGCGAGAGATCATCCAATGACTCGTCCTCCAGGAAGTCGTTGTACCGCAGCAGAGCACGCTCGTCGTCGTCGAGCGGCTCGCCAAGGTGTAGCCCGGTGAGCCGGCGGCCGAATCGCATCGCGAAGTCAATCGTCGACTCCTGCGATGCGGAGCCGCTCGAAGCTAGGTCGCGCAGACGCGCCAAACGGTCGCGTTTCTCGATCTTCCATGGGCCGACCCGGAGCGAGGCATATGCCACCGCGCCGAGGAAGATGGGGAAGAAAAACTGTGCGAAGCGGTATGCCGCAACGCCCAATGTGGCGGTGTTTTTTGTCAGGCCGAAGCCAACCAAGACAGCGACGTAGGTCAAGTCGACGTAGCCGAGGCCGCCCGGCGTGATCGGCACAGCGGCAAGCAAGTTGGCGAGGCCGAACGCGACTATCAGCGCGTCGATGTCCAAGCTGCCGCCGAATGCTCGCAGGAATACCCACAGTGCAGCCGCGTCGATGAGCCAATTAAGTAATGCGAAAACGACGACTCGCTTCAGTAGTGCCCGGTCGCTGATCAACTCCTCGAGTCGTTCTGCGATCCGGTGGAGCGCAGCGGCCAGACGGTCCTCGTCCATGCGGAGGCGACGAGCCAACCACCGAATCACACGCTCTGACCGACCTTGGCCTTCCATGATGCCGATTACCAGGAAGGCAGCAATCCCGATCACGATGATGCCCATCAGGGCAGCACTTCCGTAAAGCGGGTTGACGCCGCGCCGCGGCACCGACACGATCAGGCCGACCCAGAACACCAGGTTGAGTACGACGGCTGAGCCCACGCCAGCGGTGGCAAGTGCGAAGCCTGCGTCTGGCCCCTTGATTCCAGAGAGCGTCAACAGCCGGTAGCCGAGTGCACTGCCTGCAGCATTACCGCCCGGCACGACATTGGTCAACGCGCGAGTCGACAGTTGGATACGGAACATGCGCATGCCCGACAACGGTGCCGCAGCCTCGCCGAGGGCAGCGCGTGTGAGTAACGAATAAAAGTACAACGCAACGATTTCGAGCGCAAAGCCCAGCAGGAGTAGGAACGGATTGAGGTTGCGGAGCTCGGTCGCGGCTTCGACAAACTGCGGCAGCAATCCAACGACGAACCACAACACGAGCGCGAAAAGCGCCATCTTGATGCCGAACCGAATCGGACGGATGCGCGGCTTTTGGCCAATTTTCAGCGGCAGTATCGGCAACTCACCCGTCGCCAACGGGCCACGCTGCATCTCATGCGTTTTGTCGTAGGCGCCAGCCGCCTCCGATCCCTCATCTTCGATCACCTGTACTTCCTATCTGATGCAGGCGAGTCCAGGTGAGCATTCTCGAACCAATCGATCCGCCACGTACCGATTGGCAACCGCTGGTCGGATTTGAGCCATCTTCACTTAGCTGAGCTCTCGGAGCAATGCCCTAAGTCGGGCGCGTAACGCTGGAGCAACCGAGATGTCGGTCTTACCCAGATGCACAAGCACCACCTCTGAGTCTGGTGCCACGACGATGAACTGTCCTTCGTACCCGTGACAGGAATAGCTCCCAGGGATGTCTGGCCATGACCACCAGTGCCGGCCGTACCCGAAGCCTGATTCCTCATCGGTGGCGACCGGCAACGCCGCGTGCGCAGCCCAACCGGAGGGCAGGATCTGGGCGCCGCGACCGAGGTCGGTTACCCCATCAGAGCGGTACAGTTCGCCGAAGTGGGCGAAATCCCGTGCCGATGCATAGACGTACGACGATCCGACGAAGTCACCGACACCGTCGAACTTTGGCTCGGCCGTGGCCATGCCGGTCGGCTCGAAGAGCCGTTCTGACAAGAATGCTCGCATTGCTGCTGCGCGGTCGTCAGGGTCGCCGCCCGCCTCGCCGCTGACGATATCGCCGATGATTCGGGAGATGATGTTGGTGGTGCCGGACGAGTAGTTCCAGACGGTGCCTGGTTCGTGATCGAGTGGTTGGCTGGCTGCGTACGCGGCGTGGCTCGGCCCGCCGTCGCCAAAGAGCATCTCAATGCAGTTCGATGCAGTGCCGTCGACGTAATCCTCTACAAAGTGCAAGCCAGATCGCATCTCGAGTAATTGGAGCGTGGTGATTGCTTCCTTCGGGGTTCCCTTCCATTCCGGAACGGGTGCTGGCGCACCGACGTCGATGCTGCCATCGGCAACGAGAATGCCGACAGCCGCATGGGTGATCGACTTGGCCATACTCCACGAAATAAGCGTCGAGCCTGCGTCGAGCTCGACTGCGCGCTGGAAGTCATTGGCGGGTTGGGTGCCGTAGCGCTCAGCGACAATCGAACCGCCTTGTTGTACAACGAGGGCAAGAGATCGCCCGTCTGCATCAGGTCGATCAAACAGTTCGTCGACCAATTGTTCGAGTTCTGGCATGAATCGAACTGTACTTCGGTCAGAAAGGCTGCAGCCGCCTGAGACCCCGCCGACGTCGGCTCACCTCAGGCGAGGCGAGCCGACAGATCAATGAGGCCAGGAACGTCGTGTATGTCGTGGTCGAGTAGCGGCAGTTCAATGATCGGTGCGTCACCCGCAAGAGCTTCGAGGCTGACGAGTTCGGCCCGCTCAGCAGTGGCCAACTCGGTGAGTTCTTTGTGCCAAGCAACGTGCTCGGCAAGCGGGCCCTCATCGATTTCGGCAAGCAATGCAGCATCTTCAGGAGTGAGCGCTTCAGGGAGCGGGTGGATCAGGTTCACCACGAGGCCGCCAAACGGGAAGTTTTTGGCCTGCAACGCATCGAGGAGATGCTTGGCTTCGCCGACCGCTTCAGCACGTGGGCTCGACACGACCACAAAACAGGTGTCCTCGTCACGCAGCAGTGCCGACACCTCTTTGGCTCGCTTGCGAAGCCCGCCCTCGATGTTGGCGAGTGACCGGAAGAAGTTGACCGTGTCTTCAACAATCTGCGGCCCGGCGAGGCGCTTGACCGCCCACAGGAACATCGATGCAGCAGCATCGGTCACCCTGGCAAAAGCTCGCTGACCGACAGTGAGCGCACGGTAGACAGGGTGTCCGAGGAAGCCAACAAGACGGTCTGGGGCT
>CAWUXP010000221.1:0-2634 GCA_963926495.1 Candidatus Ilumatobacter herschelensis
CGGGCCACCTGTTCGGATCGCCGTTGACTTGGAGTCGGATCCTTCGAACAACTTCGAGAGTTCGCTCGCTGCGGTCGCCAATGCAATAACACCGGCGGTCAGTGCGACCAAACCACCGGTTCCGGCGAGGATCGCCAACGAAACAATGGTGCCGATGGCCATCAACGGGACCGCCCGCGAACGAACCGGCACGGGAAGCGCCCAGCCGGCAAGGCGTGCAACGACGATGCCGGCGGCGGCGGCAATGACTCCGATGACAGGAGGCCACGTCTTCGCGAACGACACGACCAACGCAACAAATGCAAGGATCGGCCAGAACCGGCTGAGGAGGTCGAGGAATGACGAACGCTCGGCGACGAGGCCTTTTTCGATGGCGTCATCGTGTGAGTTGTGCGCCATGGCGGAGGTGCCGAGGCCGAACGTGGCGATCAGGACGAACCCAGAGGTCCAGAGGCGCCAGAGTTCATCGCTCGGGAACTGCCCGACCATGAAGTTACGGAGGTTGACGCGGATGATCTCCCATTCTTCGTTGGCAATCCACCCGAAGCTTTGCACGAGCAGGAAAAGGACAACAACACCGAGTACGACCGTGATGACCGAGTTCATGACGTTGTTGAACAGGTTGTCTTTGACCCATTTGGCCGGAGTCGTGTCCGAGTGCAGTGGAGCGAGTTTCGCCGATTCTTTGGCTGCTGCCGTATCAGTCATGTCAGCGCCCCACAATCTGCAGTCGTCGGTTAATGAGGTTGCCGATGGCCGACAGCACTAGGGAGAACACGAGGTACACGACCATCAAAATGAGAAGCAGCTGCGGCGCTGGGCGGGACTGCCCAAACAGGTTTTGAATGACGCCGGTGATTTCGGCGAATCCAACGGCAAAGGCGAGCGATGAGTTCTTGGTGAAGTTCAGGAACTGGTTGATCAGCGGTGGGAAGGCAACGCGGAAAGCCTGCGGGAGGATCACGAATCGATATCGTTGAAAGCTGTTGAGCGCGAGCGCATTGCCGGCTTCGACCTGCCCCTTGGCGACCGAGAGGATGCTGCCGCGGACGATTTCAGCGATATGCGACGCGGTGTACAACACGAGGCCGACCATCACAGCTGCGTAGGGCATGATCATCGTGATGCCGCCGACGTACACCCGGTCGATGATCTCTGGGGTCGTGATATCGAACGGACCACCGAGTGCGATGAATCCGACGACCGAAATGGCGACAAAGGTGCCGAGCCCGTACAGCACTCGGTGGTGCGGTGTGCCGGAGCGATCAAACAGGCGGCTGCGCCAGATCCACACGGCGACTGCCGCGAGTAACGCGACAAGCACGATGATCTGGAAGGTCCCGAAGTTGTTGCCCCCGACAATCGATGGGAATCCGAATCGAAGGTTGTTGAAGATAAATGTTTCGCCGAAGGGGAGCCACGAAATACGCACCGGCGGGAATGCGTTCAAGAAGATGGTCCAGGTGAGGACGATGACCAACAGGACGGGAATGTTGCGGAAGAACTCGACGTAGACGGTGGCGATTTTCGACAGCAGCCAGTTGGTTGACAGCCGAGCGATACCGATCAGCGTGCCGAGCATGACAGCGAGCGGGATACCGACGATGATGATGAGAAACGTGTTCTTGACACCCTGAATCAGCGCTTCGCGAATGGCGGCGTTCGGGTTCAGTGGGTTGTCGGCAATGGAGATGCCGCTTGGCTGATCGAGGAATCCGAAATCGAGCTCGAGGCCGATATCGGCAGTTCGTGCCCGAAAGTTGGCCCACAGATAGTCGGCAGCAGACCAGATGAGGCCGAGTGCAGCAACCTGGGCTGCGACAACGAGGACTCGGCTGTCGCGCCACGGCGGTGGTTCGTCGGCATTGTTGCGAGATGAACTGCGCACCTTCCAGAACGCGATGTACAGCACGGCAAGGATGCCGAGAATGATGGCGAGGCGAAGCAGGCGTTCAAGCATGAGGGTGAAACCCGTCGGGGTGGCCGCACGATTGCGACCACCCCGACGATCAGTTCAGGATGTGATCGTGCCGATCAGCGGAATGGCGGCACGTACATGAGGCCGCCGTCCGTCCACAGAGCGTTCGGGCCACGGCTGAGGCTCAACGGCGCGAGGTTGCGCTCGAAGATCTCGCCGTAGTTGCCGACCTGGCTGATGATGTTGCTCGCAAAGTCGGTGGGCAGGCCCAGTCCGACTTCGGCGATGACTTCGTTGCCGTCGCCATCGTCAATCGGCAGACCGAGGAACCGGCGGATGCCGGAGTCTTCGCTGTCGGCGAACGAGGCAATATTCTCGGACGTGATGCCGAACTCTTCGGCCTGGATCGTTGCCATGACGGCCCAGTTCACGGCCTGTGCCCATTCCGTGTCGCCATCAGCAACCACGGGGCCGAGCGGCTCCTTGGAGATGATGTCGGGAAGGATGGAAGTCTCGACGTCGAGGTTGGCGGCGAATGCTGCCAACTGCGACGCATCCGAGGTCCACACTTCGCACTGCTCAGCCACGAAGGCCGGCTGCAGTTCGTCGTTGGACTCAAACTCGAGGGCGGTGAACGGGATGCCACGATCGCCAAGTACGGCGTTCATGTTGAGCAGTGTTGTTGTGCCGGTGAGCACGCAGATGGTGGTGTTCGA
>CAWUXP010000222.1:0-3569 GCA_963926495.1 Candidatus Ilumatobacter herschelensis
CCAGCGACGTCACGGAAGTACTCGGCCATCGTCAACGCCGACAGGGCGACACGAAGGCGGACACCCGGCGGCTCGTCCATCTGGCCGAAGACCAATGCGGCCTTCTCGTACACGCCGGACTCCATCATCTCCAGGCGGAGGTCGGTGCCTTCTCGTGTCCGCTCGCCCACACCAGCGAACACAGACACACCACCGTGCTGCGATGCAACACGGTTGATCATCTCAGTGATGAGGACGGTCTTGCCCACGCCAGCGCCGCCGAACAGGCCAATCTTGCCGCCTGCCACGTATGGGGTGAGGAGGTCGACAACCTTGATACCTGTTTCGAACATGCGAGCAGAAGGCTCAAGTGAATCGAAGGTCGGGGCCGGGCGGTGGATGTCCCAGCGTTCCATCTCATCGAGACCTTCGGGCTGAGTGTCGAGCGCTTCGCCCCACACGTTCCAGACGTTACCGAGGACCTTCTCTCCGACCGGCACCTGGATGCCGTGCCCGGTGTTGCGCACCGCCGTACCGCGGACAAGGCCGTCGGTGGGCTTCATGCAAATCGCACGGACGCGGCTATTGCCGAGCTGTTGAGCAACTTCGGCGAGCACAACGGTGAACTCGCCTTCCAGCTCGATGGTGAACTCGATAGCCGAGTTCAACTCGGGCAGTGCGCCACGGGGAAACTCGACATCGATGACGGGGCCAGCGATGGCAACGACCCGGCCGTCTTGCAGTTCATTCTCTGTCATGGTCATGACTTGGTATCTCCTGGTGTGAGGTCTTCGTCGTCGTCATCAACATCGGCGGGGCGCTCGATCGTTGCGGTTGCGGTCCCGCTGTCGGGGGAGGTTTCGGCCGCGGCCGAAGCTGCGGCGGCGAGAGAAGCGGCACGAGTGGCTGGCGCCGATGGTGCATCGAGCTGGGTACCGAAGAGATCATCACCCATATCGACGTAGAGGCCAATGTTGTTGCCCCCATCGAGTGCCGCTGCACCGCCAACAATCTCCATGATCTCGGAGGTAATGGATGCCTGTCGGGCTCGGTTCATCACAATGCTGAGGCTCTTGATGAGGTCCTCAGCGTTGTCAGTCGCGGACTTCATTGCCCGCTGACGAAATGCGTGCTCCGACGCAGCTGCGTTGAGCAGTGCGGCATAGATACGGGCTTCGACGTAGCGCGGGAGCAACGAGTCAAGAATCTCCGTCGGGTCCGGCTCAAACTCGTAGTCGCCACCAGAACCGTCGGTGCTGCCAGCCTTGCCGTCGCCGCCCGCAACCGTGGCAGCGCTCAAGGGAACGAGGGGTCGCAACACGACTTCCTGGCTCCCCGCGCTGATGAAGCGGGTATAAACCAGTTCGACCTTATCGACCTTGCCAGAGGTGAACAGATCGACGACATACTCGCCGATGCGACGGGCGTCCTCGTAGGTCGGCTGGTCGCTGAAGCCCATGAAAGATTGGCTCAGCTGGTAGTCGCGGAACCGGAAGTACCCCTCGGCCTTCTTACCGACAGGAACAATGGTGTAGTCCTTGCCAGACAAAACGTCGGCTTTGACTTCACCTTCGGTCGCGCGCTGCACGCCGGCGTTGTAGCCACCGCACAGACCACGGTCGGCCGCTATGGCCACGTAACAGGTGGTCTTGATCTCGTCACGACCAGCGAGCATCGGTGCGTCGAAAGACGCACCCGCAGCTGCGAGGTCTTTAACCACTTCCGTGATCTGTTCCGAGTACGGCACTGCTGCCTGGACTCGCTGCTGGGCTTTGACAATGCGCGAGCCAGCGATCAGTTCCATGGCGCGTGTGATCTTCTTCGTTGACTGCATCGCCTTGACGCGACCACGCAGAATGCGCTCGGTACCACCTGCCATAAGGAGTTACTCCGTTGCGAGGGTCTTGTTGGACTCGGCATCGCCCAGTTCATCGGCGTGAACCGAAGTGGGGTCTGTCGGGTTGCCGGCAGCATCGACGCTTGCGGCGAACTGCGCCTTGAACGTGTCGACAGCGCCAGCGAGGGCGTCAGGAATCTTCTGCGTCTTCAGTTCGTCCATCAGGCCTGCATGATTTGACCTCATGAAGCCGAGCAATTCCGTCTCGAAGCGAGCTACATCGGAAACCGGCAGGTTGTCGAGGTAACCCTTGGTGCCAGCGAACAACGAGACAACCTGGTCTTCAACCGGCATCGGGCTGTTCAGCGGTTGCTTGAGCAGTTCGACGAGACGGTAACCACGCTCCAGCTGCGCCTTGGAGATCGCGTCGAGTTCGGAACCGAACGTGGCAAAAGCTTCAAGCTCGCGGAACTGTGCGAGGTCGAGCTTCAAGGTGCCGGCAACGCCCTTCATCGCCTTGGTCTGAGCGGCCGAGCCGACACGGGACACCGAGATGCCAACGTCGACTGCGGGGCGAACACCGGACTTGAAGAGGTTGTCCTGCAGGAAGACCTGGCCGTCAGTGATCGAGATCACGTTGGTCGGAATGAAGGCTGACACATCGCCGGCCTTGGTCTCGATAATCGGCAGTGCGGTGAGCGAACCTGCACCATTTTCATCGGACAACTTGGCGCTGCGCTCGAGGAGACGGGAGTGCAAGTAGAAGACGTCGCCCGGGTAGGCCTCACGGCCCGGCGGGCGGCGCAGCAACAGCGAGATTTGACGATAGGCGTCAGCCTGCTTGGAAAGGTCGTCATACACAATGAGTGCATGCTCGCCGTTGTCCATCCAGTGCTGGCCAATGGCGCAGCCGGCGTACGGGGCCAGGTACTTGAACGGAGCGGGGTCCCCCGCAGGTGCGGTGACAACAACGGTGTATTCAAGTGCGCCGGCCTGGCGCAGCGTGTCCACAGTCTGGGCGACGGTCGAGCCCTTCTGGCCGATGGCGACATAGATGCACTTCACGCCCAGACCCTTTTGGTTCAGGATCGTGTCGATTGCAATGGCGGTCTTGCCGGTCTTGCGGTCGCCAATGATCAACTCTCGCTGGCCACGGCCAATCGGCGTCATGGCGTCGATCGACTTGATGCCGGTCTGGAGCGGCTCGTGCACCGGCTTGCGTCCGAGGATGCCAGGTGCCTGGATCTCCATGCGGCGCTGTTCGACACCAGTGAGTTCTCCGTGGCCGTCGACGGGCTCGCCGAGTGCGTTCACGACTCGGCCGATCATGCCGTCACCGACGGGCATCGAGAGGATCCGACCAGTTGCCTTGACGGTCTGGCCTTCTTCAATCTTGTCGACGTTGCCCAGGACAACGGCGCCGATGGCGTCTTCGTCGAGGTTGAGGGCGAGGCCCATCGAGCCGTCTTCGAACTCAAGGAGTTCGTTCACGGCGGCATCCGGGAGACCGGAGACGCGAGCAATACCGTCACCGACTTCGGCAACGCGGCCCACGGTGCGGGCTTCGAGCGAGGGCACGAAGCCGTCGAGGTTCTTCTTGAGCGCCGACGCTATGTCGGCAGCAGAGATGGTGAGTTCAGCCATTTTCATTGTCCCTTACGGTGGGTCACTTTGGTTCCGGTGGTCCAGGCCTAGCGGCCCTTAGAGCCGGCTCTTCAGCTGGTCGATGCGAGTACGAACGGTGTCGTCGATG
>CAWUXP010000223.1:0-20782 GCA_963926495.1 Candidatus Ilumatobacter herschelensis
GCCTGGTTGTTCCGCATCCTCACCAACACGTACATCAACAAGTACCGAGCGAAACAGCGACGCCCCGACGAGTCAGATCTTGGCGACATTGAAGACCTCTACCTCTACAAGCGCCTCGGCACCTTCGAGGACGCGTCGATCGGCCGCTCTGCCGAAGAGTCGCTCATGGAAATGCTTCCGGACGACGAGGTCAAGCGGGCTCTCGAAGAGCTTCCAGATAACTTCCGATTGCCGGTGATCCTCGCCGATGTCGAAGGTTTTGCGTACAAAGAGATCGCCGAAATGCTCGACATCCCAATCGGCACCGTGATGTCACGGCTCCACCGGGGAAGAAAGGCGATGCAGAAGGCGTTGCACACATATGCCCTCGAACGTGGGCTCGCTGACCCCGAGCCCGAACCCACCGACTCGAAAACAGAAGGGCAGGAGAACTGATGGACGCATGTGACACCCCCGATTGCAGTCAGACACTCAAAGAGCTCGACGTGTTCCTCGACTCCGAACTGTCTGACGCAGCGCGCGACACGATCCGACACCACCTCGACGCGTGCCCCGACTGTCTGAGCGCCTTCGATTTCCACGCGGAACTCAAGCAAGTCATCCAGAAGAAATGCCAGGAAAATGAGATGCCAGCCGACCTGCTTTCGCGGATCGAGAAGTGCTTTGACACCGACTTCGACGGTGACGGCGTTATTGGCTGAACGCCCAACACGCCACGACCGCTCCGTCCGCGGCACGATCGTGGGGTGGAATCGACTGACGCCCTCATCTTGCTGATTGCGCTCGCGTCGACGTGGGCCATGACCGGACTAATCTGGACAATCCAGGTCGTCCACTATCCGATCTTCGACGCAATCGAACACGGTGACGACAATGCGCGATGGCGTTGGTTCGCACAGCGCCACACCAGCACAATCAGCTATGTCGTCGGGCCGTTGATGGCCGCTGAAGGCCTCACCGGCATGTGGATCGCGGCATCACCTCCGGCGGGAATGAGCCGAGCGCTCCCACTGGTCACACTTGCACTGATGGGCGTCGCCTACGGCGTGACCGCCCTCGTGTCGGCGCCGCTACACGGCCGACTCGCACCTCGCTTCGACAGCGCACTCCACACGCGGCTGATCCGCACCAACTGGGTGAGAACCGCAGCCTGGACTCTGCGGGCCATCGTGTTATGTCTGATTGCCTACGTCGCAGTCACCTGACCGCGGCGTAGCCGATCAGTCGAGGAGCCATAACGCACCCCCTCCAGCCCGACTGGAGAAGTGCGCGCGGGAATGTGCCGTCCACGTCGATCCCTCGCTAACCTGCTGGAATGCTCGCAGCCGAGGTTTGGCACTGGTGGATTGGCGTTGCCTTGACTGGCGTCGCACTCTTTTTGGGCGTCGGCCTCATTGGCGTGTACCTCAAAACGGTCTCGTCGCAGAAGTACCCCGGCGGCAAGCGTCGCCGCCAGAACGACCTCTAACCCCAACCCAATGCCCGTCGACCCTGGCCTCCCGCCGGTCGACCCGCTGGTCGCCGAACTCCTCACCCGCTGCGACTTTCCGCCAGCCGGCACCGTTGTTACCTGCGCGCTCTCAGGTGGCCCAGACTCATCCGCACTGACCGCCCTCGCTATTGCTGCGGGGTTAATTGTGAACGCTGTCCACGTCGACCACGGCATCCGCTCGGGTTCGGCTGATGATGCTGACGCTGCGCAGTCGATTGCCAGCGACCTCGGTATCTCCTGCCGGGTAGTTCGCGTTGAGCTACCCGACGGGCCAAACCTCGAGGCCCGCGCCCGCTCGGCCCGCCAGACCGCAATCAGCACTTCAGCCCTCACCGGCCACACCGCTGACGACCAGGCCGAGACCGTGCTGCTCGCACTGTTTCGGGGTAGCGGCGCCACCGGCCTTGCTGGTATCCGCCACGGACCGACCAAGCCAATCATCCGGCTGCGCCGAGCAGACACTCACGGGTTGTGCGCTCGACTCAACATTTCAGTCGTTCACGACGAGTCAAATGACGACCCGAGATTCCGACGCAACCGAATTCGGCACGAATTTCTGCCGCTGGCCGAGGACATCTTCGACCGTGACGTCTCTGTACTGATCGAGCGAGCAGCTGGCCTCTTACGCGATGACGATGTGCTGCTCGACGAATTGGCGGACGCGATCGACCCGACCGATGCCGTCGCGATCGCCGCTGCTCCGCTCCCGCTGGCGCGCCGCTCGCTCCGGCGGTGGCTCACTAATGACGGGTATCCGCCGAGCGCCGCGGCCATCGAACGCGTGCTGACAGTCGCTCGGGGTGAGGCCACTGCGTGCGACCTCGCCGGGGGCCGAAGGGTGCATCGGTCACGCCAGCGGTTGCGGCTTTCTCACTGACACGATTGACCGGGTAGCATTGCCTCTCGTCATGGACACCGCGCACGCTTCCAATTCATCGCTCCAGGGCCGCCGCTAATGGCTCCCCGATTGCGCGGGAAGTGGGCGCTGGGTATTACCCCGCGCAACTTCACCTGGATCCTCAAGGACAAGCTCGCAGTCTGCGAGCGGCCCGGAGGCGTCGGCGACAGTCACCGGCGAGTTCGTCGACAAGAAGAGATCATCTGGCTGCGTGAGAATGGCTTCGGTTGTGTCATCTCGATCATCTCGGCGCCGAGCAATCTGCACAACTACGACGAACTGCAGCTGCCATACCGCCACCGGGCGTTCAACCAGGAAAACCTCGACGCCTATCTGAAGGCGCTCTACACCGAATTGCACGATCTTCTCAACAGAAACATGCGGGTGCTCGTCCACGCCGAAGAGGTCAGCGATCGCATCATCGGCGTCATGGGCGGGTACATACGATGGTCGGGACTCGTCGAACAAGACACGCAGGCGATTCAGGTCACTGAGCGGTTGTCTGGCCGCCAGCTTGATCCCTTCGCTCGCGAAGTGATCATGAACGCCCACAAGCTGCGCTGAGGCGGTCGCTCAAATAGAGCGGCATGAGACGTGAAACTTGGTACAACTGATCTAGTGTCTTTTTTATGACAACACCTGCCAACTGGTATCCCGACCCGAATGGCCGCGCTGAGTTGCGCTACTGGGACGGCGTGGCCTGGACCGAACAGGTCAGCACGGGCGGCGTGCAGAGCACCGACCCTGTTGCGGTTTCGCCTGACGGCGACGGCCTTGATCGCCTCGACCAGGCCCTCACGGTTGGCAACGAAGGAAACGCCGACAAGCTCCAGCAGCAGCTCACCGACCAGGGCATTCGCGGTGCCGGGCTCGCCGGCAAGGTCGAAGGTGGTGGTGGGACGATCCTCACCGAGCCCGTGCTGGTCGTCAACCAGAAGGCCAAGCTCATCGAGCTGAACAACCAGTACAGCGTGTTCGGCCAGGACGGACAGCAACTGGCGATGGTCAACCAGGTCGGCCAGTCGGCAGCCAAGAAGGTCTTGCGGCTCGTGAGCTCACTCGATCAGTTCATGACACACAAGCTCCAGATCACCGACAATTCGGGGCAAGTACTAATGCAGCTCACCCGGCCGCGCAAGGTGATCAAGTCGACCGTGATCGTCGAAGACGCCGCTGGCAACGAGATCGGCAAAATCGTTCAGCAGAAGGCGATCGGCAAGATCAACTTCGGGCTCGAGGCAAACGGCCAGATGCTCGGCTCGATCAAGGGTGAGAACTGGCGTGCCTGGAACTTCCGCATCGAAGATGCAGAAGGCACCGAAGTCGCACGTATTTCTAAGACCTTCGAGGGCTTCGCCAAGGCCATGTTCACCACTGCAGACAACTACGTGGTGCAGATCCATCAGCGGATGCCCGAGCCGCTCAACACGTTGATCGTGGCGAGCGCGCTGAGTATCGATACGGCACTGAAGCAAGACCGCTGAGGGTCCGGCTGGGCCCTAGCCGGCACTAGCCGACGTAGAACGTGCAATTGTCGGGCCGCACGAGTAGTGGCAGCGGATCTTGCGCGATGTCGTTCGGGCGGTATTCAAAATGCAGGTGGTAGTTCAAGTCATCGTTGGCACCTGACGTCCCGGTGTTGCCAACAGTGCCGATCACGTCGCCCTGCGTAACGATGTCGCCGACGGCCAGGCCAGCGGTGTGCGTTGCCATGTGAAAATACTTGTAGGTGACGTTATTCTTTTCGTCTTCGAGAGTCCAACCGTTGCCTGCGCCAGAGGTCATTCCACTGTCGACGTACTTCTTCGTGAGTCGGCCGGAAACCACGGCGTAGAGGTCGGCGCCGCGTGAGCCAGAGATGTCGAGGCCTTCGTGCAAACGCGAACAGCTATCGCGGCAGTCACCGAAGTTGTCAGAGACCCAGCAACTCTCTTGCGCATCAACGGGGAACATGATCCGTCCGTTGGGCACGGTGAGCGATGGCGCAATCCGCTCAGCCGGGGCCAGTCCCTTGGCTTGGAACGATCCAGCTGCAGTCATGATTCTGTCGTTTGGCAGTGCAGCAACGACACGTTCGACGGCCATCAACCCGACCGCTGCGCCCAGCCCTGCGGCGAGGAGGCGCCGACGCGACATCTGGCCGGGCCGCGAATCAACAGCAGAGATGTCGTTGGGAAGGCGATGTGGATCGGTCATAAGGGGTTGAGAACCCGTTGACGGGGCACAAAAGTATTCGGCAGCAACTCTGAGTTGCTTGAAGGAATTGTATGACAACCACGAGACCCATATCGACATGTAAACGTAATATTTGCCTGATCTTTTCCGTCAGTCACCGCACCGAGGCAGGCCGATTGTCAAGCCTGCAGGCCGCGGTAGCAGCGGCAACGGGTCCACCGGAAAGCCAATGCGGGGGTTCAAGCTCTGGCGCCACACCTCGAAGTGCACATGCGCCCAGATCGTATTGCCGGTGATACCCATTAGCCCGATCACCTGGCCAGCGGAGACTGCGTCGCCCACCTCCATCCCCCCAATGAACTCATCGAGGTGGTGGTAGCGGTAGTAGTTGTCGAAGCGGTCGCGGAGCGTGATGTACTTACCGGAACGAGGCGCTTGTTCCATGCTGTTGACCACTGCATCGGCGCACGCGATGACCAGTCGCCCGCGACCGTCCGAACATCCATTGCCGATGTCGATGCCCATATGTACACCTTCCCGGTAACCATTCGGCATCACCAGATCGCCGCCAGTCGGGTCGACCGGAAAGGTCAGTTTTCCATTGTTACCAAGCCGTTCAGCCGGCTCCAGCGCCGTCGCCGGATCGGTGAAACCCAGCGGCTCCGCCAGCACACGCGCATCCCCCAATCCAAGAACAGACGCGCCCAACATCGCTGCTGCTGAGCCAATCAATTGGCGACGTGTACGAGTAGATTCAAAAACCATGTCAGGTCGGCGTGTCTTCGTGAGTGGGGTCGGTGGCGAACTGGGAACGCTCGTTGCCAGGATGCTCGAGGACGAGCCGTGGGTAGGTTCGCTTGCGGGGATCGACGCCGACCCACCGCGTCGACGGCTGCAGCGTACGACGTACCATCATCTTTCGCCGGACAAACACGACCAAATCGTCGACACGATCACCGAATTCAACCCGCACGTTCTGGTTCACCTCGGCGTGTGGGAACCCGATGCTCGAGCATCGCCTCAGGTCGCCGGCGTGCTCACCGAACAGGCTGCAACTTCCATCCTCGGCGCCGCAGCCGAATGCCGTGCGCTCGAAAGCATCGTGGTTCGCAGCGGTATCGAAATTTACGGGAGGGGCAAGGAATCAATGACCCGCCCCGCAGAGAACGCCCCTATCAGGCCGACTTCCGAGTACGGCCACACCCTTGCCGGCATCGAGGCAATCGCTGCCAGCGTGGCCAATCGGGTCGGTGTCAAGGTCGGCGCCGTGCGACTTGCGTCGGTCTTAGGCCCGCACGTCCCATCGCCGCTCGGTCGCCTGCTCCGCATGCCCGCCGTGCCGTTCAGCGCCCCCGCCGATCCACCGTTCGCTGTCATTGAGCACAATGACGCCGCCCGCGCGCTCGTCGCTGCTGCCCGCAACCAACTCGCTGAACCGGTCAACGTGGTCGCATCGGGCGCGATCACCGCCTTGCACGCCCTTCGCCGCGGCCGCCGCATCCCCCTGCCGATCTTTGGGCCGCAGTGGCTCCTTGCCCGCCGGCTGAGCCACATGCTGGGCGCTCCGATCCCCGAGCATGTCGCCGAGATACTCACCCGCGGCCGCCTCGCCGACAACGGGCGGATGGAAGAACTGCTGGGGATCACCGCTGACGTCTCGACCGTCGAGGTCATCGATCATCTGTATCGCTGGCCAAGCGTGGTGCGCCGACCGGCCCGGGTCCCCGCAGCGCAACAAATCGGCGCAGCATCATGAGCTCCCCCTTGGGCCGCGTCGTCCAGTTTCCCGTCCGGCGCGGAGCCAGCCTGGCAGAAAGCACCGCCAACACCACCCGTGCAGCATTCCGCCGCGTGACCGAAGAGCCGTCGGGCCATGTCGACGACTGGGGTCGCGACGCCGGGCTGTTCCGCACGGTCACGATGCTGTCCGAAATTCGATGGGCCGTCTCGACTGGCGGGGATCAATATCTCCCAACGCGCAAGGGCGCGCTCATCGTCGTCAACGCCCGGCGCTTTTCGATGGCGCACGTCTACAGCGCCTTCGCAATCAGCCGAGCCGTCGATCGCCCGGTTCGATTCGTCGGTCGCCCCGACGACACAACGCTCGGCGCGCTCGCACAGCGCCTCGGCGGTCTCCTTGACCACCCTGATGAGGTCGCTGGCGCACTGCGTGCCGGCGAACTGGTTGTTTGTGCTGCAGCGCCGAGTGGCCGGCCTCGCGAAGTCGGCACCGTCGACCACACAATCATCGGCGCCGTAGTGGCGTCAGGCGTCGACCTGTTCCCCGCAGCCACCACCAGCTCACTGTTCAGCCGACGAGTACGCATGGAAATCGGTCCTGCCATCCGCGGCGGCCGACGCCGCCGAGGCCCCCTCGCCGAATATGACCTGGCCTACGACGTACGCGAACAGATCAGTCTGTTACTCACCCAGATGGGCGACATGAACACCGGGACACCGCTCGACTGGCTCCCGCTGAGCGGCCTGGGCGGTAACTGATGACCTACGTACGCGCCACCGATGGTGTCCGCATCCACTACCGGGTCACCGGTCGGCCAGGTGCGCCGCCGATCCTGTTCGTGCAGGGCCTCGGTGCCGACAAACACGGCTGGGATCTCCAGCGGCTGGCGTCGGCTCCTCGGTACCAGGCAATCGCCCTCGACAACCGCGGTGCCGGACGATCCGACAAGCCGCACGGCGAGTACTCACTCGAGCAGATGGCCCAAGATGCGATCACCGTCCTCGACCATGCTGGCGTCGACACGGCACACGTAGTCGGCGCATCGATGGGTGGCGCCATCAGCCAAATCATCGCGGTCAAATACCCCGAACGAGTTCGCTCACTCACGCTCGCCTGCACCGCGGGCCAGCACCATCCGTGGCGCGAAGACCTACTCTCGAGTTGGCGCGACGCCGCGCTCTCGAACGGGATTGGGTCGATGGGCCAGGAAGCTGCCCGCTGGGTCATCGGCCCGCGATCGTTCCGCCGGCTACTCCCTGCAATGGGCTGGCTTGGGCCACTCGCGTTGGGTCGGCCATCGCACGCATTCGCGGCGCAAGTCGACGCCATCTTGAATGTCGATATGACATACGCCGACGAGCTCGCAAACATCGCCGTGCCAACACTCGTCGTCGTCGGCAACCAAGACATCCTCACACCGCGTGGCGACAGCGAAGAGCTAGCAGAGCGAATCCCCACAGCCGAACTGGCCGTGATCAGTGGCGCTGCCCACGGCCTGATGGTCGAACATGCTGGATCGTTCAACCGGGTCCTGTTTGAGTTCATGAAGCGAGCCGAAACGGCGTACCAAGAACGGACGGCCGAAGTTGAATCCGCACTCGAATCTGCAGCATCCTGACGGTATGCGCATTGGGATCATCGGAGCTGGCCTCACAGGATTGATCGCAGGGCGTGAACTCGTTCGTGGCGGCGCTGACGTCACCGTCTTCGACAAGGGCAGATCACCAGGTGGGCGGCTTGCAACTCGTCGCATCGGTGGCGCCACCCTTGACCACGGAGCCCAGTTCTTCACCGCCCGAAGCCCGGCCTTTGCGGCACAGGTTGCCAACTGGGAGGGGCGTGGCCTCGTCCATGTCTGGAACCATGGTTTCGAGGGCTCCGACGGGCATCCCCGCTACGTCGCCACGAGCGGCATGAACTCGCTCGCCAAAGACCTCGCCGCCGACCTCAACGTGCAGTGTTCCACCATGGCCTTCGCGATTCGTGACGAACCCGACGTCGACGGCATCACCACTGTCATCGATGACGGCACGGCGCACACCTTCGACGCCGTGGTCGTCACCTGCCCGCTCCCCCAGGCATTCGCGCTGATGATCGACGGCGGCATCGAGCTCGACGAGGCCCTGTTCCGTACCGACTACGACCGGACTGTCGGCCTCCTTGTGCGGCTCGATCGCCCGGCTGCGATCCCGGCAAGTGGTGGCATCCAAGACGCCGACGAGGTCTTTAGTTTCATCGGCGACAACGCCTCAAAGGGCGTTAGCGCCGAACCTGCCGTCACGTTTCACGCCAACCCCGCCTGGAGTGAAGCTCACTGGGACGACGACAACGACATGCTGGTCGATCAGCTCTCCGCAGCTGCTCAGCCATGGCTCGGCGACGCCTCAATTCTCGAATACTCACTCAAAAAGTGGCGGCTCGCCACACCACGCTCGATTTGGCCCGACCCGTGTTGGACCACCGCCAACGGTCGCATCGTCATGGCCGGAGATGCGTTTGCCGGCCCGAAGATCGAGGGCGCTCACAACTCGGGCCTCGCCGCGGCACACACGCTGCTCGACGAGGTCCGGCCGGGCTACAACTGAGCTACCGCGCCGTGCTCGGCGTTATAGCTACTCCTCAATGGCAGGTTCGGCGTCAACCGGGTCGACCGTTTCGTCGAGCGGCGTCACCTGATCGATCGATATCACCGGCGTGTTGCCGATCGGCAGGTCGATAGACGTCTCGATCGGCACGTCGGGCGCCTCGGTGCCGGCACAACGAACTTCGGTGACCGACTGTGTTTCGAGGTCAATTACCGAGGTGCTGCCAGGGCTAAAGCGGCGCAGGAAATCGCTGAAGCTGACGATGTCCTCGCCTTCACAAAACCGATCAATGACAGGGGCATATCTGATCTGCCAGCCGTTCTCGAACAGGGCGAAGCCATCTTGGAGGTCGAGGATCGGTGGAAGCTCGACGGTCCCGCGCTCGGCTTTCGGCAGCGTGGCGAACCAGATAACCGCGTCGCCCAGCAGGTCGGCAAACACGACGCAGCGGTTCGACGACTGCAGGTCACAATTGATAATTCCCGGCGTTCCGGGCGCGACGCGCATCACGTTGCGACGGGGCAGCACAAAATCAATGAATCCGTCGGTTAACCCGTCGTCACCGAACCCAAAGTCGTTGGACGTCTCCATGAAGGAGACCGACGAGATGAAGTCAATCTTGCGGTCGGAAACCTCGGACTCGACGATCGCAGTGAACTGGTCGTCATCGCCGACAACGGCATTGATCAGGAACGCCAAACAGGCAAGTGCGGCAACGGCTGCGACGAATCGCCAAGTGAACAGCTGCCTCACGCTCGCCAACGTAGCGGCGCAGGCCCGATGATCGACGGCACCTGCTACTTGGCTCAGCCACCTGTCGCAGTTGTTGCAGCGCGATGGGCCGCGGCAACAATCGCATCGAGCACGTCGTCCGTATGCCCGAGACCCACGAAGATTGCCTCGTACGCACCGGGGGCCATGGCTACGCCTTCGGCGAGCATCGCCTGGAAGAACCGTGAGTAAGCAGCTTCATCGGTCCGCTTGGCGTCGTCGAAGTTCTCGACCATGCCGACCTCAGAGCCGCAGAGCATGCCAACCAGCGTTCCAACGACCGGGAAGGACGCCGCAAAGCCCGCCGACGCACAGGCGTCATGCAGACCCGCTGCCAGGCGGCGCGCCCGAACACGGAGTTCGATGTAGACGTCAGGCGTGAGCTGATCGAGGGCAGCAAGACCCGCTGCCGTTGCCAGCGGGTTACCGGAGAGCGTGCCCGAGTGGAAGACCGGGCCAAGTGGCGACAAATGCTCCATGATGTCGGCGCGGCCACCGATGCTGCCAATTGGCAGGCCCCCACCAATCACCTTGCCGAAGCAGGTGATATCCGGTGTGATCCCGTACATCGTCTGGGCGCCCCCAGAGCCGAGGCGGAAACCAGTGATCACCTCATCGAAGATCAACAGTGCGCCAACGCGGTCGCATTCAGCACGGAGCCCTTCGAGAAAACCTGCAACCGGTGCCACGACCCCCATGTTGGCAGCGACTGGTTCGATGATGACCGCTGCGACCAGGTCGTCGAGTTTGGGGACGACGTTGTACGGCACGACCATGGTCTCGGCGACCGACGCGTTGGGGACGCCAGCCGTGCCGGGCAGCCCGAGTGTCGCCACGCCACTACCGCCGGCGACCAGCAGCGCATCGGTGGCGCCGTGGAAGTTGCCGGCGAACGTGACGATCCGGTCGCGGCCAGTTACTCCACGGGCGAGGCGAATGGCTGTGCTGGTTGCCTCAGTGCCCGAGTTCATGAGGCGGACTCGCGCGCAGCTCTGCACACGCTCGCTGATTGCCTCAGCCAACTTCATCTCACGCGGGGTCGGTGCGCCGTATGAGGTGCCATCGACGACCGCAGCGGTGATCGCTTCAGTGATCGCGGGATGCGCGTGGCCGAGGATCACGGCGCCGTAGCTCTGCACGAGGTCGTAGTAGCTGGTGCCCTCGACATCGGTAATCGTTGCACCCTTCGCCCGTGCAACGACGTACGGCTCGCCACCGACAGAGTTGAAGGCGCGGATCGATGAGTTAACGCCGCCGGGGATCACAGCTTTGGAGCGGGCAAACATGGTCGCGTTCGACGGCAGACCAGCGCCTGTGCACACGGTGGCGGTACAGCCCGCGGCGGCGCAGCCGATGGGGTCGCAGTAGGGAATTGTCTGGTCGGTCATGGGAAGGCGTCCGTTCCTTCGATCACACGGTGCGA
Source organism: Candidatus Ilumatobacter herschelensis (assembly GCA_963926495.1). Lineage (GTDB taxonomy): Bacteria > Actinomycetota > Acidimicrobiia > Acidimicrobiales > Ilumatobacteraceae > Ilumatobacter_A > Ilumatobacter_A herschelensis. The sequence continues at coordinate 11,086 of CAWUXP010000223.1, forward strand.
GGCAGAGTGTGACCGGTCGGCGTTTAGCGGTGGTTCTCGGCGAACCAGCGGGTGAAGTAGGTGAGGATGATGTTTGCTCCGGCACGCTTGATCGCCGTGAGTTGCTCGAGCGCGACGGCATCGCCGTCGATCCAGCCATTGTCGGCAGCGGCATGGATCATCGAGTACTCACCACTGACGTGATATGCCGCCACAGGCACATCGACGCGTGCTGCGGTGTCGGCAATGATGTCGAGATACGACAGCGCCGGCTTGATCATCACGATGTCGGCACCCTCGGCGATGTCGAGGTCGACTTCGCGCTGTGCTTCTCGGGTATTGCGGTAGTCCTGCTGGTACCCCTTGCGGTCTCCGCCGTCGGCAATTTCGACGTCAACAGCATCGCGGAACGGCCCGTACAGCCCACTGGCGTACTTGGCGGCGTACGCGAGGATCGCAACGTCGGTGAAGTTCTCGGCATCGAGCCCAGAACGAATGGCAGCCACTTGGCCGTCCATCATTCCGCTCGGTGCCACGACGTGCGAACCGGCTCGGGCCTGGGCCAGCGCTGCAGCGACATACAGGTCGAGGGTCTTGTCGTTGTCGACCACGCCGTGCTCGTCGATGATGCCGCAGTGGCCATGGCTGGTGTACTCGTCGACGCACAGGTCAGTCATCACGACCATGTCGTCACCGACTTCGCTGCGCAAGTCACCCAGCGCCAACTGCACGATGCCATCGGGGTCGTAGGCGCCGCTGCCAACAGCATCCTTGACAGCCGGGACCCCAAACAGGATGACCGACTTCACGCCGAGAGCTGCGAGTCCGGCGACTTCGACGCGAAGCGAATCGCGAGTGTGCTGCATCACGCCCTTCAGCGATTGAATCGGCTGCGGCTCAGTGATTCCCTCGCGCACGAACAATGGCGCAATGAGATCATCGGTCCGGATATGAGTCTCGGCCAACAGATCACGCATTGCTGCGGTCCGGCGGAGTCGACGAGGACGGATAACAGGCACCCACCTAGCCTACGAGAGACACTCGGACAGACCCATCTCAGACATGCAGACCAATTCACTTCACTCGCATCGTGCGATGGTCTCCATTTCGAATTATGCGGCGGTGTGACTGACGGCGGAGGGGGCTGGGGTGCCCGACAGCGCCAACCGCCAACCAGTAACGTCAATGGCTGTGGCAGTGCAGACGTGGTTCTCCAGCGACGACACGGTCGCTGTGCCTGGTGAACGCCTCACACTGCCACTGTCGATCCACAATCTCGGCGAGTCGACCGAGTCGTACACGATAGTTCCAGCAGGCCTGAGCGCCAGTTGGACCAAGATCGAACGCGGCAACGTCACGCTCTTCGGCGGATCTCAAGATGTTATCGACGTCGTGGTGATGCCACCGGCAATCCCGACGACCTCGTCAGGCCCGACCGTGATCAACGTGCGCGTCATCCCGCAAGGCGAGCCCGACAACGCGGTCGTCGCCGAGATCGTGCTCGAGATCCAACCCTTCGATGATCGTCGCATCGTTACGTTGCAGCCGGTTCAGCGCGCCCGCCATCGAGCCAACTACGAGTTCATGGTCGAGAACCATGGCAACGGCCTCGCCAGCTGCCGTCTCCGTCTCGTGGACCCGACCAACCGTATCGACGGCTCGTTCGACCCTCCGGCCGTGGGTGTTGCTCCTGGCGGCGCAAGCCTCGTTCGATTCAAGGCGAAAGCAAAGCGCGGCATGCTCCGTCGCGCTACTCGCACGCTCGACTTCGAGATCGAAGCCGAACAGCAGGGGCACGATCCAGCGATCGGTTCTATGTCGATCGTCCAGCCTCCGACGGTTCCAGCGTCAGCGATCGCGCGCTCACTCGCCGTTGCGGCTTTCGTTGCCGCTGCGACAGCGGCCTGGTACGGCGTGGTCCGCCCAGAACTGCGCGACACGGTCAACGAGCGTGTTGACGCACGCGTCGCTGAACTCGCCCCCAATCCGAATGACCGAGCGCCCGTCACCACCACAGCATCCGACGGCGACACCGAACCGAGCGTCGCTGCGTCGTCCCAAGAAGACAGCGAGCCAGCGTTCATCCGCCTCGCCGTTGAAGCCGGGCTCACCGCTACCGCCGACGCCTCGTCGACGATCCCCGACAGCGACATATTTGACCTCAGCGACATCCGGGTCGAAAACTCATTGAACGAGTCAGGTATTGCCACGCTTCTGATCAACGGCGAAACTGCGTATCAGTGGTCGCTGTCGAACATCCGCGGTCAACTGTTCGAGCCGAGCATCACGCCGATCCGCCTGCAGCCCGGAGACAACATCACCTTCTCGGTGCGTTGCGACGCTGTCGGTGCCGAGTCGCTGAAGTCAACGTGTACCACAGCGATCAACATTGGCGGCCTCATCCGCCCCGCCAACGACGCGTAAACCGGTCGCTCTGAATCTCATTGGCCTCGGTTGCGGCGCAGGTCAGCCCAAGCCGAAGCCCGGCAGACCGATGTACATCGTGTCGTCTTCGATCACTTCCATCGGAGCGACGGCTGCAACGCCCAGCGGTGGCTGGACCACGACCTGGCGAGCGCCGCCAGAAGTATTCGGCTGCACCAGAATGGATGCGATGAACCCACCGCCATCGTTGGTCGTGACGTTGACCTTGTCGGCAGGGCCATCGCCGAAGACGACGACCAGTTCGGTATTGGCCGGGAAGTCAGAACCACCGAGAACGAACTCTTCACCGGCTTGGACTGCGCCTTCAAGCGTGACGAGCTCGGGCTCAAACACGCCGTCACCGGCGAGAATGACCGACGTCGACTGACCCAGCGGTGTGAAGGCTTTGATGAGTACGGTGCGACGGCCAGCTTCGCTTGGAGTGAACGTCACCCCAACGGCGCAGTTGGCGCGCGGGTTGAGCGGGCGATCAGCACAGTTGTTCGTGGTGATCGCGAACTCCGACGCGCGGGCACCGACAATCTCGATTCGCTCCACCGAGGAGCTCAAGAAACCGACGTTGCTGACGTCGAAGAGGAATTCGGTTGCCGACTCGCCAACGGCAACTTCACCGAAATCGCCGCCACCGGGATAAATCTGCAAGGCAGGATCGCCGCCCGAACCAGACACGGTCGCCGACACCGAGAGCGCTTCGAAGCCCTGCTCGGCAATCGTGATCGTTGCAGACACAGCCGCTTCCGAGGTCGGCGTGAACGTGAAACTGACGTTACATCGAGCACCGGCTGGCACGAGCGTGCCAATCACGCAGCTACTCTCATTTTGGATGATGGTAAACCGGCGATCGTCAACCGTTACCGAAGCCGGATCGAATGCCGACGGGCCTTCGTTAACGAGCGAGACGAACCAACCGGCGCTTTCTAAACCCACGACGGTGGTGCCGACGTCGGCGTCAGCGAGTGCGACGCGGGACGGCGAAGAGATTGCGACGATCTGGCGACCAGGTGCTGCGTCTTCATCGAGTAACCGTGCAGCGGCCAACGTGTCGAACACGGCGATCCGACCGGAATCGCTGAGATCAGGTCGGGAGTGTGCACCGATTGTCGGACGGACGCCGTCGGTCGAGACCGTGATGCGGCGCAAACCAACACGGCTGGTACTTGCAACCAAAATGTCACCGTCGAGAGCTTCACCGCCGCCCGGTGCTTCGATCAACTGAAGGTTCCGCGCCTTCGAGACGAAAGCGAGCAATTGGCCGTCGGCGCTCAGTGTCGGCTGCGACGACGCTGCACGACCAGCAACCGGGGTCGGGGCTTCGTCGGTGATCGGTTCGGCACTGATGATCTCGAGCGTTGTGTCGCCTGGTTCGTCGTACACGCTGTCGCCATCGATGTCGCGGTCGAGACGGAAGATCTGTGTTGGGCACTCGTCGGTGCAGGTCGGGAAGACACTCGACACGAGGCCTTGATCTCCCGATGTAAAAGCGATCACTCGGCCTGATCGGGAGACGACTGGCTCGCTGGCGCCTGCGGTTGTCGGCTCACCCGTCGGCTGCGCCGACACAAGCTGAACCTGGCGGAACGGGTCAGATTCAAGGCGGTCCCACACGAAGACCTGCTGGGTCGCTCGGGCGCCGTCAATCTGGCCGATTCCCCAGACCGGCACCACGTCGGCCGACAATGCATCAGAGCGGTACGCGAGATAACGGCCATCACCTGACAGGGCGGGTTGATCGAGACCGACATGGACAAAGGTGGTGTTTGGACGGTCAATCGGCATACCGGTAACGATCTGCGCTCGACCACGATCGCTGGCCGGCACTGTCAAGTCGATAAGTGTGATCGTGTTGACGTCAGGAGCGTCGAAGAGCCGCTCATCGGGGTGCACGAAGGCGATTGCTGTGCCGGAGCGCGACACGGTCGGCGAAAAGTCGGGACGGACGTCGTCACGAGCAAGCGAGCTACCGTTGTTGCGAGTGGAAACGAGCTCCCAGTTGCCTACCGCTCCCTCGCAATGCGGCAGCACTGATCGGTAGACGTCCCAACGTCGGCCGGCGTCGTCGTCGCGGAAGAGGTCGAGCGCCATCTCGGTGATTGTCACCACGCTGCAACCGTCGCCAGAAATGACGGGGCGGACGGAGTTGCCTGATCGAAGGCCATCGGGCACCGGCGTCAATTCGATGGTCGAGCCATCTTCGCGATTGCTCAGGTAGATCGTTGACTCCCGTTCGTCGATCTGCACAACGGGGGTCTCGCCCTCGCCGACGGCCGGCTGTTCAGGGACGCCCTGATAGACAACGTATTTGCCGTCGCCCGATATCGAGGCGTGAGAGCCGAGTTGCTCGCCTACCGGCTGCGCCGAGGCACCGGCCGGGGCCGATTCGACCTGTTCGAGAATGACGATCGGGCGCGCTGCAACGGTCGCGGCGCCCGTGCTGAGGATCAAACCCGCTCCGAGCGCTGTTGCTGACGCGGAGAGCCAGGTTCGGCCTCGGCTTCGTGCAGCCACGATGCTCCTCATGTCGTTGTCGTTGTTGTTGTTGTGCTCACAGTATCTGCTCGCAGGTCGACGAAAGATTCGCGCCTGCATTTTACGGCGTCTGTGACATCGCTTCACTCCGAACGGAAGGCGAATTGAAGTTCCAACGCGTCTACAAGGCCTGCAAGAGAGTATTCGGCAGCGACGGCACTGACCTTGAGGCCAAGTTCGCGAGCAACTTGTGCAGTCGTTGGGCCGATTGCAACGACAACGGGCGGGGCGTCAGTTCCGAGGGCCGCGACCCAACCGGTGGCGGCTGACCCACTCGCTAGCACAAGGGCGTCGATGTCATTGAGCAGCGTTGGATCCGGCGCCCGGAGCCGAGTCGAGTACGCGGTCACCGCTGTGACAGCGTGCCCCCCGGCGCGAAGCAGATCGGCCAGCGTGTCCGGTGCACGGTCAGCTTGAGCCAGCAGGATACGGACATGCTCTCCTCGGAGCCGCACGTTCAGTGCTGCAGCGAGCTCGACGGCGACCTGGCGGTCGGGAATCACATCGATCGGTCGACCAGCCAGATCGGCGAGAACCCTCGCAGTGGTCGAGCCAATCGCGGCCAGTGCCACTGCGGGATGCAGTTTGGCTGCTTCGCCGACACGCTCAGCACCGACAGCAGACGTGACGATCAGCCAGTCGTGATCAGCGAGGTTGCCCAGCGCCGCATTGAGTGCTGCTCCCCCATCGTCAGGATCGGTCGTTTCGATGAGCGGAACATGAATGACATCGGCGCCACGCTCGGCAAGCAGCCGACCCAGCTCCCCGGGACGGTCACGAGTGACCACAACACGACGACCGGCTAGTGGACCGAGAGTGTCAGCGGCGCTCGACACGGTCAGTTCAGTGCGTCGTGCGCCGAATGAGCTGCGCTGCGGGCTATCGCGATGTCACCCGCATCGCCAGCCAACATGACTTGGTCACGTATTGACATCCCTGTCGACAGGTTGGCGAGGAACGTATAGAGCACACCGTCGACCACGTGTCCGCCGACTGGAAGCGAACAGCCCGAACCCAATTCGGCGAGGAATGCCCGCTCGACTTCAACGTCGCGACGCGTCGGCGCATGATCGATAGCAGCAAGCGCCTCGATGGTCTCCGGGTCGCCCAATCGGCATTCGATGGCAACGCACCCCTGGCCGATTGCCGGCACAAACTCATCGACCGAGAGCATCTCGGTGATTCGATCGGTCATGTCGAGGATCTGCAAGGCGGCTATCGCCATGACGATGGCACCACCTTCCGGTATCTTCGAAAGGCGAGTGTCGATGTTGCCCCGCAGCTCAGCGAACTTCAGGTCGGGGCGGACACGACCGATCTGAGCACGACGCCGAACCGAGCCTGACGCAACGGTCGCTCCATCGGGCAGCGCGTCGAGTGTGGAGCCGATGAGCGCATCGCGAGCATCACGGCGCTCGGTGAATGCAGCGAGCAGTAACCCGTCGGCGGCGCCCGAGGTGAGATCTTTGGCGGAGTGCGCCGCGATATCGGCACGACCGTCGAGCACCGCGCGCTGGACTTCTTTGACGAAGACACCCTGGCCGCCGATGCTGTGTAGCGGGACCTCGGACTGGATGTCGCCAATGGTGTTGATCTCAACAAGTTCGACTGCACGACCGGTGGCGGCAGCAAGCGAGTCGGCAACAGCAGTTGCCTGGGCCCAAGCCTGACGCGAACCACGGGTGGCGATACGAAGGGCTGTGGTCATCGAGCGATTTTGGCGATTGAGCTAGTCAAGTCAGGTCAGGTCAAAAAGGTCGCGAACAGCTGCAGCGTTGCGGTCGCCCTGCGGAGTGCCTGCCTGCGCCTTGAGCCGAACCGACGGCTCGTGCAGCAGCTTGGCCACGATGGCCTTGGTGATCGACTCGACTATTTGACGCTCTTTTTCGCCGAGCACATCAAGCTTCGAGGAAAAGCGTTCCAATTCGCCAGCACGGATCCGATCGGCAGCTTTTCGCATCGAGGCAACGAGTGGTGCCGCCTGACGAGCTGTCGATTCGACAGCGAACGAGTCGACTTCTTCGAGCACGATTGCGCGCACACGATCGGCTTCAGTGGCTCGGTGCGCCAGGCCTCGATCGGCCCAGTCGCGCAGGTCATCGAGGTTAAACACCGTGACGCCGGCAAGATCGGCAACGCCCACCTCAACGTCACGCGGCAAGGCGATGTCGAAGATGTGCAGCGGTTGGTCGGCTCGGCCGTCGAGGCGCGCGTTGCGGACAAGTTCGGCCGTGATAATCGGCTCGCCCGAGCCAGTGCTTGCCACGATCACATCGGCAGTCGCAACGGCCTCAGTGAGCTGATCCATGCCGACGGTGCGACCGTTAACCCGAGCTGCCAGCGAGGCGCCGCGTTCAGGTGATCGGTTGACGACGAGGATCTCGGATCCACCGGCTTTGTGGAGAGCAACAGCAACACCTTCGCCCATGGAACCGGCCCCGACGACAACAACTCGCTTGCCAGCGAGCTCGCCGACTACATCGGTTGCCATCTCGACAGCGGCATGGCTGATCGAGGCGGTCCCGCGGCTAATCGTGGTTTCACTGCGGGCACGCTTGCCCGCTTCGACCGCCGACCGGAAGAGCAAGTTGAGACTCGAGCGAGCTGCACCTTCGAACTGTGCGGCTTCCCATGCAGTTTTGACCTGACCGAGAATCTCGCTCTCGCCAAGCACTGCGGAATCGAGGCCAGCAGAAACCTCGAAGAGGTGGCTGACCGCAGCACTGTCGTGCTGGCTGTAGAGATGGGGGGTGAGTTCGTCGACCGACAGATCGCTGATCTCGCACAGGAAATCTCGGACATCGCCGTACGCACCGTGGAATAACTCGGTGACGACGTATACCTCAGTGCGGTTACACGTAGAAAGAACCACAGCCTCACGAATGTTGTCCCGTTGCGAGAGCCCTGACACAGCCTTGCCCAAGGCATCGGGCGCGAGCGTCAACCGTTCCAGCAGAGCCAAAGGGCTGGTGCGGTGGTTGACACCGATGACAAGAATGGACATCTTTCAATAACCCTAGGCGCTGGCGCCTCGGCGTGACTCGCCCGGAACCGAAACCAATGAAGAACCTTTTGCCGCATTAATCCGACGTTGTTCGTGATACGCCAGGATCTGCAACTCGACAGCGAGGTCGACCTTGCCGACACTGATGTCGTGTGGCACGTTGATCACTGTCGGAGCGAAGTTCAAAATGCTCGTGACACCCGCAGCGACCAGGGCATCCGCGGCGTCTTGCGCGGCGAGCCCCGGCGTGGCGATGACGCCGATCGAGATATTCCGCGCTGCCACGACTTGGATGAGTTCTGACATGTGTCGCACCCGGACGCCGCCAACGACCGCGCCGACCTTGGCGTTGTCGATATCGACGATCCCACCGACCGGGAAACCACGGTCGCCGAAGCCGTTGTAGCCTGCAAGCGCCTGACCCATATTGCCAGCGCCAACGATGACGACGGGCCAATCGTGGGTGAGACCGAGCTCACGACGGATCTGATACACGAGAAATTCGACCTCGTAGCCCACACCGCGAGTGCCGTAGCTGCCGAGGTAACTCAGGTCTTTACGCACCTTGGCAGCGTTGACGCCAGCCAGTTCGGCGAGTTCTTCAGACGAAATCTTCGTGACGTCGGCTTCGAACTGGTCACTGAGAATGCGCAGGTACACCGGAAGGCGGGCGACAGTTGCCTCCGGAATCCGACGTCGAGTTCGCTGACCAGCCATGAAATAACCACGCTAGAACGTTTGTGCACGTTTTCACAAGACGTCCTCTAGGTCGCGCTGTGAGGTTCGTCACCACGAGATCTCGCCCATCGTCTTCGTTCGAGTGAACTGAAACGGCGTCGGCGGCTGCAACCGCTCAGCCAAAACTGGGCGGCAGCCGGGTCAGGAGACGGAGAGCGTGTCGTCGAGGCGACGACGCAGCAGCTTGCCAATGGGATTGCGCGGCAACTCATCGACGAACATGATTTTGGACGGACACTTGTATCGAGCGAGCCGGTCGAGGCTGTATTCGATCAACGTCTCTTCGTCGGCATCTGAGCCAGGCGTCAGCACCACGAACGCCTTCACGGCCTCGCCGGTATGCGGGTGCGGTACGCCAAGGACGCCGACTTCGGCAACCTCAGGATGCGTGGCGAGCACCTCTTCGACTTCGGCCGGATATACGTTGAACCCGGACACGATGACGAGATCTTTGGCTCGGTCAACAAGAAACATGTACCCATCGTCGTCGGCAATACCCATGTCGCCGGTTTTGAGCCAACCGTCCTCGGTGAGTACCGCAGCTGTGGCGATCGGATCATTGAAGTATCCGGGGAACACGTTCGCGCCACGCACCCAAATCTCGCCAACATCGCCAACGAGGACATCGTGGTCACCGCTGACCAGCCGAATTTCGACACCGTCGAACGCACGCCCGACCGATCCGGGGCGGATCGGGGCGCCGAGCGAGGTGGTCACTGTTGCCGAGGTTTCGGTCAGGCCGTACCCCTCGGCAATCTCGACGCCGAATCGGTCACGCATCGCAGTGAAGACCGGCACCGGGAGCTTGGAGGCGCCTGACAGAGCGACGCGAACGGTCGTGAAACTGTCGGCAGGCAGCTCGTCGAAATGCGTGAAGGCTGCCCACATCGCAGGCGCGCCAGGCACGATCGTCGCACGACGAGTCTTGATCGACTCGGCAGCACTATGCGGGTCGAAACGCTGGACGAGCATGACGGTCGCTCCGACGCCCAGCCCGGTGGCCAT
>CAWUXP010000224.1:0-5193 GCA_963926495.1 Candidatus Ilumatobacter herschelensis
GCATCTGCTTCGGCGTGCTGGGTGTCGGAGGCATAACTTCTCTCAATGGGAACGTGAGGGTTGATGTGGCGATCGTCGGTCGGGGTCGAAAAAGCAAAAACCCCCCGGCCGGAGGGGCGGAGGGTGCGGGCAGGCGCGAAAAAAGCGGCTGCCCTACATAAGCAGAAGAAGGCTGGCGATGATCGAACGCTGCACAAACGTGATGCTAGCACGGGTGGGCCAGTGTGGGAACCCGCAACTCGACAACAGCATGTGGGTGAAACCGGCTGACGGGTGCTGTGAGCGGTACCCTGACGAGCACAATGACAGAAAATACAGCACGACGCGGAGCGCCTCGTCGCAAGCGGTCGCCACGAGACTCTGATGACTCGTCCCGCGATCACGTCAACACATCGAATCTGACAACGGTCAACGTCTTGCCGCCAGTCGAAGCGCCGACAGGTTTTTTCGATCTCGGTGTTCCGGCACGAATTGACGACGGCCTTGCGGCTTGCGGATTTGCCCAGCCATTCAACATTCAAACTGAAGCAATTCCCGTCGCCATGCGCGGCGACGACGTCTGCGGTCGAGCTAAGACCGGATCCGGCAAGACGCTTGCTTTCGGTATCCCGATGCTCGCCCGCATCACCGACAAAGCTGCGCCGACCAAGCCGCTCGGCCTCGTGCTCGTCCCGACACGCGAATTGGCCATTCAGGTTGCCGAGGTACTCCAGCCGGTGGCTCAGCACGCAGGTATGAATGTTCTGCCTGTCTATGGTGGCGCATCTCGCCACCATCAGGTCGAGGAGATGGCGAAGGGCATCGAGCTCGTGGTCGCCACCCCGTTGCGCCTCATCGATCTGATCAAGTCCAACGAGGTCAGCCTCGAAGACGTGCAGATCGTCACGCTCGATGAAGCAGATCGCATGGCCGACGACGGTTTTACCCCGCAGGTCGAGTGGATTCTGCGCCATTGCATCAACCGCAATCAAACCATGCTGTTCTCGGCAACGCTCGACGGCGACGTCGGGCACCTCATCCGGGCGTATCAAACCGATCCGGTCACGGTGGCCGTCGACGAGGCGACCGACACGGTCGGCAACATGAGCCACCTGTTCCTCGGCATCCACCACATGGATCGTGACAAGGTCATCGGCGCCATCGCTCGAGGCATTCCGAAGCTGATCGTGTTCTGTCAGACCAAGCGGCAGTGCGACAAGGCCACTGAGCGGCTCCAAGAACTCGGCATTGACGCTATGGCGATTCACGGTGATCTCCAGCAGAAGACACGTGAGCGCGTGATGCGTTCATTCGCCGAAGGCAAGCTGCAGATTCTCGTCGCCACCGACGTTGCCGCCCGCGGTATCGACATCGACGACATCGGTGCAGTCATCCATTACGAGCCGGCCAAAGACGTCAAGGACTACCTGCACCGTTCTGGCCGAACAGCTCGCGCTGGCCGTGACGGCTGGGCGATCACGCTGTCTGAGTACAACCAAGTCACCCAGGTTCGCATCCTGCAGCGGATGATGAAGATGGAACCGACTAAAGCGGTCGACGTGTTCTCGAATGACAAGCGTCTCGAGCAGCTCGAATCTTTCGGCGACGACATCAAAGCGGCCGCCACGCTGGCGCCGTCCATGTCCTGACGCCGATCTGACGAATAGCTGGCTTCTAGCTGAGCTCGCGCAACCCGCGTTGGCTCACGTACGTGGTGACCACGCCGATCAAGCTGATCATCGCGGCACCGCTGATTGCTGCGCCTGCGCTCGTCCACGAGGCGATGGCACCGAGGATCAGCGCACCGAACGGCATGATGCCGAATGATGTCAGCGCGTAGAGCCCCATGACACGGCCCATTAGCGGCTGTGGCGTGTTCGCCTGGATGAGGCCCTGGTTCATGTTGATGTAGAACCCGCCAGCCAGGCCCATGAAGAATGCGAGTACCAGGACCTGCCAGAAGTCGGTGGTGCGACCGGTCAGAATCGTGATGGTCGAACCGCAGATCAGTGCACGTTGAAAGGCTGCGCCCTTCTGTTTCATGTCGCCCTTGCGCATCACCACGATGGAGCTGATCGCGATGCCAATGCCCATCAGTGCGAACGGCAACGCAGCATCGCCCGCAGTGCGACCCAAACCGTCTTTGACGTGAGCCTGGATTGTGACCATGACTGCCGGGTTGACGGTGACGCTGGCCATGACCAGCAGACCGAACAGGACCCGCAGGTTGGCGTCGCCGAGGACGTGACGAAGGGCTTCCTTCATGTCGGCGACAATCGGCCGCTTCGGCGGCAGGTCGACGTGAGGCGGGATCTCAAGCCGGATGAGGAAGGTCACGCCGGCGAACATCAGGCCGGACTGGAACCAAAATGCGCCGTCGAACCCGTATTGGTCGCCAACGACCTTGGCGAGCACCGGCCCGAGGATCAGCGACAGCGTCATCGCGATGGCGTTGACTGCGATCGCGCTGAACAGTTGCTCCTTCGCGACCAGCACGGGGATGAGGGACGAACGGACCGGCTGACCGATCGCTGAAGCGGCACCGGCAAACAGGGTCATCACGATGACCCAGCCGAACGAGATCGTGTCGGCACGGACCAACAGCGCGGTTGCGGCCATCACGACGCCACCGGTGACCTGCGTCCAGATCAGTATCCGTCTGCGGTCCCAACGGTCAGCCCAGGCGCCAGCCTGGAGTACGAGTAACGCTGCCGGTAGCCCCAGCGTGAACACCGCGATGCCCTGGTCGTTCTCGCTGCGGTTCAGTCCGTCGAGGACCAGCCACCCGAAGACAAACCGTTGCGCGTTGGAGACGAGGAAAAAGGAGAGGTTATTGAGCCACAGCAGCCGGAACGGCCGAATAGTGATGGCATTCGTGGGCTGCTTGCTCTCCGTTTGGACTGCGGTCACCCAGTGACCTTGTCAGATCCGCGGGAGCAGATCGTCAGTTGAGGCGGGCGACGAAGACCGGAATGGTGCGGTCAGTTTTCTCGGCGTACTGGGCGTAGGTCGGGAAGACCTCAACTGCTCGGTCCCACCAGACCTGCCGCTCGTCGCCGTCGACGATCGAGGTGGTGTAGTCGGCGGGCGTCGGACCATCCTGGATCTCGCAGAGTGGCTCGGCGACAAGATTGTGGAACCACGACGGATTTTGCGGGGCGCCGCCGATCGACGCGACGAGTGCGTACTCGCCTTCATGCTCGACCCGCATCAGCGCGAACTTGCGAAGGTTGCCGCTGCTTGCGCCCTTCGTAGTGACGACGATGATGGGGATACCGGTCTCGCGCAGAGAGTTTGCCTCGCGGCCGTTCGTCGCTTCGTAGGTGTCGACCTGTTCGCGGACCCAGTCCATCGTGCTCGGGACGTACTCTCCAGTCAAAGGCATGGGCAGAGCGTAGACGAGCGCGTCTGGTTCGCATTGGGTTGACGGCCGGTCGAGATGGGTAGCGTCTCGCTGCGTGAAGTCCCAGTGCCTGTTCGCCATGTCCGCATCGATCGTGTTCGTCGTCGCGTCCTGCGGCGGAAGCGAGTCCGGATCGGACGTCGCTCCCGTTTCGACCGTTTCGATTGTGGCGACCACAGTGCCCGAGCGCGCAGCAGGAGACGATGGCGACATCGAGCAGACCTGTACGGAATTGAAGATCGTCCAAGACCTGTCGGACCAGACCAGGGCGTCGACGAACGAGATCCTGCAGCGAGTCGCCGCAGACCCGGGAGGCACGTCGGAGGCTGACACCATTGCAGCATTCGCCAGGCTCGCCGGTGAGATCGAGGCACTGCTCCCGGAAACGTTGGCGGCCTACGATCGCGCCGCGGCCGTCGCCCCGCTGGGCATCGACGACGAGATCCGCGCCCTAGCTGACGGCACGGCACGACTGACGCCGGCACTCGTTGAGGCATTCACCAAAATCAAGACCGCCGACGATCTTGCAAACATTCAGGGGATCTTCGCTCAACCGGAGTTGCAGGACGCAGCAACCGACGCAGGGATCGCATCGCTGCGGCTCGACAACTTCACCAATCCGAACTGCGGGTTCCAGTTCTCCAACAGCTGAGCGAACTGTGCTGAGCGAACTGTGGTGAGCGAACACGCGGTCACGCTGTGCCAGGCAGAGTGTGACCGGTACGGTTTGCTAGATGACGCTGACCGAGTCTTCGCCTGCTGACATCATCCGGGACCATGCCAATGCTGCGTGGGTTGGGATTGTTCCGCTGTTACACGAGTACATCGCGATCCCGAATGTGTCGCCGGACTTCGACCCTGATTGGCGTGAGAATGGCTTCATGGCTCAGGCTGTCGAGCTGATCGCCGGATGGTGCCGAGACCGGCCGATCCCCGGGATGACGGTCGAAGTGATGGAGCTGCCCGAGCGGACGCCAATGATCGTGATCGACGTTCCGGCCTGCAACGGCGGTTCAAACGATGACCCGGTGCTGCTGTACGGGCACCTCGACAAGCAACCAGAAATGGAAGGCTGGCGGGACGACCTCGGGCCGTGGACTCCTGTCCTCAAAGGCGACCGGCTGTACGGGCGAGGCGGCGCCGACGACGGCTACGCAGCGTTCGCCAGTCTGGCCGCCATCGAAGCCACGCAGGCTGCCGGGGGTGTCCACAATCGCTGTGTTGTACTGATCGAAGCGAGCGAAGAGTCGGGCTCACCAGATCTTCCGGCCTACATCGAAGCGCTCATCGACACGATCGGCACGCCCAGCCTTGTGGTGTGTCTCGACTCGGGTTGCGTCGACTACGAACGCATGTGGGTCACCACGTCGCTGCGCGGCATGGTGATGGGCACCCTGTCCGTCGACATCGTGACCGACGGACTGCACTCGGGCGATGTGTCGGGCATGATTCCGTCGTCGTTCCGCATTATCCGTTTGCTGCTCGATCGCGTCGAGGACTCGATGACCGGAGCGATGTTGTTGCCCGAACTCATCGTCGAGATTCCACCGGGCCGTGTCGCCGAAGCGAACGACACCGCACCGCTGGTAGGCGCCTATGCCGACAACTATCCGCTGGTCGAGGGTGCCCGGGCAGCGGTCGACGACCCTGCCGAACAACTGCTTGCTCGCACGTGGTACGGCACGCTGAGCGTCGTTGGCGCAGACGGCCTGCCGCCCACGAATCGGGCAGGCAACGTGCTTCGTCCGTCGACGTCGCTCAAACTCTCGTTCCGACTTCCTCCGACTGCCGACCCGAAGGCGGCAGCGGCA
>CAWUXP010000225.1:0-8565 GCA_963926495.1 Candidatus Ilumatobacter herschelensis
TTCCGAACACGGAAGTTAAGCCTGTCAGCGCCGATGGTACTTGGGGAGAGATCCCCTGGGAGAGTAGGACGTCGCCCGATTACTCAAAAAACGCACCATCCGGATTTTGCCGGTGGTGCGTTTTTTACGTTTTCACCCCAAAACCACCCGACACCACCCGACACCACCCAGGATCACCCTGATCAGGATCGACGCGTTCCTTGCACAGGGAGTGCTCGATAGGGCCTATGTGACGTGTTGCGGCTATAAGCCGCTTTGGCCACTGGTGGCGTAGCATTGCTGGCTATGCCTGGCGACCGATCATCTTCATCTCCGCGCCGTAACGATCGGCCCGGCAGCGGCCGCGATGGTCGGCCCAGTGGAGGCGGCCGCGCTGGTGGATCAGGAGGCTCAAGTCGCGATAGCGGTGCCCGATCGGGAGGCTCAAGTCGCGATAGCGGTGCCCGATCGGGAGCGCTTTCTGGTCGAGGCCGGGACAGCGGTGGTCGTTCCGACGGTCGTCGAGACGATCGCGGGGGAGACAGCCGCGGAGGAAAGCGCAACGAACGTCGAGGTGGTGCTGGAGGTCGCGACGATCGTTTCAATAAAGACCGTCCGCCACTCACTGAAGCGGATCGTCGCTCCATGGACGTCAAGCGTCGGCGCGGGCCGAAGCCCGAACCGGATCGCGAGGCCGACAAGGAGCGCGAGCGCGTAAAGATTGAGGCTCGAACCACTGAAGAGTGGATCGACGAAGGTTCTGTCCGCGATTCGGCTCGGGCAGCCGCGGCGCGCTCCTCGACCGAACCGAGCCAACAACGTCGCGAAGTCGGCGAACTCGATCCCGAGATCGCGGCACAGTTAAGTGATGCGCTCGGTGCGCAGCGTGGTGCCCGGTTGGCCGAGCGTCTGGCACAGGCAAGCGAGGCACTGGACCGTGAGCGGTTCGACGAGGCGAAGCGGATTGCTGTAGCTATCGCGAAAGAAGCTCCGTCGATTGCGACGGCGCACGAAGTTGCCGGCCTGGCTAACTACCGGTTGGGTCGTTACAAGCCTGCTGCAGCGTCACTCGAAATTGCTAATGACCTGCACGAGAATCCGGAGACATTGCCGGTCCTTGCCGACTGTTATCGCGCCCTCGAGCGCTGGTCAGCGGTCGAACGCGTCTGGCTGCAAATCCGCGAGTCGTCGCCGGCGCACCACATTCTCGCTGAAGGTCGCATTGTCGCAGCAGGCGCGTTGGCGGACCGGGGCGATCTTGCTGGGGCAATCACACTGATGCTGCCGGCAACGAAGAACACCAAGACCGTCAAGGATCATCATCTCCGTCAGTGGTACGTGCTTGCTGACTTCTATGACCGCATTGGTGAACCGCTCAAGGCCCGTCGCTGGTTCGGCACGATTGCTGAAATTGACCGCGACTACTACGACATCCAGACGCGTCTACGTCACATCGGCCGCTGAACCGGGCCAGCTAACCACAGGGCAGGTCCGCGCCGGTCGCCGGTGAACGGTACGATCGCTGGTGATGGTGAGTTTGCATTTTCGGGCCGGAACCGTTGCCGTGGTACGGAACTCTGCAGGTGACGTTCTCGCCTTCGAACGTTCTGACCATCTCGGCCAATGGCAACTTCCGCAAGGTGGAATTGACGTGGGCGAAGACCCCGTCACAGGTGCCTGGCGCGAACTCGAAGAAGAGACCGGGCTGACGAAGAGCCAGGTGCAACTCGTCGATGAGTACCCCGAGTGGACTCTCTACGAGTGGCCTGACGGTGTCAATCAGGACGGCAATCGTCTGGGCCAGGCGCAACGTTGGTTCTTCTTTCAGATTAATGACGACAAGACCGATCCGCAGCCTGACGGCGTCGAATTCGTCGACTGGAAATGGGTACAGATCGACTGGCTGATCGACCAGGTCGTCGACTTCCGTAGGGCGTCGTATCAGCGCGTGCTCGGTACCTCGTGAGCGACAATCTCTTCGCTGCGGCAGCCGAGGAGACTCGCCGGGCGCGCGCTCCACTGGCGGCTCGGCTCCGGCCGCGGACTCTCGACGATGTTGTCGGTCAGGAACATTTGGTCGGTCCGGGGAGGCCGCTCCGGCTGCTGGTCGAAAGCGACCGGTTGAGTTCGGCGATCCTGTGGGGTCCGCCCGGAACAGGAAAGACAACGCTTGCTCTCGCAGTTGCCGGTTCCACCGAGCGGGCATTTGAACAGATGTCTGCGGTGACCGCTGGGGTCAAAGACGTCCGCGAGACGATCGAACGCGCGAAGCAACGCCTGGGTGAGCGCGGGCAGGGCACGATCCTGTTCCTCGACGAGATCCATCGCTTCTCGAAATCGCAGCAAGACGCACTACTGCCGGCAGTCGAGGATGGCACGCTGACACTGATTGGAGCGACGACGGAAAACCCATTCTTCGAAGTGAACGCTCCGCTGCGCAGCCGTTCGACTCTGTTTCGTCTCGAGCCACTCGATCGAAGCGCGATCGAACAGCTTGTCGCACGCGGGTTGCGGGCCGAGGCTGTTACCGCCGATCCTGAAGCCACAAAGTTGCTCGTTGACCGTTCTGGTGGCGATGGCCGCCAGGTGCTGACGTCACTCGACGTCGCATGTGCGCTGTCGAACTACACCCACGTTGAACTCGAACATGTCGAGGCTGCGCTCGGAACCAGCGCGCTCCGTTACGGACAAGACGATCACTACGACGTGGTCAGCGCGTTCATCAAGTCGATGCGGGGGAGCGACGCCGACGCTGCGGTGTATTGGCTGGCGCGGATGCTGGAGGCTGGCGAAGACGCACGATTCATTGCCCGTCGCATGGTGATCTTCGCAAGCGAAGACGTCGGGCTTGCTGATAGCCGTGGTCTTGAAGTCGCAGTAGCAGCGGCCCATGCGCTCGAACATGTCGGGCTCCCCGAAGCACAACTGAACCTTGCGCAGGCCGCGATCTATCTGGCAACGGCTCCGAAGAGCAATCGGACTGCGTTAGCGATTTGGAATGCACGGGCAGCCGTGCAAGCAGGCGCAGTTGGTGAGGTACCGGCGCATCTTCGAGACGGGCACTATCAGGGCGCTGCAGAACTCGGCCACGGAGTCAGCTACCGGTATCCTCATGATGATCCGAAGGGATGGGTCGACCAGCAGTATCTGCCCGAGTCGCTGGCGGACCGCCACTGGTATGAGCCAAGTGAACACGGCGATGAGGGGAAGATTGCAATGCGCACCAACCAACGGTCGAAGGAACAGCGATGACTGCTGGCGAACTGGTACTCGTCGTTCTGGCGGTGTTGATGATTCTCGGCTTCACCGCCCTGATCATCGTGTTGCTCCGTGTGCTTGACACGCTCCGCTCGCTACGACGCGAAGTTACCGATCTACGTGATGAAACGCGACCGCTCCTCGCTGACCTCCGGCACACCACAAACGAAGCACGCTCGACGGTCGACCAAGCGCGACACGACCTTGAACGGTTCGACAAGGTTCTTGGTTCGGCCGAGGCCATTGGTGATGCAATTGGAGGTCGGGTCACCAAAACAGCGTTCTCGTCGCCGGCCATCAAGGCTGCAGGTTTCGCCAAGGGCGCATCCCGTGTGTGGTCGAGGCTCCGCGGCGGGCCCGCCCAGCGGTCCATTGCCAAGGTCGATCCGAATGTCATCGACGTCCGAAATCGAGCCGGGATTGAGCCGGAGCAACGCACGAGGAAGCGAGCATGATGAAGCGAATCACCTGGTTTGCCGGAGGGCTTGCGGCAGGCGTCGCTGGCGCCGGATACGCCAAAAAGAAGGTGAAAGAAGCCGCATCGAATGTCGCACCTGTTCAAGTTGTGAAGTCGGCAGTCTCCAAGGCGCGAGCCAAGGGGCGCGACGTCGCCGATGCCGTCCGTGAGGGTCGAGTCGTCGCGTCGCAGCATGAAGACGAGTTGCGAGCGAAGCGCGAGGGCCGTCTTGAGTCGCTCGAAGACCACGTCGAACCCGGCGACAAGGTATTCGTCGACGGCCAGGCCGTCGACAGCGGTCGCGTGATCGTGATGCGCCAACGCCAGGACTGACCGTGACGCTCGACGACATCTACGAAGGCCACAACGTCGACCTCGTCCGGGTTGCTGCGCGGCTCCGTTCCGCTATCCGGCCGGATCAGGTGCGTGACGGTGCGACCGAAACCCATTTGTATCGGCACGATGCATCGAACATGGCAAACAAGGCGGGCATCGTTTGCTTCGCCGAGTCGACCGCTGACGTTCAGGCCATTGTCCAGATTGCAGCCGAGTTCGGGGTGCCGTTCATGGCACGCGGCTCGGGAACCGGGCTCGCTGGAGGTGCAGTTCCGCCTCCCGGCGCGATCGTCATCTCGACGACGAAAATGAACAAGATCCTTTCGGTCGATCCGGTGAGTCGGATGGCGTGGGTTGAACCGGGTGTACTCAACCTCGACCTGTCAAAGCAGATCGCTCACCTCGGCGTGCACTTCGCACCCGATCCGAGTAGCCAGCAGACGTGTTCGATCGGCGGGAACGTCGCCAACAATTCGGGTGGACCGCACTGTCTGGCTGACGGCGTAACCAATGCTCACATTCACGCGATGGAAGTCGTGCTGCCCGACGGGTCGATCACGGTCCTTGGCGGCGAAGAGCCTGAACCTGATGGCTTCGACTTACGCGGCGTCTTTGTGGGTAGCGAAGGCATGTTCGGCGTGGCTACCAAGATCTGCGTCCGTCTCATGCAAAACGCGCCCGATGTTGCGACCATGTTGATGGACTTCGCTTCAGTGTCAGACGGTGCTGACCTGGTCAGCGACATCATCGCTGCGGGTATCGTGCCGGCAGCTGTCGAAATGATGGATCAGCTCTGCTTAATTGCTGTTGAGGCGTTCATCCACGCCGGCTTGCCGGTCGACCAGGCCGCAGCCCTCCTGATTGAGGTCGTCGGACCACCCGGTGGTGTTGCTGCTGATGTGGCGCGAATTTCCGAACTCGCCACAGCCAGGAATGTGGGCGGTGTCCGGATTGCTGCTGACGACGCCGAACGAGCGCTGCTCTGGAAGGGCCGCAAGTCGGCGTTCGGTGCAATCGCGAACATTAAGCCCAACTACTACCTGCATGACACTGTGGTGCCACGCAACAAGTTGTCCGACGTACTCGACCAGATCTACGCAATTGTCGAAGAACACGATCTACAAGTGCTCAACGTGTTCCACGCCGGTGACGGCAATTTGCACCCGCTGCTAGTGTTCGATGGCAAGGAGCCCGGCGTCTACGAACGTGTTTATGCAGCTGGCAGAGCGATCGTCAAAGCATCCGTCGATGCTGGTGGGGTGCTGAGCGGTGAGCATGGCATCGGCCTCGAAAAGCGTGATCTGATGCCGCTCATGTTCTCCGAGACCGATCTGGCAGCGCAGGCCGACCTGCGTCGAGCGTTCGACCCGCAGATGCTGTCGAACCCAGACAAGGTTCTGCCGAGCCCGGCAACGTGTGGCGAAGTTCACCGAGCCCCGGAGGGCGCATGGATCTGACCGTCGACGACTTCGCTGCGAACATCGGGAGCACCGAACCGGTAGCGGTTGTCGGCCTTGGCACACGATCATTGCCGCCTGCCGACGTTCGTCTCGTCAACGCTCCTGTCGGGATCGACTGGATTCAGCCAGCA
Organism: Candidatus Ilumatobacter herschelensis; assembly: GCA_963926495.1. Lineage (GTDB taxonomy): Bacteria > Actinomycetota > Acidimicrobiia > Acidimicrobiales > Ilumatobacteraceae > Ilumatobacter_A > Ilumatobacter_A herschelensis. Next base: position 5,622 of record CAWUXP010000225.1, read on the forward strand.
GAAATGACGATCCAGTGTGGGGCAGGCACACCAGTCGATGACGTTGCTGAGGCGCTCGCCGAGCACGGCCAGCAGATTCCCTTTCCTCCTGGCGGCACCATCGGTGGAGCGCTTGCCGTTGGCCAGAGCAGCATTCGCCGACTGGCCTACGGGGCAATGCGCGACGCTCTACTGCAAACGCATTACGTCGGATCCACGGGCAAGGTTGTGAAGGCCGGTGGGCCGACCGTCAAGAACGTCAGCGGCTTCGACCTGTGCCGACTGATGGTCGGATCGCGTGGAACGCTCGGGTTCCTGGGCGATGTCATCTTGAGGACGCGGCCAATCTCAGCTCACGAGCAATGGTTCACCTCTGACCGTGATCCCTGGGAACTCCTCACTGGTCTGTTCAGGCCGACTTCGGTGCTCTGGGATGGGGCGGCCACCTGGGTACTTCTCGAGGGTCATGAGGGCGATGTCAAGGAGATGGCCGAGACATTTGGTCTGAGCGCCGTCGACCGAGCACCAGAGCTGCCCGCGGGTGGCCGCTGGTCGATGCCGCCGTCCGAGCTGGAGGCGCTGCGCGTCGCACCGCCTGGCTCGTTCGTGGCCGAGATCGGTGTCGGAGTCGTACATCACACCCGGCCGCGGCCGTTGCGGCAGGCCGACCCGGTGCAGGCGCAACTCCATGCCCGGATCAAGGGCGAGTTCGACCCAACTGGTCGACTCAACCCGGGTGTCGACGTGTTGACGGTGATCTGACCGGGCATGCGTCCGTTCGTTGATCGGCCGATCACCGACATTGCAGCTGCGGGTGATCTTGCGCTTGACGCCGCGGCGCACTGGAAGCTTGCCAAACCTGTACTACTCCGAGTGGGCATGAACGCGATCTACCGATCAGGGGACGTGGTGCTGCGCATTAGCGAACCGAGTGCGCCGGCCAGCGCATCATTGGAATTGGCCGACCGACTACTCAAGGCTGGGCTGCGGGTCACGCGGCCGGTCAGAACAGACACGTACGGCTCAGCCGGGCTCCACGCAACGGCTTGGGAGCACATCGAGACGACGGGTGAACCGATCGACTGGCCCACCGTCGGTGCAATGGTCCGACTGGTGCATTCCTTCGATGCAAGCGATCTTCCGAGCGAGTACCCGTTGCCGCGGCCCGTCGATTTCCCGTGGTGGGATTTCGACACACTCTTCTCCCATATCGGCGACGAGTTGGACGACGAAGCCAGACGCGGTATCGAGCAGGCGGTCGGGCGTTGGCCCGACTGGACCAACCAGCAGGACGCCGTGGTGTGTCATGGCGACGTGCATCCCGGCAACGTGATCATGGCTGCCGACGGCCCGGTCCTCATCGACTGGGACCTGATGTGCCTGGCCCCGCCCGGGTGGGATCACGCGCCTCTGATGACCTTGACCGAGCGGTGGGGCGGCGAGCCTGGAGCGTACGAGGCGTATGCCGAGGGATATGGAGCATCGCTGCGTGCTCAGCCGTCCGCCGAAGCGTTCGCCGAACTTCGATTGGTCGCAGCCACGCTGATGCGGGTCCGCGCAGGCATGCTGAACAAGGCTGCGATGCCTGAGGCGCGGCGTCGGTTGGCCTACTGGCGCGGTGAATCTGACGCTCCGTTGTGGCAAGCGCAATAGCGCACGGTTGACTCTCGGCGGTGCCTCCCGAGAACGCCGGATCAATTCATCCCCATTTGCGTGTCGCCGAATCACCAACTGGTGCTGGCCGCGGCGTTTTTGCCACACGCGACATCGTGCTCGGTGAAGAAATCGAGCGATGCCCGATGTTGATTGTCGAAGGCGATCAGGGGGAGGCTCTGTCACTCGGCGCTGACGGCTACGTGTTCGGTTGGGGCGAGGCATCGACCGCGTTAGCGCTCGGCTACGGCTCGCTCTACAACCATTGCTATTCCCCGAATGCCGAGACGTTGGAGACGACGGACGAGTTGGTGATCACGGCGCTGGCGGACATCGCTGCGGGCTCCGAGATCTTCATTAACTACATGGGGACAGCCCAAGAGGGCGTGTGGTTCGACCTCCTGTAGAGGTCGAGCGGTTACCTGCCAGTCAACCCGGTTGGCAGGTGGGGCAGTGGTAGCTGGTGCGGTTCTGGATGTTGAGGTGTTGAATTTCGGTACCGCAACGGAGACAGTGGCCGCGCTTGTAGGCGTAGGTGGCTTCGCCTCGTTTGATGCGTTTGCCATTGGGGATGCCGAGTTCTGATCGCTCGACGGTGACGATCCGGCCGTCTGTGACGCCTTTACGAAGCATGGCGGTGATCGTCGACCACAGCGCTTCGAGTTCGGCGATGTCCATGGTCGTGCCGGTGCGGAGCGGGTGGATGCCGCAGACGAACAAGGCCTCGGCCCGGTACACGTTGCCAACGCCAGCAACAACGGCTTGATCCATCAGGAGGTCGCCGATGCCGCGTTTCGACTTCTGGATTTTCTCGAACATCTTCTGCTTGTTCTGGCGCGGCTTAATCGGGTCGGGGCCGAGTCGGCCGAGGATCTCCTTGCGCACCGACGGGTCGTCGATCGAGCAGGCCGTGGGCCCGGCGAGGTCGATCGTTGCGGTTTCAGCGACGAGCCGCATGCGGACGGCGCCTCGAGGTTCGGGTCGATCGTCACCGGTGTGGATCTTGTACTTGCCAAACAGGCCGAGGTGGACGTGGCCGATGTCTCCGGTGTCCCAATGGTAAAAAAGATGCTTGCCGTGCGGCTCGATCTTGTCGAGCACTGCCCCGTTGACCCGCTCTGCGTCAGCGGAGAATCGACCCTGGGGGCTCGTGACCTCGATCGGGCGACCGTTGAGTAGCGCGCCGTGGTCCTTGGCGATTTTGTGAATGGTATGTCCCTCTGGCATTCCTCTGCACCGTAGGGGCGCGACGTGTCACCTGCCCATGTTTGCGCCATGGAATTAGTGCACATTGCAACCAGTGTCGTGAGAC
>CAWUXP010000226.1:0-26626 GCA_963926495.1 Candidatus Ilumatobacter herschelensis
TCAGCTCCCCGTGAAGATCTCGACGCGACTCCGGCCCGGCGTTGTCGCCATCCCTTGGGGTTGGTGGATGCAAGATCACCCCGACGGCAAGGCCGCCAACGCCCTGACCAATGACACCCTGACCGAATGGGGCGGCGGCGTTGCCTACTCCGACACACTCGTCGAAGTCGCCGCGCTCACTTGACACGCTCGGCATCGCTGTGGTCGTCGTTCGTGCAAAGGACACTCGGTGCGACGCCGCTATCGCTCACACAAAACCGGGCTCGCAACTGGCGTCACTTCGGAATGTCTGGCCCGCTCACCCAGCCCGGTACAGCTAGATCGCGATCTCGACAATTGTGGTCGTGGTCGTGGTCGTGGTCGTGGTCGTGGTGATGTCGAGGCGTTGCGTGAAGAGAACCTGGACAGTCCCGTCGGGCCCGAGTAGTTCACTGATTGCCCGCACGACGCCCACTGCGTTGGGTTGCTCGGGGCCGGTCACTTCGAACACCACTTGCCCGTCGATCACCGTGAGGTTTTGTAAAACCAGCCCTTTGCCGGTTGCCCAGGACCGAGCAACCACGCCGACACGCTGAAAGAGGACCTCGTCAGGGGTGGGCTCGGGCTCGCCTTGCGCCACTTCCTGGCGCTCAAGCCAAGTCAGTTCGACAACCAGAGTTTCAGCAAACTCTGCATCGAGGCGCTCGCTAAGCGCCTGCAGCGACGGGGCATCACCAACGCCGCTGACATCAACGCGCACCACGTTCCCCTCGACCGATAGCGCGTCGAGGCGACGGCTTGAGGGCGGTCCACCGTCGAGCAACCACGCCTGCACGACTGCCTGAACTCTGACGAGACGAATCTCTTCTTCGGACGGCGGTCGTTCGGTTGTCGTCGTCGTCGCCGCAAATCGCTCAACCTTGTCCCACGCTGTCGACACGATCTTGTCGGTACCGAACTCAGCCCCCATCAATTCGACCATCGACTGCTCGTCAATCGGCTCTTCGAAGCTCGTCACATTGACGAAGATACGGTCCCCGTCGAACGAAATATCTGAACTCGTCGTCTCGGTGGTGGCCAGCCAATCAGACACGATCAGCTGCGCTCGGACCTGTCGATCACTCGCCTCGACTGCCGACGTAGAAGCCCGATAGAGCGGGACGGCGATTGCGACAAGTAGCGCTGCAACGCCGACACCGACCGCAAGCGAACGGGTCCCCATCATTGCCAAGCGCTTCGGCGGCACGAACCCGGTCACCACGAACACGACCGCACCTGCCAAAACAATCGCCGCCAGGTTCGTCGTGTACAGAAGCATGGCACCGCGGGCAAACGTCATCTGCCCAGCTTCGAGCGCGATACCGACGGTGGCGAGCGGCGGAACAAGCGCTACAGCAACAGCCACGCCTGGTAGCGATGAGGATGCGTCCTTTCGGACGGTCGCGTACGCCCCGGCAAAGCCAGCCCCGAGGGCAACCACAAGGTCACGGATGTCTGGAGCAGTACGGCTCGTGACCTCACGCGGCAAGTCGCCATTGACGAATAATGCCGCCAACACATACGACAGTGCGATCGAGCCAAGCGTTGCCAGGGCAACGACCCCGAACGACCGCAACGACTTGCGGAACAGCGCCATCGAAATGCACGCAGCAGTTGCCAAGACCGGCTGCATCAACGGTGCAAGCAACATGGCACCAATCACGACGGCCGCAGAGTCCGCCGACAGGCCCATCACCGCAACCACCACCGACAACGTCAGCATCGTCGTGAAGCGAAAACCCCAATGCTCCTGCCGTTTGATGGCCAGTTCAGCCATCACACGCTGGCGTTCTTCGGAGTCGAGATGGCGATGCCACCACACCGGCGGACGCTTCAAACTCGACAACGTCGGGTCGTCAGAATCTCGATCGTCAGCATCCGCCACAATGCGAGAGGATACGGCCAGACGCCCGGGCCGGTCGGGCACCCCGGGTAACCTGAGCGCATGGCCAGCGAACTGATCTACGCGTTTCGTGTGCTGCGCCTCCCGCTGCTTGATGCCGGTGGTTCGCCGATCGGGCGGATCGAAGATCTCGTTGCCGTGCCAGGTCGACCCGGCACGAACGGTGAACCCGACACGCCACCGCGAATCGTCGGCTTCGTTGCCTCAAGCCAGCGCAGACGCATCTTCGTCAACGCCAACCGCATCGCCGAACTGAACAGCGACGGCGCTCGATTGCAAAGCTGGGATATCGACCTCAACCCGTTCAAGCCCCGCCCTGGCGAGGTGCTGATCAACGCCGAGCTCATCGATCGCAAGGTCGGAGCGGAAATCGTCAGCGACATTGCGATGCGCCGCGACTCTGACGGCCGATCCAGTTGGTGGGAAATCGACAAGGTCCGCCTCACCGCCAAGAACACCCTGCGACGACGCTCGACATATCGACTCGTCGACTTCGAAGAAGTACCGGCACTCTTCGACCAACCGACCGAGATGCAAGCCGAAGCCGCGCGTCTACGCGACTTCCACCCGGCCGAAGTCGCTGCCTTCGTCCGCTCACTCCCGAATGAACAGCGTCGTCAAATCGCTGAAGCCATGGATGACGAACGGCTCGCCGACGTCCTCGAAGAGTTGACCGAGGCCGAACAGATACACCTCGTTGAAAGCCTCGACAGCGATCGGCTCGAAGGTGTCTTCGACGAGATGGACTTCGACGATCTCGCCGACCTCCTCGGCCAGATGTCCGAGGCGAAACGGCAAGAGATGCTCGAGGTCATGGGCGACGAGGACGCTGAAACTGTCCGCCGCCTACTGTCGTACGAAGAGGGAACCGCAGGCGGCCTGATGACTCCTGAAGTCATCATCCTCGGCCCGCACATCACCGTCTCGGAAGCACTCGCGCAAATACGCCACCCTGATTGGGTCGTCAGCATCGCCGCCCAGGTCTTCGTGTGTAACGCACCATTCAAGTCGCCGACGGGCAAGTTCCTCGGCATTGTCCACATGCAGCGCCTACTGCGCGAACCACCGAACATGGAGATCGGCCGATTGCTCGAAGATGTGCCGATCGTCGCCCCTGATACGTCTGACCGTGATGTCGCCGAACGTCTGGCCAGCTACGACATACTTGCGGTTGCCGTCTGCGACAGCGCTGGCCGCCTGCTCGGCGCCGTCACCGTCGATGACGTAATCGACCGAATGCTCGGCCCGGCATGGCGCACCCGGCGCAAGCCAAGCCCGACGCCTGAAGTGAGCAAGTCGTGAAGCGGCGCGAAGATCTCACCGCACCTCGCTCTCGTCGGCGGCTGGGCCTCACCTATGACTCCGATGCGTTCGGCAGCTTCGCAGAATCGATTGCCAACTTCCTCGGCACCGCACGCTTCCTGGTGTGGCAGTCGATCGTCGTCAGCCTGTGGATCGTCCACAATGCGTTTGCCCCACGCGACCTGCAATTCGACCCGTGGGATCGCGGCCTCGTGCTGCTCACCCTGGTGCTCTCGATCCAAGCTTCTTACGCGGCTCCACTGATCTTGCTCGCACAGTCGCGTCAAGAACGGCGCGACCGTGTGACCTCAGAAACCGACCGTGAAGTTGCCGAACGAACTCAGGCAGACACCGAGTTTCTCGCTCGCGAAATCGCCAGTGTCAGGGTTTCACTCACCGACATGGTGACCGGCGAAGACATCGGTGATCGCCTCGACCAGATGAGTGAAATGATCGAACGACTCTCGCGCCAGGTCGGTCAACTGTCAGACGATGCAGTCACCATCGACAACAATTCGACAGTTACCGACGCGAACTGATCGGGCGCTTCCCATGGTGCGAGGTGGTCGGTAGCGATTTCGCGGGTCTGAGCGCCCAGCGCTTTGGCCAGCGCATACTGCTTACGTGGCCGGACGAGTCGATCGTTTGTGGTGATCAGCATGGCTGCAGGAATCCCAAGTGATGACGCCCACAACGTCGCGTCGTACTTGCCCAGCGCCTTACCCGCCTGAGTGACCGCACCAATGTCGGCGCGCTGGCTCTCGCCACGCAGCCAGGGGACGAGGCGGTGGAGCGCGTGACCGTCGGCCAGCATCTTCTCGAGGAAACGCTTCATCAAGCGTCCGGCCACGCGTGAGCGTAACGCCGATCCCATCAGCGGAAGAAGCCTCCACTGCAGTCGCTCGCGCAGTGTGCCGTTCCACTCCAGAGCGGTGGCCTGTGTGACTAGCCCTGTGACGAGGTCTGGGTGGCGTTGGGCGAGCAGCATCGAGATCGGGCCGCCCATTGAATAGCCGATCGCCGTCACCGCGCTGAGCCCGAGTTCACGAACGACAGCCGCTGCGTCGTCAGCACAGTCTTCCAACGTGAAATCAGCCGGCGTCCGAAGGCCACGGCCATGGCCACGATGATCGATGCCAACAAACGAGCAGACAGCGGCCAACGCCTCGTAGGCCGAGAAGAACTGCAGATCACTCGACGCGGTCCAGCCATGGAGGAGCAGCACCGTTGGGGCCGACGAATCGGCGTGCTGGTGGTGCCGGACGAAGAACTCGCCCCGACCTGCTACGGCAACGACCTTGCCCTGTGGCAGCCAGGGCATCATGAGGCCACTGCGGTCGGACGACGCGGCGGCGGTCTCAGTCATGTGGTCTCTTCGTCGGGCCGGGGTGCGCGATGCCGGTGAACTCTTGGAGGCGGACACCGAGCCGTTCAATTGTGTGTAATAGACCGAGGGTGTCGAGTTCAGGAGCCCCGCTGGAGACAACGCCAGCGCGGATCGACCCATCAAGGAGTGCACCGGCAAAGGCGGTCGCAGTCGCTGCGGCACTCGTCGCGACCAGTTCGGCCACACCCGCAATCAATGTGATTCGCTTGCCCATGACATCGCAACCGCGGACCTCAACGCGGACGGCACCGACACCGCCCTCAATGTGGGGCGGGCTGAGCATCGGGAGTCGTGCCGTCAGGCGGTCACGTCGGTTCGCCGACACGCGTGCACTGATCCGATGCACGTCGGGAAAGTGCTGGTGAAGCAGCATCGGTGACGGCAATTCGGCCCGATAGCAGTCATACGCGCCAACTGGTTCAGGAAACCAACACAGTTCTCGGCCGGAGCCTGCCGGCTTCACGATCAGCTCGCTGTCATGCAGCCCATGCGCATGCCCAGCCAATGCGCTGTGCTGCTGGCGTGCGCACGCGGGACCCGCAGTGCCGTGCACCGCAATATGAATTTCTTCGCATGATTCGAGTTGTCCAACAAGATGTCGTGCCAGCAAGCCGGTCAGGCCCGGAGACATCCCTGCACCAAGAACAAGCGGGACACCTTGGAGGCGGGCCGTGTCGTCGAGTTCGAGTAGCGCCTGCACATCGGAGACCCGGTCGGTTACTGACACAATGGGCACGCCCATCTCGACCAGACGAATTGCTGATCGAATCTGAGGGCCACCGTGCACGAGGATCGCGACATCAGCATCGTGTGCTGCGGACATGTCCCCCCGTGGATCGACCTGGGTCACGTGGCAACCAGGCGCGACAATATTCAGTCGTTTTGCGATGCGGCCGCCGGTGACACCGTTGCCAACCAGGGCAACTCGGCTGACCATCAGCGATCCGGGAGCTCGAGAGGCCGCCATCCGCCATGCTGGGGTGGCGTACCGCCGGTGCCGCGGATGCGAAGGCACGCAGCAAAAGTACCAGCTAACAAAATCGCCGAAATTGCACCGCGCAGCAGCTTCATCCACAGAGCATGTTCGGTGCACCCCGCGAATGCAACCTCAAGCGCAGTCCGCTCCGGCGGCAGCGGCGGAAAACCGCAACGAGACCCACCGATTGCTCGGGGGTCTCGTTACTGGAGTGGGGCTACCTGGAATCGAACCAGGGACCTCATCGTTATCAGCGATGCGCTCTAACCGACTGAGCTATAGCCCCAGCAGGTACGAGATGTTATCGGCCGACAGTCAGATCAACACGCGCGGTTTTCGACCCGAACGAGCCAGGACGATGCCCTTGTCAACGTTCGATGTGGCCAGAATCGTCGACGATCGCTTCGCGAATGATCGGGCCTGAAGCGTCTCGGAGCACCGCTGGAATCTCGGGCTCGGGCCGGCGCACCACAAAACGGCGCATCGGCGATGACCGTGATTCGACAACTTCTTCTTCAAGCACCGTGAATCGGACGCCGCCCACCAGGTCAGTGATGAGATTGAAGAGAGCTGCGAGCAGCAGCATGAGGCCGGTCAAGCCGAGGACCCCGAAGAGGCCTGCGATCCACGCGGCATGGTAAATCTCACCGCCGTTGAACTCAAAAGACTGCCACCCAAACGACTCGAAGAATCGCTCAACATTTTCAATGGTTCCAGTCGCATATGCAACATTCCACAACAGCACAGACGCGGTCAACAGCGTCAAGTACAACACCATGTTCGCGATCAGCGCGATTTTAAACACCGACCACGGATCAACGTGGCGGACCACTCGTGTAACCCTGCGAACACGCGCCTTACGCCCGAGAATCCGCGGTATTTTGAGTGGGATCGGGACCGGAGCAGGGTCGTAGTCGACCGGCTTTTTGGGGCGGCGTCGACCTGACGTGCTGTCATCCTGAGGCGCAGCATCGACGACTGGGCCGTCGATGTCGGCACGGCGAAGCTCTTCAAGAATGTCGTCGGATACGTCGCGATCAGGGGTCGGACCATCTTTTACGCCAGCGTCATCATTGTCCGAAGCGTCAGCGTCGTCGCCCCCTTCAGTTGCGAACACGATCGCCGGGACGTCAAACGTTTGATCGTCGTCTTCGAAATCATCGTCACTGAAGTCATCGTCTTCGAAAACGGCTGTTTCGATCTGGCCTTCTGCCTCAGGCTCGTGGCCCGATACGTAGTCCGTAAGCGACTCGACCAGGGACTCATCAAGTGCATCGATTTCGGCAGTGCTCGGGCCGTCGTTCTCGCCGTCACCAGACGGAAGCCCGTCGACGACCTCGTCCGACATGGACGAATCGAGGTCTTCTTCGGTGGCACTCACCTCGCTGAGTGTACGCAAACCGCCCACGATGATCCGGTCAAGCTGCACCGCCTCAGCTGCGTGGGTGCGCCAGGCCCCACCTCGCCATCACGGTGCGTTTGTTGCTCGCGCAGTCGCAGTGGCGTCGCCCAGCCGAACAACGACCGTGACCTGGTGTGATTCCGGACCCTGCGACCACGACACGACGGTCGCACCATGGCGCTCTGCATACGTTGCAGCTGCGGACACTCCACCATCGAGTGATGCCAGTGCGGCTGCGTCGGCCGCCGTCTGAGCGCGGGCACGCTGCTGGGTTATCGCGCCGAACTCGACCAGGGCGCTGATGAGTGCGATTCCCACAGCCACCACAATCACCAACAGCAGCACAGCCGCCTGGCCACCATCTTCTTGTCGTCGATCCATCACCATCTCCACTCATTCGATTTGAAGGAGGCTGCACCGGCAGCAAGGAGACCCGAAGGTCGATTTGGTCAGGCTAACAAGAACAGTAAAGGCGTGAGGTAGGTGCCCACCTAGCTCACGCAATCGACGCGAGCCAGATGGAATGACGCCGGCCTGATCAGTCGTCTGCGTCCACTTCGGCTGCAATGATCGATGCGACAGAGCTCACCGTGTCACCGTCATCCATGTTCATCACTCGGACACCGGTCGCGGCACGGCCCTGTTCGGAGATCTCGTTGACCGCCATTCGAATCGTGATCCCCGACTCGGAAACCGCAACGATCTCGTCGTCAATTCCGACCATGAACGCTGCCACGACTTCGCCCTTCTTGCCGGTGAGCTTCATGCCGCGAACACCCTGGCCACCGCGGCCCTGGACGTTGAAGCTATCGAGCTGAGTCCGCTTGCCGTATCCGGCCTCGGTCACGATCAAAATAGACGTTTCGTCGCGGGCCACGTCAACAGACACGACTCGATCCTGATCGTTCTTCAGCTTCATGCCGCGCACTCCAGCGGCTGTGCGACCCATCGAGCGGACATCGTTTTCGTTGAAGCGAATCGTCATGCCACCGCCGGACACCATGAAGATGTCGTCGTCGCCGCTGGTCTCAATGACCTTGACGAGTTCGTCGCCTTCCTTCAGATGAATGGCGATTAATCCGTCACGACGGCTCTTGTCGTACTCGGTGAACGTCGTCTTTTTCACCGTGCCCTTCTTGGTGGCGAAGAACAGATAGCGGTCGATACCGAACTCACGGGTGTCGATAATCGCCTCAACTCGCTCGCCTGGGATGAGCGGCAAAAGGTTGACGATCGGCATGCCCTTGGCCGTGCGCTCACGCTCAGGAACGTCGAGCGCTCGCAATCGATAGACCTTGCCGAGGTTCGAGAAGAACAGGAGGTGCGCGTGCGCGGTGGTGAAAATCACATGACGCACAATGTCGTCGAGCTTCAGCTTGCCGCCTGACACACCACGGCCACCGCGGCCCTGCGTCTTAAACGAGCCGGCCGGCACGGCCTTGACATACTGGGCCTCGGTCATCACGATGACCAGTTCCTTGTCGTCGGTGAGATCTTCAATCGACATCTCGCCGATGTCGTAGGTCAGCTCGCACTTGCGATCGGTCGCGAACTTGTCGCGGATTGCCGTGATCTCTTCCTTGATAACCGAGTTGAGGCGATCGGGATTGTCAAGGATGTCTTGCAGGTCGACGATCTTGAGACGGAGCTCGTCGAGTTCAGTCTGGAGATCGATCCTCGAAAGCCGAGTCAGCTGACGAAGCTGCATGTCCAAGATGTCGTTGGCCTGAATTTCGGAGAATTCAAACGGTGTGGCCATCAGACCATCACGAGCGATGCCAACGTCATCGCTTGCACGAATGAGTTTGATGATCTCGTCGATCACATCGAGGGCCTTGATGCGCCCCTCCAGGATGTGCTCGCGATGCCGGGCTTTCTTCAACCGGTTCTCGGTCCGCCGGGTGATGACCTCGACCTGGTGGTCAACATAAGCAACGAGGGCGTCACGCAGGTTGATCTGCTTCGGCACCCCCTTCACCAGGGCGACCATGTTGATTGAGAACGTGGACTGCAGCTGGGTGAGCTTGAACAGGTTGTTCATCACCACGTTCGCGTTGCCATCGCGCTTGAGGCTGATGATCAGCTCGGTCTTACCGCCGTTGGAGCCGTCGTTGACATCGGCTATGCCGTCAAGGTCGCCGTTGTCGACCAACTGCTGGATACGCGCCGCAATTGCCGAGCAGGAGGTCTGGTACGGCAGTTCGGTGACGATGATTTCGTAGCGGCCGTTCTTGCCTTCTTCGATCGATGCCTTGGCGCGGGTCTTGACCGAGCCCCGGCCGGTCCGATACGCATCCACGATCCCGGCCCTGCCGAGAATCTGCCCACCGGTGGGAAAATCCGGGCCCTTGACGAATTCCATGAGTGCGTCAGCGTCAGCGTCAGGATGGTCAATGAGATGCACGACAGCGTCGATTACCTCGCCGAGGTTGTGCGGCGGGATGTTGGTAGCCATGCCGACAGCAATGCCCTGGCTACCGTTGACCAGCAGGTTGGGGAACCGCGCCGGGAGCACGATGGGCTCTTCGGTTGTCCCGTCGTAGTTCGGGATCATGTCAACGGTGTCTTCGTCGATCCCCGCGAGCAACTCCATCGCGAGCGGGTCAAGTCGACACTCGGTGTAACGCGACGCGGCCGGACCAAAATCAGGCGATCCGTAGTTGCCGTGGAAATCGATCAGCGGATGGCGCAACGAAAACGGCTGGGCCATACGCACGAGAGCGGCATAAATGGCGGAGTCGCCGTGCGGGTGGAAACGGGCCATCGTGTCACCAGCGACGCGGGCGCACTTGACGTGGCCGCGATCCGGGCGAAAGCCCTGCTCTTCCATGTCCCAGATAATCCGGCGGTGCACTGGCTTGAGGCCGTCACGAACATCTGGTAGAGCGCGCGACATGATGACCGACATGGCGTACTCGAGAAACGAGCTCTCCATTTCCTCGTTCAGCGCGATCGGCTGGATCGAACCGCCGGTTGGTGTGTCGTCAGTGGTGTCAGTCATGGGTGTTGATCATTTCTGGTTCGTCGTGCTGTTCGTACTGCCGTTTCAGTTGGGGTCTGACCCCAACTGAAACGGTGTGGTCAGAAGTCGAGGTTCTGGACGTCGCGGGCGTTCTTGACGATGAATTCGCGGCGGCTGGGCACGTCGTCGCCCATGAGGACCGACGTGATGTGATCGGCCTCAGCAGCTTCTTCGACCGTGACCTGGAGCAGTGTGCGCGTGCTGGCATCCATAGTCGTGCCACGAAGCTCTTCCCAGTCCATCTCGCCGAGACCCTTCAAACGCTGGAACTGCTTCTTGTGGTTTGGTCGTTCAGCCAAGAATGCAGCCTTGGCCAAATCATCTTTAAGGTAGACCTTCTCCTTGCCAATCTCGGTCGAATAGAGCGGCGGCTGAGCGATATAGCAATAGCCGGCCTCGACCATCTCACGCATCTGGCGGAAGAAGAACGTCAGCAGCAACGTACGGATGTGGCTGCCATCGACGTCGGCGTCCGCCAAGCAGATGACTTTGTGATAGCGGCACTTTTCGACGTCGAACTCGTCACCGACACCGGCGCCGATTGCGGTGATCAATGCTTGGATTTCAGTGTTCTTCAGCATCTTGTCAATGCGGGCCCGCTCGACGTTCAAGATCTTGCCGCGAATCGGGAGAATCGCCTGCGTTCGTGGATCGCGAGCATCAACGGCAGTACCGCCAGCAGAGTCGCCTTCGACGATCATAATTTCGGACTCGGCAGCGTTCTTCGACGAACAATCTTTCAACTTGTCGGGCATGCCTGCGCCGGACAACGCTGTCTTGCGGCGGATCGCGTTACGCGCGTTCTTTGCTGCGTCGCGCGCCTGAGCAGCTGCGAGGCCTTTCTTGACCATCTTGTTTGCCTCGGCGGGGTTCTCGTCCATCCACTCGACCATGCGGGCGTATGTTGCCTTCTGGACGAACGAGCGGGCAGGCACGTTGCCAAGCTTGGCCTTGGTTTGGCCTTCGAACTGCGGTTCGCGCAGCTTGACCGTGACGATCGCCGTGAGGCCCTCACGCACGTCGTCGCCTGTGAGGTTCGCGTCCTTTTCCTTAATGAGGTTCTTCTCTTTGCCGTATTTGTTGACGACTGAGGTGAGCGCCGTCTTGAAGCCCTCGACGTGCATGCCACCCTCGGTGGTGGAGATGCCGTTGGCATACCCGTGGATGCCCTCGTGGTACCCGGTATTCCATTGCATGGCGATGTCGAGTTCCATGCCCTCGTCGGCGTCTTCATCTTCGAAGCTGCAGACCTTCGAAAAGAGTGGCTCCTTCGAAGCATTCAGATGCTTAACGAAGTCGACGAGGCCGCCGTTGTACTGGAACGTGACCTCTTGCTCTCGCTCGGCGCGCTCGTCTTTGAAGACGATTTCGAGACCCTTGTTGAGGAACGCCATGATCTGAAGGCGGTCAAGTACGGTGCGCGCAACGAACTCGGTGCCTTCGGCCTGGAAAATACCAGGGTCGGGGTAGAACGAAATGCTGGTGCCGGTTTTTCGGCCACTCGAAGGCGTCTCACCGACCTGTTCCATCTTTGCTTTCGGCTGGCCACCATCGAGATATGTCTGCTCGTAGCGGACGCCACCCTTGTCAACTTGGATTTCGAGGCGCGTCGACAGGGCGTTGACCACCGAGACACCGACGCCGTGGAGGCCGCCAGACACCTTGTAACCGCTGTCGTCACCACCGAACTTGCCACCGGCGTGCAAAACAGTGAGCACAACTTCGGCAGCGCTTTTGCCTTTATGTTCACCCGATGGGTACGGATCGACCGGGATGCCACGACCATTGTCGTCGACACGGCAACCACCATCGGCAAGCAGCGTGACGACAATGCGGTCACAAACGCCAGCCATTGCCTCATCGACGGAGTTGTCGACGACTTCCCAGATCAGATGGTGCAGACCTTGGAGACCGGTCGAGCCGATGTACATACCCGGGCGCTTACGGACCGGATCAAGGCCCTCGAGCACCTGGATCTGCGCGGCGCCATAGGCGGCGGGTGGATCGGACTTCGTCTTGGCAGCGGGCGTCGGCGTGCGCTCGGAGGCCTGCTCGGCGCCGGTGTCGGCGCCGGTGTCGGCGGGGGTGTCAGCGGTGTCGTTGGACACTCGAACCTCGATGTCTTCAAGTCGTCGGACACGGCGCAAGCACGCCGTGCTTTTCGAAGCGATAAGAGCGCTTGCGCCAGGTGCATCAGACCGGCTGCAAACCCTTTCCGCAATTGAGCTTAAGTCTACTCCATGGGTGTGACAGACATGCAGATTCGGCGCAGCAAACTACACGATTGTCAGAACACATATACCCATTGATTTCGACAGCCTCGCAAGGCGCTGGCGACCGGGCCGACCGAAAGCTTTGTGCCACGCATGGGGGATGGCCGCGACAGCAAATCAACGCGTACGTGCGACGCGCACTTCGACGCGTTCCACCTGAACACGGGCAACTTCTTCGAGCCGAGCGATGATCGTGCCGGACAGAAACTTGACCTGCGTAGCCCATGCCACATCGTCAGCTTCGACGGTCAGGACGCCCTGATCGAGTCGTACCGGCCGAACGTGCGCTGCGACGTTCGGGCCAACGGCGTCGGCCCACTTGCCGAACACCCCGCCAATCTGAATCCGATCGGTCCCCCGCAACGACTTCATGATTCCGTCGAGCGACTTCGTGATCGGCACCGGCTCAACCATTAGAGGGTTAACCGTAGCTGCCGGTTGGAAGACTCGAACGCAAGCCAACCGAACGATCGGTAATCGTCAGCGTTGCAGGCTGAACGAGCAGGCGCACCGACAGGGCGGCTACGACCATGCTGCATGCCACAGACCTGAACCCGGTGGCAGATCAAGTCAGCGGCATCCGAGTGCCCCGCTCATTGCAAACTCAGCGTCACTATTCGACAACTCTGCCGCCCTCGATCCGAATGATTCGGTCGGCTTGTGCCGCGCGTGGAAGTTCGCTCGCCGTCGTAATGATTACTTGACCGGGCGGAATGTGTTCGAGGAGTGCTGTCGCACGACCGTCATCGAGTTCGGAAAGTACATCGTCAAGCACGAGCACCGGTGCGGATCCGGTGCGCTCGGTGACCAGCTGATGCGCGGCGAGGCGCAACGCAAGAGCAAGTGTGCGCTGCTCGCCTTGGGACGCATGAGTCCGACTAGGTAGCCCATTGATCGTGAAGCTCAACTCGTCCCGATGTGGACCAACCGTCGAAACGCCACGACGGACATCAGTAGTACGTACGGCCTGCAGGGCCGTGATGAGACCAATCTGACGCCATTGCGGTTCGTACGTCAACTCAATGTGTGTCGTGACACCGGCAAGACGTTCGTACGCGCCCTGGACCATCGGTGTGATTCTCGAAATAAGCGTGGCTCGGGCGTATCCGAACTGATCGGCAATTTCGGCAAACTTCATGTCCCACACGTCGAGCGTGACTTCAATGTCGTCGGTCAGACGGCCGTTGGCTTGCTTGAGCAGGGTGTTGCGTTGTTTGACGATCCGGTCGATCTCAA
The DNA here is from genome assembly GCA_963926495.1 of Candidatus Ilumatobacter herschelensis. Taxonomy (GTDB): domain Bacteria; phylum Actinomycetota; class Acidimicrobiia; order Acidimicrobiales; family Ilumatobacteraceae; genus Ilumatobacter_A; species Ilumatobacter_A herschelensis. The sequence continues at coordinate 13,520 of CAWUXP010000226.1, forward strand.
GTCGGATCGCGTCGTACTTGGTCGCGAGTGCGACAAGTGTGTCATCCATGTAGCGACGCCGATCGCCTGGTCCGCCCTTAACCAAGATGAGATCGTCTGGCGAAAAAACGGTAACGCGCACTGCGCCGAGCAAATCGCGTACGCGTAACAATTTCTGCTTGTTGACCTGCACACGATTACGTCCCGCAGCGACCAATTCGGCCTCAATCAAGGTCTCGCGGCCGTCGTCGTGACGCACAATTGCGCGAATGATCGCCTGCAGGGCGCCAGCTCTGACAAGTGCGTCGTTGGGCGCCCCTCGGAAACTAGCAAGCGTCGCGAGGTAGGCAAGTGACTCTGCGAGGTTCGTCTTGCCTTGCCCGTTACCCCCGATGATCGCCGTGGTGCCCGAGGTCAGATCGAAAGAACCTTGCGTATAGTTGCGAAAATCGATCAGCTCTAAGTGCTCGACGATCACAGTTGCAATGTTAGGCCGCTTGGTCCTGAGCAGGTGGCGGCATGAGGTGAAGCCGAATCGAAGATGAGAACGAAGCACCAAGCAAGTCCGGTTGACGGTGGCGTGCTGCTTTGCTGAATAACCGACAGGCCGGCACCCAAGGGCACCGGCCTGTCAGCGTTCAGGATCAATCCTGACTGTCAGTTAAGGACTTTTTCGTAAACGTATCCGTTGATGTCGACAATGAGGTCGCTGGCTGCGAGGGAATAGATGCAGGCTTCGCCGTCGTCGTTGAGTCCTGTGAGAACCAGGTTCGAGACCACAGTCGCGAGCCCGAAGTTGACGTGGGATGCCAGCGGCGGATCGCCTTCACATGACCAAACCGTGAAATACCCAGGGCCATCAGCACGGATCGATCCGACATTCAGCAGTGCTGCTGCAGCGCCCTCGGGGACGTCTCCACGTCCGGCCACTTGGAACCGCGTAGTCGAGCCCGCCTTGACTTTTCCGATCCCTTGGAAGAGACCATCAACAGTCTTGTCGTTGAGACCGTCGCGAGTCTCAACAAGCCGTGACGGAGCCACCGTGGTAACCGACCCCTCTGGCGTTGGGGTCACTCCTCCTGGAATGATGGGAAGTTCAAATAGGTATCCCTGGTCTACGACCTGAGCCAGCCCCTCAAAGGCCGCAAAGTTGCCTCTTGTAATAGGATCAATGGACTCAGACGAGTAATAGCCGCCGGCCACGCACGTACCGTCGGGTGCACAAGCGAGGGCGTTCACCTCACCGTCGTTGTCAGATTCGAGGATCCCCAAGCCAGGAATGCGGGTGGCAGGGCCCCAGAGCCCCCCCGTCTGAACCAAGTAATACGCGAAATATTCAGTGGCGCCGATGGCGATCGTGTCAGGCGTGGAATAGAAACCACCTGCAACACAGTTTCCAGGCGAAACGCAGTCGACCGAATCCACTTGCGATGCACCGGCGGTGTTCAGCGATTTCAATCCATTCGCGTCAGCCGCTGAGTACCAGACACCATCGACCTGCGACACCAAAAAACCATGGCTGTTGTCGGGCGTGAAGTAGGTGCCGCCAGCCGTACAGTTACCTGGGGTCGCGCAAGACATCGAATTGATGGACGAATAATTGTCGGTGGCGAGCGCCTTCAAATTAGGCACATCGATCGCTGTACCCCAGACACCATCGACCTGCGACACCACAAAAACCTGGGTGCTTTCGTTCAAGTCTGCATAGACGCCGCTCGCCGAACAGTTACCCGGAGTCGCGCAAGACATCAACTCGACTCCTGCAGAACCCCCGGTGTCGAGCGCGTTTAATCCAGGCACATTGGTTGCCGTACCCCAGACACCATCGACCTGCGACACCACAAAACCATGGGTGTTTCTGATCCCGTCTTGATACATGCCGCCAGCCGTACAGTATCCCGGAGCCGCGCAAGAGACCGAATTGACTAAGGCGTAAATCCCGTTGTCGTTTAGGTCGAACATTCCAGGCACATTGGTTGCCGTACCCCAGACACCATCAACCTGCGACACCACAAGAGCCTGGTACCCGTCGTCGTCGGAGTCGTAGATGCCGCCAGCCGTACAGTATCCCGGAGCCGCGCAAGAGACCGAAAAAATTTCCGCCCCACTCTCGGCGTAATCGAAGCCAGGGTCGATTATTTGAGGCATATCTATCGCAGTGCCCCAGACACCATCAACCTGCGACACCACAAAACCCTGGGTGCCGCTGTCGTTGGAGTAGGTACCGACAGCAGAACAATAACCCGGAGCCGGGCAAGAGATCGATGGCGCGTCTGCATAGGCGCCGATGTTGCTCGCCTTCAATCCAGGTACATCGATCGCCGTACCCCAGACACCAGCGACCTGTGACACCACAAAAACCTGGTCGCTGTCGTCGTTCAAGTAGGTGCCGACAGCCGAGCAATCACCCGGAGCTGCGCACGAAATGTCTAGGACTTCCGCACTACCCCTGGTGTTGAGCGCGTTTAATCCGGGCACATCGAAGGCGTTTTCGCCTGGAGCCGCGCTGACAGTTGAGAACTGAAGTACTCCCAATGACATTGCCAGTGACGCTGCTGTGAACACAGATAACCACTTTTTCTTCCGATCGCTCGTCATATCTATCCCATTCCGTAATTGTCGCGCTGTAGATCGCGCTAACAGATCTGTCAGCTTACACGCCAATTTCTAGAACATGGTAATTGGATTCATCAGAGACGCAGTGCCTGGCTCGACGGGATCGTCGCTCCGTTGCATAAGTTGGGCGCGTCGAGGGGGGTTGTGTACTTTCGAAAACGGCTGGATCATTGATGTTGCAGGCGACAGCGCAACCAATCCAGTGCTTTCAACGTGAGCCGCAGCTGAGTTGGTCCGCGTCGACGTCAAAAAGTTTGCGAACATCCCTGCCACCGGCCAGGTCATCCACGCCACATAGGCAGGCTTTCGACGAAGGTCAGGAACAGCGGTTACGAACGACGGTTATGGAACGCGCACTGGCATAAGTAAGTACAGGTAGTCGTCCTGACCAACGCCGCGGAGGACCGCTGGCTTCATGGGATCCATCGTTGCAAGCGTGACATCATCTGCATCGATCGCGTCAATGCCCGCGAGCAGATAATCCGGATTAAACGCCACGGTCATTTCGGCCCCATCGTAGCTGGCATCGAGTTCTTCGACAGCATTGCCGACATCCTGGGTGATTGCCGTGAGCTGCACGGTGTCGCCACCCAGGGTCATCCGGACAGGAGTCGAGTCCTGCGCAAGGATTTTGACACGACGAATCGCCTCGATCATCGCGACCTTGCTGACTGTCAGCAAGTTTGGGTAGCTCGACGGAAGCAGATTGCGATAGTTCGGGAATTCTCCTTCGATAAGGCGCGTGCTTAAGCGAGTCGAACCAGCTTCGAACGTTGCTTCGCGCTCGCCCAAGCGAACGGTCAGCGTTTCCGCGTTGCCCATCAACCGCTGTAACTCATTGAGCGCACGGCCAGGGATCAGAACCTTTTGACCGGAACCGAGCATCGACGAGTCAGGCAGGTCGCGCACGGCCAGACGGTACGAATCGGTGGCCACCATGCGGAGACCGTCATCTTCGGAGGCCAAAAGCACGCCAGTAAGCACCGCACGTGCGTCATCGGTCGAAGCAGCACGCACGACTTGGCGAAGCGCTTCTGCCATGTCAGCAGCCGGCAGGGTTACTGCATCACCAGCCGGCTCGGTCTGGACGGGGTAGTCGTCGAGGGACAGCGGACGGACAGAGAATTGCGATCGGCCAGCACTGATTGACATTTCAACACCAGAGGCGCCGTCGGCCAAGTCAATCTCGACGGCGCCGGACGGAAGCGCCTTGACAATGTCAGCGACGAGGCGTGCAGGGACCACGGCGGCACCATCACGTTCACCACCAACTTCAATCGACAGGCGGATGGTCAGTTCAAGGTCGGTACCGGTGATGGTCAACGAATCGCCAACCACCTCCATGCGCACACCGGCCAACACCGGCAGGGTGCCAGTGCGGTTGGTGGCGGCACGACCTGCCGATCCAACAGCATCGGCCAAGACGTCACGTTCGCAACGAAACTTCACAGTGGGCACTTCTCCTCATGCAGGGATGTTTCAAAGAACAATGTAAGTAGTAGGTGCTGTGGATTGGGGACAACCCACCATTCCTGCAGCGTAGAGCCGTCGCGGCCTTCCACAATGGATGGACCGGTTCTCCCCAGGTCGCGGCTTACACGCGTGTGGTCCGGTGGACAACCATACGTTGTCCCCTTTTCGAGTGAGACTTGCGCGCTTGCGCGTCCCCTGCCTTGGAGCAGTTGTCCACCAATATTCGCGCGGAGCTTGCATTGCCTCGCGCTAACGGTGGCAATTCGACGACGCTGTTGTGTGCGATGGGTCATGCTTTGAGCTGCTGTTGGAGGTCGGTGACTTGATCGTAGATCTGTTTGCGTTCGCTCATCAATCGCTGGATTTTCTCGTTTGCGTGAATGACAGTGGTGTGGTCACGGCCGCCGAACAGCCGAGCGATTGCGGGATAGCTAAGGTCAGTCATCTCACGGAAGACGTACATGGCGATCTGACGTGCGGTCACGAGGGGCCGCTGACGGCTCTTGCCCTTCAGAGCTTCGACTTCGAATTTCAGAATACCAGCGATCTCGGCGAGCAACTCTTCGTCGGTGCGGTGTTTGGGCTTTGTGTCGACCATGAGATCCGCGAGTTGTGCTTGGGCAAGTTCGGTGGTGATGGGCTCGCCGCTGAGGCTGGCGTACGCGGTGACCCGAATGAGTGCACCTTCTAGTTCTCGAATGTTGGTCGAGATGTTGGTCGCGATGAAGTCAAGCGTTTCATTTGGGACTTCGACGCGATCGCGCTCTGCCTTGTTCCGGAGAATCGCCGTACGGGTTTCCAGGTCGGGTGGTTGGATGTCGGTCAGTAATCCCCACTTGAAGCGGCCGCGGAGGCGTTCCTCGAGTGTTGGGATGGCATCCGGCATGCGATCGGAACTGATGACGATTTGCTTATTCGCACCATGCAGCGAATTGAACGTGTGGAAGAACTCTTCTTGAAGCCCTTCCTTGCCAGCAATGAACTGGATGTCGTCGATCAAGAGAACATCGACGTCGCGATAGCGCCGGCGAAGTGCGCTGGTGGTGTTCTGTCGAATGGCATCGACGTACTCATTCATGAATGTCTCCGTCGAGACGTACCGCACCTCGTGGTGTTGGTAGTTGTCGTGGACGTAGTGGCCAATGGCGTGGAGCAGGTGTGTTTTACCCAGACCCGCTGAGCCGTAAATAAAGAGCGGATTATAGGATCTACCAGGAGTTTCGGCGACCCTGAGTGCAGCGGCCAGCGCAAACTGGTTGGACGCTCCCTTGACGAATTCTTCGAAGGTATAGCGTGGGTTTAACCCTGTGTCATCGACATGGTTGCGTATGTCGCTGCCTGTGTCCGTCGGTGCGGGCGTTGCCAGGTTCTGATGAGTTGACGCCGGTTCGTCGTCGACCGCATCAGATTTTGCAACTTCGATGTCGATGGAGCGGTGCCCTTCCCCGGCTTCATCGAGGGCGTCGGTGACGAGCGGAAGATAACGGGTCAAAATCCGGTCACGAACATAGGCAGACGGTGCGAGCAACCGCAGCACGGCGCTGTCTGCTTCGAGCGGGATGATTTCCTGAAAGGTTGAAAACCAAACTGACTCAGCGAGTTGGGAACGCAGGAACAGCGTGACTTGTGTCCATACATCATCAGCGTCACTCACCTGGTGTCAATTTCCTTCGAACGTAGTATTTCCACTCGGGGTGGGTTGGTTAGCAACCGACTCTGTCCACACAGTTGTCCACAAGATGTGGAAATGTGCTGAGTCGGTGGCGAGCGTCTGAACATAGCAGGTTGTAAACAGAACCGTAACTCGCTCAAAAACACGTCATACGCTGGTGTTACGTTGGACCTCATTTGATGTGAATAACTTACATTGATGTTGTTTGAGCGGCGAAGCGGGTGAACTGTGAGGAACCAGGTGGCCGCCACGATCCACCAAATCAGTACTCGGCATCTTTCTGTTCGTCCGTTGAGACGTGATCACAGTGACGTTCGCGGGCAGGTGCCTGACCGAGGTGGTTGGGAGACGCCCCTCGCGCGCCGTAGTCTCATTTGGTCAGTCCCTAGGAAGTGTCCACCAGGGCACATGTTTCCCTCCGGGACGTTGATTCGACACGTCCGAAAGAGAACATCGTGAAGCGCACATTTCAACCAAACAACCGCCGCCGGAACCGTAAGCACGGATTTCGCGCCCGCATGAGCACCCGCGCCGGTCGCGCTGTGCTGAAGTCCCGCCGTGACAAGGGCCGCACACGTCTCTCCGCCTGACTCGATTCGTCGAGTCTGTGATCGCGATTCTTTTACCCGTCTCCGACGGGAAGGCGTGCGCGTCCGAAGTGACGCCATGTGGTGCTCGTTTGTCAACGATCCGAGTATTTCGCCTCCGCAGGTGGCCTTTGCGATCAGCCGTGCGGTGGGCTCTGCTGTGACCCGCAACCTGCTTCGGCGGCGACTACGTGCAATTCTTGGTGTCATGCATGTCCCAGGTGGGTTGTATCTCTTCGGAGGACAACCGTCCATGAGCGAACTGACGTTCGCAGAACTTGAAACCCGTGCCGCTGCCCTTCTCGATGCAGCACAGCATTCGCGAGCGTATTTATGACCTGCGAGCAGGTCATTGAGCTTCCGGACTCCGACCTGCTAGCGATGACCACCGAGATGGTCTGCACCTGTGTTTACCCTCCTCATGGTGATTGTGAACCCGGTTATGCCACTTGGCTACAACGTCAGGTGCTTGGTGCGATCACCTTGTATCAACGTGCCAGAGAAGGTCGTCCTTCACCCTGCCGCTTCTTCCCATCCTGCTCGGCATACGCCCGAGAGTCGGTCGTGGTCCATGGCGTCCGACGGGGCGCATGGTTGAGCCTTCGTCGTCTTGTGCGATGCCGACCACTCGGCCCCTCGGGTGTCGACCCTGTTCCTACTCGGCCGTTCTTAATGGTGTCGTGCGAATGCCACGGCGCTGACCCGCGCGCACTGCTTACTCCGATACTTGTGTCCCCCACTCAAAAGAAAGGCGGCTGACCGATGTTCGAAATTCCCGCTGGATTACTCGCCTGGTTCTACAGCCTCACCAACGATTACATCATTTCCATCGCGCTTATTGCTGCGGTGGTCATGGCAATCACCACGCCGTTGACACTCAAGAGCACCAAGGGCATGTTGGAGATGCAAAGGCTCGCGCCAGAAATGCGCAAGCTGCAAAACGAACATCGGAACGATCGCCAGAAGCTCAACGAAGAGATGATGAAGCTCTACCAAGAGCACAAAGTCAATCCGATGGCTTCATGCCTACCGATTGCGGCGCAAATGCCGATCTTCCTGGTGATGTTCCGTATCTTGCGGGGACTCGTTTACACACCATCTGAGACGAATGGTGCCAAGGAAGTCGCAGCAGCAACGCTGCGCGCCATCGGGAGTGACGACACCGTGCAGGGTTTCATCCCCCGCTTCCTTGCCCAGGATTCTGACTTGTACCTGTCGCTCTACGGTCGAACAGACATGCCAGCGTGGGGCTTCAACCTCGACCTCTCTGCGTTCCAGGCGATTGGTAATGGCGTCCGGGAAGGCCTGATCTACACAATGCTGGTGGTTGCGTTGGGTGCGTTGTACTTTGCTCAGCAGAAGATGGTGGCAGCCCGCGCGGCAATTAGCCCGACAATGTCACCGACGCAGCAGAAGCTGATGCAGTACCTACCGGTGTTTTTCGCCGTGTTTCAAATCTTCTTCCTGTCGGCCCTCGTCTTTTACTACATCTTCCAAACACTGCTCCGTATTCTTCAGCAGTACTACATCACCAAGAAGTTTTACGGTGGCGACGAGTCACTTGGTCGTCAGGCCCAGCGCGCCGGCGATGCGGCTCGGGAAGAGTCGAAGAAGAGCGGCGAGTCCGGCGGGATGCTCGCTCAGGCTAAGCGGGACCTTGCTGCGGCTAAGGGTGACGGCGCTGGCAAGGCAATGAAATCGGCTGCGAAGCCAGAAAAGCCGTCGCCGGTGACCAATAAGCGTGTCACTCCGACCAAAAACGGTACGAAGAAACCTGCTGTGGTTCGTCCGGCACCGTCTGGTTCTGGAAAGGGCCGTCCGACACCTACGCGTCAGGAAGCTGAAGCGGCCCGCGCGAAGCAGGCTAAGAATCGTCCAAAGTCGTCGGGCAAAAAGAAACGCTGACGCACAAGATCGTGTGCTGACCGCATGAAGCGGTGGCCTGTCGAAGGAAAGAGAGAAATCATATGGAATGGGTGGAAACCACTGCCAAAACCATCGAGGAAGCGAGAGAAGCTGCACTCGATCAACTGGGCGTCGGAGCCGACGAGGCTGAATTCGACGTGCTCGAAGAGCCCAAGCCGGGCCTTTTCAATCGAACGCGCGGTCAGGCTCGGCTTCGCGCGCGGGTGAAACCGAGCCCGGTCCGTGCCAAGCCGGAGCGGCGTCGTAAAACCAAGAGCGATAAGCCACGTGGCCAATCAGTTGGTGGCAAGAAGCAAACAGACAAGGCGTCAAAGGCCACAGACGACGTTCGAACAGATGCCGAATCTGACGACGTGTCGGAGAACCATGAGGCAGCGAGTAGTAGCGAGCCGAAGACCCGATCCCGCAGCAACAGTCGTAACGGTAAGACCCAGGAGAATAAGATGAGCAACGACGAGCGCCCCCAGTCAAACGTGACACCGCAGGAAGTTGGCGATGCAGCAGTGTCGTTCATGAATGACCTGGTTGCCGCTTTCGGCGGAACCAGCACAGCCGAACTGACCGTCGACGGAATTGAACTTGACGTGCACGTGCACGGCGATGACCTCGGTCTCCTCGTTGGGCCCGGCGGGCGCACACTGAACGCTGTGCAGGACTTAGTCCGCGTCGCAGCGCAGCGCCGTCTCGGTGATCATGAAACACGCTTGCGGATCGACGTTGCGGGTTACCGCGAGCGCCGTTCCGCGGCGTTGTCGAAGTTTGCTGCCGAGGTTGCTGGTCAGGTGCGCGACAGCGGCAGCGCCCGTTCGTTGGAGCCGATGACCTCGGCCGACCGTAAGGTCATCCACGACGCGTTGAACGACGAAGATGGTGTGGTCAGCACCTCCTCCGGCGAGGATCCGTATCGTCGGGTTGTCGTCGAGCCGGCCTGACCGATGGTGATGGTCGAGCCGGCCTGCTGACATACTGATCTTTGTGAATGAGGATCAGGTTGAACAAGAATTGCATGAGGCGCTGGGAACTTCCCAGCGCCTCGGCTTTTTGGGGGAGAGACCCATCGATGAGGTGATCGAACACGCTCGGGCCTTTGTGTCGGCGTTGGATGGTGTTTCAGGATCAGTGATTGACTTGGGTGCTGGGGGAGGTGTGCCTGGGTTGGTACTAGCCGTCGACAGGCCCGACCTCGCGATCACGCTGTTAGATCGTCGGACGAAACGGACTGATTTTCTGTCTCGGATGGTTCGTCGGATGCAACTCGACCATGTCACCGTGGTGGCGGCGGATGTCGACGACGCCATCCGCCAAGGGCACGTTGGCTTTGATGCGGTAGTAGCGCGGGGATTTGGGCCGCCTGACTTCACACTCCGGACCGGCGTTCGGTGCCTCGGGGAGGTGGGCGTGATTATCATCAGCGAGCCTCCGTCCGGGGATCGGTGGGATGCTGCACTGGTGGATTCTCTGGATCTGGTGCGGGTACCGTCAGATAGTCGTGTGGTCTGTTTTGCACGAAAATCTATGTCTTGATCAGGGACTTTACGCCATCCCTCAAGTCAGATAACAACGGTGTTAGCTGACTTGAGGGATGTTTCACGTGAAACACCGCGCGTCACGCGAATGTTGAGGGTTGCGTGCTGCGTGATGACGCCGTCAAATGTTTCACGTGAAACCGGGCAGAGATAGTTGTAACGCGGCGGGAAATGAGGCACAGTAGTCACGTCCCAAACGGGACAAGTTGACTGTCGTTTGGAGAATGTGTGTCGGATACCGAGGAGCCCTCCTCCCCCACTGCAAGTGAACCTTCAGGGGTGCCTCAGGTGCCCGCTCCGGTTGGACGAACGCTGCCTCGCATCATGGCGGTGGCCAACCAGAAGGGTGGCGTTGGTAAGACGACTACTACCGTGAATCTCGGTGCGTCGCTTGCTGAACTCGGTCTTCGAACCCTCTTGATCGATCTGGACCCTCAGGGAAATGCGTCGACAGGACTCGGCATCGAAAACCGCGGTCTCGAACTTTCGATGTACCACGTTCTTATGCACGAGGAACCGCTGGATAACGTGGTCGAGCCGACAGATGTGAAAAACCTGTTCGTGGCTCCTGCGTCACTCGACCTTGCAGGTGCGGAGATTGAACTTGTGCCAGCGTTTAGTCGCGAGCAGCGCTTAAAGCGTGCAATTGACGCGGTGATCGATGACTACGACTATGTTCTTATCGACTGTCCACCGTCGCTTGGGCTCCTCACTGTCAACGGGTTGTCTGCTGCCACCGAGGTACTGGTTCCAATTCAGTGCGAATATTACGCCCTTGAGGGCTTGGGTCAGTTGCTTCGCAATGTCGATCTTGTGAAGAGGAATCTCAATCCCACGCTGGAGATGAGCACAATTCTGTGTGTCATGTATGACGCCAGAACCAAGCTCGCAGGTCAAGTCGTGGCTGAAGTTCGTGAGCACTTCGGTGACAAGGTTCTACGCAGTGTCATTCCGCGCAACGTTCGGTTGTCTGAGGCGCCATCGTTCGGTCAGCCCATCAATACATTCGATCCAATGTCGCGAGGTGCTATTGCCTACCGCGACGCAGCAAAAGAGGTGCATGCTCGTGTCACGTCGTAGTGGTCTCGGAAAGGGGCTCAGCTCCTTGATACCCGCAAGCGAAGTCGCTGACGCAGGCGACGGCGCCATCTTGGCTGAAGTGCCCACGGCTTCTGTTGCACCGAATCCCAATCAGCCCAGGGTTCACTTCGCCGAAGAGGGCCTCGTCGAACTAGCGGCGTCGATTTCGGAAATGGGCGTGTTGCAGCCGATTCTCATCCGTCCGGCGCCGGGAGGAGATGGCCAGTACGAACTGATTGCTGGCGAACGACGCTGGCGTGCCGCGCAGCGTGCTGGGTTGACCACGATCCCTGCGATTATTCGTCTGACCGACGATGTGAGTTCGGTAGAGCAGGCACTCGTTGAAAACCTGCATCGGCAGGATCTGACACCACTTGAAGAGGCTGCTGCATTCCAGCAACTCATTGAAGACTTCGAGATGACGCACGACCAGGTGGCGACTCGCGTCGGAAAGAGTCGTTCGGTCATAACGAACACTATTCGCTTGCTGGGTCTACCGCCTGCAGTGCAAAGTCTACTCGCAGATGGTCAACTCTCAGCAGGACATGCACGAGCTCTGCTTGGTACACCGGATCGGGCGCGTCAAGAGTCATTGGCACGCGCTGCTGTGGCCGAAGGTTGGACTGTTCGTTCGATGGAGCAGGCAGTTCGTGGCCTTGTGACACCACCGGCCGAACCAGGCGCTACTGAAGAGCCAGTGCGGACGGGTGCGACGCCGATTGATGGTGCGGGTCTGACGCCAGCGACGCAGCTTCGGCCGCCGGGACTCTTGGAACTTGAGGAATTGTTGGCCGATCGGCTTGATACACGTGTGGCGGTGACGATGGGTGCGAAGCGTGGTCGAGTCACGATTGACTTCGCCGACCTTGAAGATCTTGAGCGCATTTACCGTCTGATGACGAGCTGAAACACAACTCATAACGTCAAATTACAGCAACGTAGTTTATCCACAGGTCAACCTCAGGTGGGGGACGAGGCGCAGGCTTGTCCACAATTTGTCAGCTGATGAGACACAGGACCACATACAGTGGTCGTATGTCCGGCAGTGACGGCGTGTAGTGGTGCCAAATTGAAGATCCACTCGAGGGATACACACACCATGTGTGGACATCTGTGGATAAAGTCTCACGCGCGAGCGCGAGGTTGCTTCGGTAGCACAGCCTGGCCTTCCGTCCGATGAGCATGGCCACCCGGTGCCTGCGTTAGGCGTCAGGCATCGGCAGGGGGCCGTCGCTCCATCGCCGGGCGGCTTCAACGACGGCTTGAGTGATCAGACTTGTTGCATCCACTACTTCGCGAACTGGACCCATCGAACAGAGGACAGCGGGCATCTGAGTCTCGCGGAGTACCGGCAGACGCATGCCGCGCAGTGTCGGTGTCATGGGGAGCGCACCATCGAACTGCTGGACAATGTGGGCTGCAAGAGAACGTCCACCAACGGAAACGAACGAAGGTACCGCGAAGTATGAGATGTCGCAACAGAGGTTCGGGCGTGCTTCAAAACCTATGTACATCTTTGCCTCGAACTGGTTTGCCGCTGCTGCCTGCGCACCGGCCTCGTATTCATCGGTTGACATCACCGTCGCGCCATTCTGGCGAAGGGACCGAGCAACGGAGCGGCCCACAGAGCTGAGCCCGCCAAACTGGCCGACGACGATACGCAGCGAGTCGAGTGAGGTCGGCGTGCGTATCGATTCATGTTCCCGGACGGACGCTACGCCGGGGCCGGATCCACTTTGCCGGCGGAGAACGTCGAGCATTTTGACCGTCTTACGGCCACAGATGCCATCCGCGGTGAGGCCGCAGTTCTTCTGGAAGTCGGTGAGCGCTCGAATGGCCGCTGGCCCCAGGATGCCGTCAGGGCGGCCACAGTCGAAACCGACATGGTTGAGGGCCCGCTGGAGTTCTTCGACGTCGTCACCGCGCAACTGGGGCGCTTTGAGGAGGAGGGTGCGGTCACCGAGACGGTGACCGGCTTCGATGATCGCGAGCCAGGTCTGCTCATCACAGATGCCGTCGATGTTGAGCCCACGGGCGTCTTGGAAGCGCACGACGGCTTCGACCGTAGACACGCAAAAGAAGCCCGCCTCGGCACCTACCGGGGCGCACCCGGCGGCACCGAGGCGGCGCTGCAAATCTCGGATTGGTTCGCCTCGCTGCCCCTGCGTGAGGGGAAACGGGGTCAGCTGTTTGAAAGGAATTCCTCGAGCTCCTGCAGTAGTGCGCCCTTGCTCTTGGCGCCGACGAG